>NZ_JACHGW010000001.1:1200000-1500000 GCF_014202505.1 Armatimonas rosea | reverse complement strand
AGATCCGTGCGCGCAAGGGGGGCGAGGGTACGGTGCAGCTCAGCGATGAGCTCCGCGCGGAGCTCAATGCGCTCAAGGAGCAGGTTCTGGCCCTCCGTGACACGACCACGAAGTTCGATCTCTCCTTCGATGCCGCGCTAGACAGCATGGAGGCGCGGGTCAAGCGGGTCGAGGAGCGCCAGCTCACGCAAGGCTATCAGACAAGCGACGATGCCCAGAAGCTGACCGTGGGGCGCTAGGCCATGCAGGAAACCAAACCCCTCCCCAAGCGCAAGTGGGTTCCCAGCGGTCTGATTCGCAGTAAAGAGCTGAGCGAGCTCAGTGGCTTGGCGGCGAGCCGCCGCTACCCCGGCATCTTCTGGGGCCACAACGACAGTGGCGACTCGTCGCGCTTCTTCGCCCTCCGCGCCGATGGCTCTGTGGTAGCGGAGATCGAGGTGCGCGATGCCAAGAACCACGACTGGGAAGATATCGCCCTTGATGGCAAGACACTCTATATCGCCGATATGGGCAACAACGACAACAAGCGCGATAACCTCTGTGTCTACAAGCTCGACGAGCCCAATCCCAGCAGAGGCGACCAGAAAGTCGATGCCACCAAGCTGCGTGTCGCCTACCCCGACCAGAGCGAGTTCCCCCCCAAGAAAGAGGCCTGGCGCTTCGACTGCGAGGCCGCCTTTGTCTTTCGAGGCAAGCTCCATGTCCTGACCAAGCAGCGTGCCGCAGGGATGCGCTTTCTCCCGCTCGATAACACCACGCTCTACCGCCTCGACCAGGAGGACACAGAGAAGGTGAATGTCCTCACCAAGCTGGATAGCCGCACCCAGCTCGGGGGCTGGGTAACCGCCGCCGATCTCTCGCCCGATGGCAAGACCCTCGCTGTCCTCACGCACCTAGTGGCATCGGTCTGGCTCTTTGATGTCCGCGGTGCGACCGACAAGCTCCTGACCAAGCCGCTCCAGCGGATCCTCCTCGACGATGCCAAGCAGTGCGAGGCGCTGTGCTTCAGCGACAACCAGACCTTGCTCCTGGGCAACGAGCAGCGCGAGCTGTTCTCGCTCTCGCTTGCGGTACGATAGGGGCATGAAGACCGGACTCGATGTACTGGCAGCGGAGGGATTCGCGCGGCTGAAGGGCAAGAAAGTTGGGCTGGTGACCCACCCACCCGCCGCGCTCGCCGATGGAACACCCGCGATTGAGGCGCTCCGTGCGGGCGGTGTCAAAGTGGCGGCGCTCTTCGGCCCCGAGCATGGTGTCCGCGGTGATGTCCCCGCGGGCAAGTGGATCGCCTCCTACACCGACTCCAAGACGGGTCTGCCGGTCTACTCCCTCTACGGCAAGACCAAGGTCCCCACCCCCGAGATGCTGAAAGGGCTAGAGCTCCTGGTCTTTGAGCTACAGGATATCGGCTGCCGGAGCTACACCTACCTCTCGACCCTGGGCTGTGTCCTCGAAGGCGCGGCCAAAGTCGGGCTCCCGGTGCTGGTGCTAGACCGCCCCAACCCGCTTGGCTTGGCACGAGTCGAGGGCGGCCCCGTCCAAAAGGGGTTCACGTCGTTTGTGAGCAAGTACCCCCTTGCCTACCGACACGGCATGACCCTCGGTGAGGTAGGGAAGATGCTCATCGGCAAGGGCTGGCTTGCAGGTGGTGCCCAACCCACGCTCAGCGTGCTTGCCTGCCAAGGCCTCAGCCGCACGGATTCTGGCTGGGACGCGCGCCGCTGGATCCCGACATCGCCCAATATCCCGACGCTCCGTGCTGCCCGGCTCTACGCCGCCACGGGGATTCTCGGGGAGCTAGACTGTATCGCGATCGGGGTGGGCACCGACGATCCCTTTGGCTATGTTGGCAGTCCCACTCTCAGCGCAACCAAGCTCGCCAAGGCGCTGGAGAAACATGCGGTGGCGGGTTTTGCGTACACCGCGGCGAGCTTTACACCGTCACGCGGGCTTTTCACCGGCCAGAAGTGCCAAGGAGTGCGCCTGATCCCCCAAAAAGGCCCCGAGAGCGAGTGGACACGCCCCAACTTCGCCCTCCTCGCCGCCCTCCGCGATGCGGGAGTCGTCCGGCCATTCTCGCCGGGGGAACCCACCCAGATGTTCGACTACTCCTGCGGCACCGATGCCGTGCGACGTGCATTTAACCGTGGTGCCGGTTCCGCCGAGCTCTGGGCGGAGTTTCAGCAAGGTGCCGTGAACTTTGAGAAGGAAAGAGCCCCCTTTTTGGTGTATACCTAGTCATGAGCCGCTACACGAACTCTGATATAACCCGCTACACGCCCTCGTGTTTTTGCTTCATCCTTGACCAGTCCTCATCGATGGCCGAGCCCTTTGGGGAGCGCGATGGCCAAGCGCCTGTCACAAAAGCCGAGGCAGTCGCGATGGCACTCAACAACCTGCTCCGCAACCTCATTCTCTCCTGCTCCAAGTCCGATGGGGTACGCAACTACTTTGAGATCGCCGTGATCGGCTACGGCGAGGAGGTCGCTCCCGCCTGGCAAGGTGCGCTCCGCGGCCGTGAGCTCGTCCCTATTGCCGAGGTCGCCCAGCATGTTCTTCGCCTGGAGGAGCGCGTGGTCGCCATGGCAGGGGGCAATGCTGAGACTATCAAGGCCCCTATCTGGCTCACACCGCAGGCCAAGGGCTCGACCACGATGTGTGCCGCCCTGCACTACGCCCACGAGGTTCTCTCCTACTGGGTTGGGCGTAATCCCGCATCGCATCCCCCGGTTATCGTCCACATCACCGATGGAGAGGCAACCGATGGAGAACCTGGCCCCTACCTCGACGCGCTGGCAAACCTGGGCACTGGCAATGGCCGCGCGACGCTCTTTAATGTCCATCTCTCCAGCCGCCGGGTAGCGCAGCCGCTCTCCTTCCCCGACAAGCCCACCGAGCTCCCCGACCGCTATGCCCGCCTCCTCTTCGACAAGGCGAGCTACCTGACCCCGTACATGCGCACGGTCGCCTGGGAGAATGGCCTGCCCCTCACCGACGATGCACGCGCCTTTGTTCTCAACGCCGATCCGAGCCTGCTCGTCCTAGCGTTGGAGATTGGCACACGCCCCGGTAAGCTGTGGTAAGAGCCTTTACGCTCGCCAAGGACCCGCTTGCCCCTGAGGCCAATGAGGATGCACTACTCTGGGCCGAGGGGCGGCTCGCTCTCGCGGATGGTGCCTCGTCGGATGCGTTCTCGGGGCTCTGGGCACAGGCGTTGTGCCAGGCGTTTCTCACCGACGGTACCCTGGAGCGCGATGTAGCGGCGACTGCCTGGAGAGCCATGATTCCCAGCCCAGTCCCGTGGTTCCTCGCCGACAAGCTTCGCCACGCTACCCATTCCAGCTTTCTAGGTCTTGAGTGGGATCCCACAACTCTCCGAGTGCAAGTGATTGGGGATGCCTGTGTCTTTGTGATCCGGGACGATCTCTTGGTCTTTGCGTTCCCCTACACACGCGCCGAGGACTTTTCGACCTACCCCGCGCTCCTGCCTACCCAAGGGCCACTGCCCGAGCTTTGTCACACAGAGTTTGCTCTCCAGTCAGGCGATACCATCCTCGCCGCCACAGATGCCCTTGCCGCCTGGCTGCTGCACGAGCGGGAGCATCAGCCCTGGGGCTCTCTCCTCGCCCTCCAGAACGCTGGCGACTTCCAGCGGTTTATCATGGCACTCCGCACCGCCCGGCGGCTCGCCCTGGACGACACTACCCTTGCCGTAGTTGCTCCAAGTACCAGGGAATCGTCAGGCGCAGTCCCTCATGAAGCGAGCGGGGAGAGTAGTGCGGCATCAGCTCCCGAAGACGCTCTAGACGGTTAAACTGCGAGCCCGGCTCGAAGACTCCCACCACTCCCGGCTGCACCTCGGGGGGCGGCCCAACGATACCAAAGTCCTCCGCAAGCACCTGCTGAACCGTCTGGATCACCGAGGCCGCAGCATGGCGATGCGGCGAGCCAATGTTAAAGGCAACCCGCGCCAGCTTGCCATCGATACGCTGAAGAGGAGCATTGCCGCGGCTCTGTGCGTCTGCGGCAAGGGCTAGCAAGCCCGCAAGAGCATCGTCGAGGAAGACATACTCTCGTAGCGACTCCCCTGCTTTGCCGGCCGTGATCCGCGGAGCCACCCCCTCCACCGTCCGACGGATCGTCCCAGGGACAATGCGGCTCCAGTGCAGGTCACCGGGGCCATAGACATTTGCCAGGCGTGCCACACGGATCGCAGGAGTCTCGTAGAGCCCCGCATAGAGACGAGCAACCTGATCCTGCTGTGCTTTCGAGAGCTCATAGAGGCCCCCATTGGCGAAAGCCGTCGAGTCTTCGTCGTCGTAGGGAGGCACCGCCAGTGCGCCGTACTGCTTATCCGACGATGCCACAACAACCTGGGGAATCTCCAGGCGTCGGCTTGCCTCCAAGAGATTCCAGGTGCCCGCGACATTCGCCTCCAACATTCCCCGTGCCCCCTCAGGTCCCCCCGCGTGTTGTAGGACGGAGACAGCAGCGAGGTGGAAGATCTGCTCGGGCAGCTCTCTCTCAAGCAGGGCCAGTGTGCTGGAAAAGTCGGTGAGATCAAGCGTGGCGTAGGGGATGCCTGCGTGGCGGGGCGCAGAGCGAGCGACTCCGAGGACGGCGTACCCCTGTTCAAGGAGACGCTCCGCGAGGGCGTGGGCTAGAAATCCGGAGACTCCGGTAATGAGTATCTTCATAGGAATCAAGAAAAAAGCCCCCCACGGGAATCTCCCGTGGGGGGCCACCACACAACGACTAGGGCAGACGAACTGTCACATCGTTGACGGCGTTTACCGTGCTACTGGCAAGCTGGTAGCGGAAGGTAAAGCGCAGCGTCCCGAGGGTGCCAGAGCGTCCCGTCGTATTCGCAAACAGAACCGTCCCCCTGCCCTCTTGTAGTAGGGAGAGCTGGTTGGGTGTCAGGTTCACAGGCAGGGCGCTTGTCGTATTGGAGAGTGTCCCGGTACTCGGGATAAACTGTGCTCCGACAATGGACACGCCACTGAGCTGTCGCTGATTGAGGTTCTGAACACGGATCGTACAGCTGATCGAGGCTCCACGGGTCAGGTTCGGGGTCACCTTGAAGGGTGAGGGAACCGCCTGGTCGAAGACATTGATCGGCATGCGCCACATTCCACGACCGTAGGTAGCGATATTGAGGAAGCCGGTTCCCCGGATCGCACGCATCGCATTGACAGGTACAACGGGCAGACCAAGGTTGGTTCCCGCGTTGAACCAGGTAGAACCACCATCACGCGTGATAAACACACCGATATCGTTTCCGACAAAGAACGTGTTAGACGGATCGTTCGGGTGGAACTCGATACAGCGCGGCGGCAGGGTTGTCAGCGCAGTCGGGGTTCCCTGAATACCAGAGACCGGGATGAACTGCGGCAGGATCTGCGGATTGGACCAGACGTTGTTGGTGTTACGGCAGCGCCATAGGCGGACACCGTTGTTAGCAGCAACCGGAGAGTTATCCGTCGTTCCCACAAGGATATCGTAGGGGTTAGACGGGTTCACCTTCACCGTGGAGATACGAATCTGTCCATCCGCTACATTCTGGAAGATAGCTCCCGGCGGGAAGCTCCGCACATCGCCTGTGCCCGGATTGTAGATGTCCAGACGCTTCCACTGGGCATTGGCGGGGTCACGGTAGCCCCGGCCCGTGGCCCTGAACTTCAGCATCCAAAGCTTGCCCAGAAGCCGTGGCGTCGCGAAGTCGATACCTGCGGTTGACACGTAGACAATGCTCGGATCGCTCGGAGAGGGCGCAATGCCGGTAATGGTCTCAAAGCCCTGACCTGAGTCGGGGCAGAGATTGGTGCCTCCCAGGCGTGGATCCCAAGCCGTGTTCGGATCCCAGGTAGGATCGTTCCATCTGCCCGCAGCCTTGTCCGAGTCGAAGCGCCAGAGGTTATTTGTCGCAACGTACAAGTAGTTTGGAGCCGCGGGGCTCAGCGCCATACGGGAGATAAACGGAAGCTCATCTGCTCCCCAGTCGGGCGAGATGCCTGTACGGCTAGCCCAGCTATCACCGGTTCCGATGATATTATCGAACTGGGACGAGGTGTACTGAATCGCGGTGTTCACCGGGTTGATCGCGGAACCAAAGCCATCGCCGGCTCCCACGTTGTCCCAGTGCTGGACATCCCCTAGTGCCGCAGGTGAGGAGTTGTCCTGCGTTCCACCAAGCATCCAATCAGGATTGCTTGGGTGCCAGTCAGCATCGTAGAACTGTGAGACACCAAGCGTTCGGTTGAGTGCATAGCCACCTACAAACGTCCAAGTGCCTACATTCGGGTCAAAAGTGAGCCCGTAGACCCCTCCGTCGTTGGTGATCAGGCTCTTGAGCGGATTGGCGGGATTGAACGCCATTCCGTGCTGGTCGCTGTGAGTCTGCACCGCCGCAGGAGATACATACGACTGCCCAACATCGGTCCAGTTACTCCCTCCGAGGGTCGCCGCGAGGGTGATTCCTCCTAGGAAGAGCTGGTCGATATCCTGTCCGGGAACCGGAATGGTTCCACAGTCCAAGTGCCGGTCATAGAAGAACTGGCTGTAGTTGTACCCCGGCTGCCCTACCTCAGCGCCGTCGGGGAAGTTCCCCGTGACGTCCACCCAGGTATTGGCTGCACCTGCCTGATTGCTCTTAAGGATACGTCCATCCGTCTGGCCCGTGCTTGCATCGACGTAGTAGACCACATTGGGATCGTTGGGCGATGCCGCAACCTCAACCTCGGAGTTAAAGGAGTTCTGTCCCGGAATTCCCAGAGTCAGGTTGGTCCAGGTTGCCCCACGATCTGAGCTACGGAAGACCGAGGTCCCTGCCGTCAGATCGGCTGCACGCGAGACATAGAGGAAACGGGTTCCCGTCCCTGGGTCCGGAGCGGCAATAGAGATCTTGGTAAAGTCCCCCGTCGCAATGGGCGGATTTAGCTTTGCCCAGTTTATTCCAGAATCGGTAGACTTATAAACACCGGTTCGGGCCGCAGTCCCCCCACCGGTTGTCATGTAGACAACATTAGGCAGGTCGGGATCACACAATATCTGGCTGACATAGGTTCCTTGAATCGCAGCTGCCACACGCACCCAAGTCGCGCCACCATCGGTGGAGCGCATCACACCACGGCTTGCGGCATCACCACCAGGGTAGTCTCCCAAGCCAACCAGAACAACTCCGGTGGCTGTCACCGCAATTCCTGAGGTTTGGAGCTGGTCAAAAGTGGAGTCCGAGAGCTGCTGCCAGTCCTGTCCACCATTGGTCGTCTTCCAGACACCACCACCCGCGGAGGCGATGTAGGCGGTGTTACCTGTAGGGTCGGTCGGATCGTAGGCGACATCGTTCACACGCCCCGAGGCACGTGACTGGGCAGGTCCAAAGTAGATCAGCTGAGGAGCAGGCTTAAGATCACGTGGTCCCACAAACTCCCACTGAGTTAGCTGTGCAGGCACACCCGGCCAAGCGCTTCCCATCGCGGTAATGTTACCGCCGGACGCAGGCGCAGAGCCCTTGCCACTGCCACCGAAGCTATTTGGACGCGTTCCACCGCCACCGGAGCCACCCGTGGATCCCCAGGACGACATCTTCCGCATCTGGTCCAGAGCATTGTTTAGACGGGCAAAGTTCCCCTCGGGAGTCCCCGTTCCGTACAAGCGCTCACGCCACAGCTTACTCTCCAGGAACTCAGGCCCCTCACCCACATTAGGGTTGGTTCCGACACGCTCCTTGTTCTCACGCAGTTTCTCTTCGGTCAGCTCAATGCTCCGCTGCATCGCCACGGTATTGGCAAAAGGCCGCCCCCCTGACTTTGCGAAGTCGCGTCCCAGACTTCCGTATAGTCCCTGCCTGGCCCCTGCATAGACAAAAACGCCTCCCCCGATTAGGAAAGTCGTCGCTAAAAGGCCAGTTAGAAAAGGACGGCTACTAGATTCATATGATGCCATTTTTAAGTCCCTTTCAGGGCTGGCTCTCTTCCAAGAAGCCAGCCCTAAACATCTCTCTACCGAATCGCAAACACGAGACCGTTGTGATTACCAATATAGACCGTACCATCTTTACCAATTGCAGGTGAAGACTCGATCATTCCGGTCGTATCAAAGCTCCAGCGCAGTGATCCTGTGGAGGTGAGGGCAAGCACATCGCCTCCCCAGGTCCCCACAAACACTGTCCCATCCCGTCCAATGGATGGCGAGGAGGACATGGGCTCTAGGCCAGGATCTCCAACTGCAGGGTACTGCCAGTTAATCGCCCCCGTTGCCGGGTTGAGCGCATAGACACGGCTGTTATCTGCCCCCGATGAGAAGTCACAGGTGGAGACATAGAGCTGTGTCGCCGCGCCACCAGCATCACTTGCCAGCGCCAGCGTGGAGAAGATCGGCACGGCAAAGTCACGTGGAGCCCACCGCTGCACACCCGCAGAGGTAAAGGCAAACACCCTCCCTGCGGTCGAAGCGATGTAGACATTCCCTGCTGTATCCACAACGGGAGAGGAAGCAAAAATATCCGATCCCAGTGTCACCGGCCAGCCGGGAATAGCAGTTCCAGTGGTGGCGTTACGAGCGTAGATTCTTCCGTCCTGGCAGCCAAAGTAAACCCGGGAGTTATCCGGAGAGAAGGCAGCACAGTTGACGATTCCATCGGGCGCTACAAAGCTCCACTTGACAGCTAGCGTACGTGAGTCAAGACAGTAGAATGTCTTACCCGGTAGGCTCTCCCCAACATAGATAGAGCCATCCGGCCCAATTGTCGGTGAGGACGAGATCGGCCCACCAAAAGCCGCACTAGAGGCAAGAAGCGTCCCCGTCTCTGCATCCAGCGCATAGACCTTACGATCATCGGAGCCGACATAGAGGACACCATCGTTTGTCAGAGCAGGCGACGAGTCGACGGGCCCGTTTGTCTCATAGCGCCAGACCTCATTTCCCGTCTTGCCATCGATACCATAGACCGTGCTGTCCTGGCTTCCTGCAAAGACCATGAAGTCCCCGGTTGTCGCATCAACCTCAGAGATCGCAGGTGAGGTAAGTAGGATCTTATTGCCCGTGAGGAAGCCCCACTTCACCTGCCCCTGGTTTGCAACACCCGTCGCCCACGTTCCCACTTGTCCCGTGTTCTGAAGGTCCCCATGGAACTTACCCCAGCCCGCCGCCAGAAGCGTCGAGTCCGAGACGCGCACAATCGAAGGCCGCCCCACGCTGGTAATCCCCGACTCCGTCTCCGTCGCCGAGATACGTGTGGTTCCAAAAGCCGCAGCAGTGACGACAATCGACTGCCCCGTTGTCGAGGAGAGAGTCGCGACACTGCTGTCAGTCGTTACCCACTGGATCTTCCCTGGTGTCGTCAAGACCACCAGGTCGTTAGCGTCGTATGCCGTCGCGGTCAGGGTCCGGGTTCGCCCAATTCGTAGCGGGAACCCAATCTCCGGTGTCGTCTCCAGACGAACAATAGTACTGTCCATCGTAAAGCCAACGGACTGGGAGGTGTGGTCCTGAGCAGGGTTGGTCGGGTTCAGCCAGAGGCTAGCAAAACCCGTTCCTCGTGCCTGGGGCACGTCCGCCGGATTGGCATCGCCTGTGGTATTGGGATAGGCAACCGCGGTAATCGTGTACTGCTCCGCTGCTGCCGCAGAGCGCCCCACCTCGAGATCTCCCGCCGTGACCGTTGCCACGGCGGTAGTTCCAGAGCCGGAGATATCCGCAGGCCGCACTAAGACCTTGGGGAAGCCAGCGACACTGACCCCTGCAGCGTTCTTAATATCCACCACGATACTGTTGGAGGCATCGGGGATAAGACGAGTCGGCTTTCGTGCGGGCCAAGCAACCGTGATCTGAAGACGTCCCACATTACTGACGGGAAGAGCACTGACCCCTCCGCCAAAAGGACGTCCCAGTCCGCCGCCACAGCCTGTCAAGGGAGCCACTACGCCCAGCGCAAGGAGAGTAGCAAGTGCCCCTGGCACTATTCTGTTTCTAACAAATCGTGTCATGGCTTTAGTCAATCTTAATGTCCAACGAACCGGCAACGATCTCGATATTGATCACCTTTGTCGCGCTGGGGTCGTAGTTGCTGGTCGCAATAATCCGTGCCCGGCCCGTCCCCGGCTTGGAGGCCGGTGCCGTGTAGCGTGCTGTTGTCGTGCTGGTGCTGACGATGTCACCGTAGATGCCACCCGTGTTGGGCTCTCCCGCCGGTCCTGTCAGAGTCCACGTGACGGAGCCATCTCGCCCGGGGGCGATATTGGTCACGTTCACCGCAAAGTTCTGCACCTTGCCAACGGAGATACGGAACGGGTCCGCCAGCGGGCTTGGGTTGGTCACCACAACCGAGACTTTGGACTTCACTGTGATGGTCACAACCCCAATCACGGTGGTGTCGTAGTTGCTGATCGCACGCACCGTGATAGTCGCATCGCGCTTTGGTGCAGTGTAGGTCGCCTTATTGGCATTCGTCGTGTCCACCACCAGCGAGCCAACCGGGTTGGTGCCGTCCTTGACGAGCTCCCACTTAACCTCGCGGCGGGAATCCGCAGCGGGGATCAGGGACGAGAGGTTGTTCACCACCGCTGTCAGGGAGACCGACTCTTCCCAGGAAAGGCTCACCGGCGAAGGAGTGATCACCACATCGGTGGTTGCACTCACCTTGATAGGGATGGTGAAGGTCTTGCTCGTGTCGTACTTGCTGGTCGCAATCAGGGTGATGTTGCGCACTTCTTTCGCGACCACCTTAGGAGCAAGGTAGCGCACCGTGGTTCCCGTAATGTTCGTCAGGGTTCCGTTCTGCGTGCCCGCTCCCCCCTGGATCGACCAGGTGACATCGCTATCCCCAACAGGCGCGTTGGTCACCACTGCGGTGAGATCAAGCGGTGCTTCCGAGCCTAGGTCACCCGAGATCGGGGTCACGGCAACAGAGGCGTTGGAGGTAACACGTACAACGGTCGCGGGACTGGTCGCACCATCGATGCTCGCCGTGACGGTAGCCTGGACAGGGCGAACTCCCTTGACCGACGAGCCCCCATTGACCACGGCGAGGTTCCCCGCATCGGCATCCGCCACCACGGCAAAGAAGACCGAGCCACGGGTCACGGCAACGATATTGCCATCACTGTTCTTCGCCTGGAAGGCAAGATCCAGGGTATCCCCCACCGCAACCGACTGCCCGGCGATGATCTCGACACTCTGGACTCCCGTGTACGTCGAGATGGTCACCGAGAGCGAGCCATCCGCAAGAACGGTGGCCGAGGCTTGGGCGAACCCAACCTTGCTCGTCTCCGGAGTCGCATCGGCGTTGGTGTAGAAGTCCACCCTCAGGATGAAGTTACCGATCTTGGCTTTACGCGGTGCGTCGTAGCTCTGGAGAACTGCCGATGTCCCCGCCGGGCGATTCACAACCCAGGAGATGTCACCACCGGCCGGATCGCCGTTTACCAGCGTTATCCGGGCCGAAAGAGCCGAGGAGAGACCCACGACGCGGCTACGCGCGCCCCAATCGATCTTAACCTTGAAAGCTGCGGTGCCCGCTGGTGTTGGCGTCGGTGTCGCCCCAACCGGTGTGGGTGTGGGTGTTGTGGGAATCGTATCCCCTCCACTTCCACCACAGCCAGAAGGCAGGAGCGCAAGCAGGCCTGTCACCAGCACCGCTGCCGCCGCCGCCAACCAGGAGGATCGCATCCCGGTGCGAATCTGCATGCTGTAAAACCTCTCTTCTCGGTCGTCAGCAGGGATTATTCCCTGTCCTAAGTGGCCGAAAACCTACGCTCGCACTATTCGCGCTCGCGCAGACAATTTCCTTCTTTATTACGAAATTTCCGAAGGGCATCATTGTCCCCCCGCAGGACTGCCCCATTCGATCAGAAAATCGTCGCTATTGTTCCGCAAAGCTACCGGTTTTGTCAAGCCGCATGCCTGCGCTCGTTGGGAAAAGGAACCCTCAGCGACCCGAAAAAATACAGATTGATCCTAGAGAGTTGCCATGAAGAAGTCATGAAGCCAGCGATTCTACGAGCCATGCCCGCAAGTCCACTCCCCCATTTTTCCAATCCAGTGGCGGCGTCTGCATCTCCCCCGCCCGGCAAATCCGCGAGACGCCCACAGCTTCAAGTGCCATACCCAGTTCTTGAGACATATCACCCGCAACTCCGACCGAGGACACTTTCCCTTGAAGAGAACCCAAGATAAAAGGAAGGTGTCGCATAAAACGATGGTAAGTTGGAACGATACGAACGATGCCATGACCAGTTCCATGTGAGAGAATCTTAGGTTGTGTCCCGTAGATGACTGTCCATCTCAAGTGAGAATCTTGAATCACATAGTCCGTCGGAGTGAAACGAGCTATATCGGCTACCTCTCTCACCTCTCGGGCAATCGCAAGATCAGTGACTGGTGGGACTTTCAAATCGTCAACCACCTTTGCCAATTCACCCGCAAGCAATTGTCCAGCGGAAATAGCTCCATGATTGCCCCAATCAACAAAAATGGTTTGTGGCGATAGACAACCTTGTTGATCGTACATCAAAACATCACGTGCAAACCCTTCGCCCCCCTCACGATACTGACTTGAACCATCACACCAAAACCCAATGCTCGTGGCATGACCAAACGGCAAAAATGGTTTCCAATAAAGATGGGGCCAAAGAGCCTCTAGTGTTTCGTCCGAACCATAGGCAATCGTCGCATCTGCTATCGTCAAGAGGCTTAGCATACGCTCATCCACCATTCCAGGGAAGAGATCAAGGTGGAGTAAGGCAGCCACTTCGGCGTCTATCTCGGTGAGGGTCTCGACAAAGTGGCGCGTCCAGACTGTCTCATCGCGGCTCTGTTTGATGAAGACGGGAATTCCCAGCAGGACGCAGTAGTGCAGCGTGGGCCAGGCGAGTAGCGGGGTGTTTCCGGCGAGGATCAGCGCCAGGACACCGGGCTTCCCGAGCTCGACGGGCTCCGAGCAGTGCGGCGCGGAGGCGGCGAGGGCGGCGATCCCTCGGCGGACTTGTGCCCAGGGAAATGCGCCCGTCTCCGGCGGCGGGGCGAGAGGGACTTTTTGCCAGAATGCCCCCAGGGCAGCGAGGCGGCGCTCCACGGGAATCGGGGGAAGTTCCCGGAGTTTTGCCAGGGTCTCCCTGACCGTTTGGGGGGTGGTTTCCATACGCCTGAAAGGTATAATACCCGCATGGCACGACGAGATAACCGCCGGGGAGATTCGCAGGAGAGTGATGAGCTGCAGCTGCGCGCTGTGGGTCTAGTAGATGAGCTGCTGGCAATGACCGCGCCGTCGGACCCAAAGTACCAGTACTTGCTACTGCTACGTCACCAGCTAGAGACCGATGAGCGCCAGATGCGCGATGCCCAAGAAGTTCTGGAGCAGTTTGAAGAGGCCTACGCCAAGCTGACCGAGACCGCCAGCAAGATCGGGATGTATCTTGGGCCGCTGGAGAATAGCAAGAAGGTCTTCCTTGCCGTCGGCGATGGCGAGTATGTCGGCAATGTCGACCCCAAGCTCGATGCACAAGACATGACTATCGGGGACCGGGTGATCCTCAACGATGCCTTTGCGGTGGTTCAAGTGCTTCCCCCCCATGTCGCCGGGCCGCTGGTGAAGGTGGGCGAGGTGCTCGACGATACCCGGCTGCGGGTTGGGGGCGATGTCCAGGGGCTCAACTCCCGGATTGTCGGGCGGGGCGAGGCGCTGCTCTTTGCGGAGCTCAAGCCGGGCGACGAGGTCCGCATGGACCCCACCGGTAAGCTCGCGATGGAGCACTTCCCCAAGACCGAGAGCAAGGACTTCTTCCTGGAAGAGGTGCCGCAGGTGCCCTGGGACAAAGTGGGCGGCCAAGACGAGGTCATCGAGATTATCCGCGATGCGATCGAGAAGCCCCTTCTCTACCCCGAGCTCTACGAGCGCTTTGGGAAGCGCCCGCTCAAGGGTATCCTGCTCTACGGCCCTCCCGGCTGTGGCAAGACCCTGATCGGAAAGGCGACCGCCTACAACCTGACCAAGGAGTACAACCAGCAGACCGGCCAGAACCTCAAAGAGTACTTCATGTACATCAATGGCCCCAAGATCCTCAACATGTGGCTGGGAGAGTCCGAGCGCCAGGTGCGCGAGATCTTTGCAACTGCCCGTGAGAAGGCAAAAGAGGGCCACCTGGTCTTCATCTTTATCGATGAGGCCGAGTCGATCCTCCGCACCCGAAACTCGGGCCGCTGGACCAATATCTCCAACACGGTCGTGCCGCAGTTCTGCGCCGAGATGGACGGCCTGGTCTCCAGCGCCAATGTCGTGGTGATGCTCACGAGCAACCGCCCGGACTACATCGACCCCGCGATCCTCCGCCCCGAGCGTATCGACCGCCGCGTCCGTGTCAAGCGCCCCGACCGCAAGGCCGCCAAAGATATTCTCTCGATCTACCTCAACGAGAATGTCCCGATCGACTGCGCGCTGATCGAGAAGCACAACGGCGACAAGCGCGCCGCCGCCGCCGAGCTGGTGGACAACACCGTGGCGCATCTCTGGCGCAAGGACGCCGAGACGGAGTTTCTGGATGTCTTCAACCGCAACGGCGGGACGGAGCGCCTCTACTGGAAGGACCTGGTCTCCGGAGCACTCCTGAGCTCCCTGGTGGAGCGGGCCAAGGACTTCGCCATCAAGCGGGCGATTGCCAGCGGCAACCACACCGAAGGCCTAACCCAAGAGGACCTCTACAAGGCGCTCGCGCTGGAGTTCAAGGAAAACGAGATCTTCCCCAAGAGCGATGCGGTCGAGGACTGGCTGATGCTGCTCGACCAAGCCCCGGAGAATGTCGCCGATGTCAAGCCCATCCGCCAAGATACGCGCGGCAAGGGCACGGCGAAAAAACCGAGCGGCGTGATCTAGGGTCGGACAAAGAACGAGCTGAAGCTCCCTCTATCCAGGCGTTGGGTGGAGGGAGCTTTTTCTTGTGAGGTGAAGGTTTGAAACGCAAGCTGAGGAAGATTGTGGTAGGTGGGGAGACCTATCTCTGGAAAGTAGGATCAGGCCACATACCACGTCCTGATGGAATAATGGGCTATGGCGCGAAATTTTATGTCTCGCACCAGGACCATCCCCGCACTTTCTTTCAGCTTGATTTCCCTTGGCACTCCCCCCTGGGTGGGAGTGAGTATGTCTGGCGACGTGGTGTTGTGGTCTTTGACGACAGACCAGAGCACATCATCAATCTAAACCTCCCACGTGTTGCCGCAAAACTCATCACCTCTGCGCTTGAGTACGGGTGGTCGCCCAAGACACAGATCAAAGCACTCTTGATCTCTGATGGGTTTCACTGGCTACGGGAAAATAATCTTGATCTAGGCGAGCCCTATCCCTCTCCCTAGACAAACGCCGCCACTTTTTGGAGAAAGAGGGTGAGCATGATCCCAAGCTCGTGCTGGACACAGGGCTCGGTGGCATCGCGGATGTGGCGGTAGCTGACGGCGTGGTGGAGGGCGATCAGCGGGGCGATCTCGTTCCAGGGCGGGAGGGGCGTGCTCCAAGCAGCGAGGAGCTCTTGGGTCTTATCCACATTCTCGGGCCAGAAGGGCAGGAGGATGTCCATCCACGGGAGCGCGACACAGGCATCGGTCCAGTCGAAGTAGAGCAGGCCGTCGGGGCCTGTAGCGACATTTCCGGTGTGTAGGTCGCCGTGGACGAGGCCACAGGGGGCATCGGCAAAGGCAGCGATTCGGGCCTGCCAGTCCACGGAGAGCAGCTTCTCGCGCTGGTCGTAGGTGAGCGTGTCCAGCGCGGCTTGGTCGGTGAGGAGGCGGGCGACTTCGCGGGCGAGGTGGGCGGGGCGACGGTCCACACACCCCATCGCAAGCAGCTCGGTCTCCTGCCCTAGTGTCTGTTGCTGGAGCCGGGAGTAGTCGGTGAGGGCAAGCGCTGTGGCGTCGTCACCGTGACTGGTGCGGAGCTCGTCGCCAAAGTCCGCAAGAAGCATCCAGCCGCGCTCGGGGTCGGTCGCGAGGGGTGTCGGGATGCGGCCGGGGAAGCGCTGGGCAAGGTTTTGGGTGATACGCGGCTCATTGGCAAAGAGAGGGCGCTGGTTGGTGGCCTTGAAGTAGACCACGCCACGGCCGGTCTCCGCGCGGATCACGCACGAGAGGCTCCAGGACTTGAGCTCTTTCCACGCGTGTAGCCCCGCAGCGTGAGCCGCGATCCAGGCGAGCGCGCTCTCCAGCCAGCCCGGATAGCCCCAGGGAACGCGTAGAGGATGCGGCTCGTGTGCCTCGGGAGGAAGCGCGTCGGTATCCACCCAGACCGCCTCCGCAGGCCGTGCCCCCTCTGCGATCAGAGTTGCCGTGGCTTCGTCACGCTGGGGCATGAAGCGATAGTGCAGAGGCAGCGCACGGAGTGCCTTGGCATCATCACCAGTCAGCTTCCACCAGCGCTGGCTCGTAGGGTCTTGCCCGAAGCACGTCAGGGTCACGGAGCGATACGGAAGCGTAGGAGGGCCAGCCCCCCAATAATCCCCGAGAGGAAGAGCGCGATACTGCTCGTGCGGACAACTCCCTTGACCACCGTGGTAGCCTCGATCCCCGAGTGCTCGCTCGCGGTCAGCTTTGCCTCGCCCTCGACCAGCTGTTGCTTCCAGAGCTCCGGGTTATTGGTCTTGTTCTTCGGATCCAGCCGCTGACGCGCCTCACGAACCTGCCGCCAAGCCGGGGCACTGGCGGAGCGCTTGGCATCCGCGATCCCGATGAGCGTCCCGAAGAACACACTCACCAGTACCACCAGTGCGATCGGTCGCAGTACACGGCGCACCACCGACGGCGAGGCGGGGCGGGGCTTTCCCAGCCGAGCAGCGGCGAAGAGGGCTCCCACACAGAAACTCAGTGCAAAGAAAAGTATCACGGAGAGATTATATCGCTCCTTTTTATTCCCCCGCCGGGCGGGGGCGAGGGGGCGAGGAGGCCAGCCAGGCATCGCGGAGTTCGTTGGCAAACTTCCAGCAGAGATCGCGGCTGGTGAAGACCACGAGGCCATCACCGGTCTTGGGATCGGCCCAGCACTGGCAGTAGTAGCCCTTGGCATTGCCTCCGCGGAAAAGGATGGCTCGCCCCCCAAAGTCCTCCATCCCAAAGGCACTCTTCTGTGTCCCCGGCTTGAGCTCCGTGAAGAACTCCGCGTACTTCGCGTCGAGAAACCTACTCTTCCCCGAGGCGATCTTGAGGATCTCCCCAAAGGCAAACGCGAACTCAGCGGGGTCGGCCCAGAGCCCGGAGGCGGCCAGCTCGGGGTAGGCACGCCCCCCACCCGGCCACGGCTTGCCGTCTTCGTCGTGGCCCACAGCAATTATCTCGCCCTGGGGAAAGGCCTCGTAGCGGCTACGAATCTCGGGGCCGAAGACGCTTGCCACGACCGTCTGCCAGGGCTGCCCGGTGACATCCTCAACCAGCTTCTGTAAGACCAGTAGCTCTTCCGCGGAGTTGCCAAACTTACTCCCGGGCAAGAAGTGGACGGTGGTTGGTGGGGTCAGGGCGGGAGCCTCGCCACGCAGGACTTGCTCAAGAGTCGGAAGCGCGGCACCCGCGGGGTAGCCGAGATACTTCTCCCAGGTAAAGCCACTGGTCCCCGAGAGCAGGTGTCGCAGGGTGACGGGCTGCTGCTGGGTAAACGCGTTCTCTGGGACTTTCCAGCTCTTGAGATACGTGTTGATGTCGGTGTCGAGCGCCAGCCGCCCCTCTTGCACAAGCCGCAGGGCTACCAGCGCAGCGATAGGCCGCCCCTGCGCTCCCGCCGGAAAGAGCGTCTTTGCGGTCGCGGTGCCGTAGTGCTCCACCGATGCAACCTCAAAGTTTTTTAGCCGCACGACTGTCGCCGCAGGGACTTTATGAAACGCCATGCGCTCCGCAACCGGCTCGGTCTTAGGCTTTGGCTCAGGAGCCTTGGGGGTGGGGTTCTTGGGCGCGATCCCCACCAGGGAGACACCGATCTCGACCGTGTCGGGAGCAAGGAGCGGCGAGAGCCCCGGCGCCACATCAAAGTCCGAGCGCTTGATCGCAAACCTCGTCTTCACCACCATCAGATCGCCCTCCGTACGGCCGTCGCGCTCTTTCGAGAGCCCTGGCAAGTAGCGCACGTCCAAGGGAATTGTCAGCGCCTTCGTGATCCCTTTGACCGTAAAATCCACCGCGACAGTCCCCTTAAAGCGCCCTTTCTCCACTTCTTTCCCGCTGACGATCTTCTTGAGCTTGCAGGTCAGAGTCGGGAATTTCTTGCCCTCCAGTGCATAGCCCTTTACCGAGTTGGCGTAGCCGGGGTTGCCGAACTGAATGCTCTCCACCGCCACACGAATCTCACCCGTGGTCTTCTCCGGGTGAGCCGGGTCAAAGCTCGCACTCCCGGTAATCCCACCCGCGATCCCCGTGACCGGCTCGATCGGGGCATCGACAGCAATCGTGACGGTGTTAGTTCCCTTGGGGTCGGCGAAGTCGAACGTGCGAACACCGGGGACGGTGAGGAGTGTCGTCGCGGCAAGAAGTAGTGGCATCATGGATCAAAATCCCTTTCTGCCCTCTACTGGCATACCGCGCGGTAAATCTTTCGCAGGTTTTGAAATATTTTTCCGTTTTTTATCGCCCCCGTTGGAGGGGGGCGTCTTACTATCCTCGTGCCTCGGACGCAAAGGCCTCCGGCCATATGGGCGCGTAGCGCCCTTCGTGTCGGAGCCTGCGACGACAGCAAGACGCCCCGGTTCATCGGGGCGGTCTACACAGGAGCGATCACTTCAGACGGGTGAGATCATCGGCGGCGTAGATGGCTTCCAGGCGTGCGGTGCTGCTACGGGACTCGAAGCGCACGAGGACCGCATCGCGGCCCTGGAAGCACAGACGCTCCTGCCCGGCAAAGCGAAGCCGCGCCTGCTCGCTCCAAAACCGCTGGCCTTCGTCGCTGTGCATCAGCAAGCCCGCCACGGCCACGAAGAAGGTCTGCCGGCACTGTGCACACTGCGACACAAAGCCCGGCGAGCCGCCCGGCCAGCCCCGCAGGACACTCGCCTGTGTGCCGCAGTGCACACAGAGTGCCACCCCACGCCGTAGCCCTTCGCTCAGATACGCCTGCCACCAGCCATTCACCCGGCGCAGCCCCACACGAAAGCCACTCGCGCCCGCCAAGACGCGCTCGGCGGGGAGCGGGGCGACCGTCGTTGCAAGCCCCGCCAGCGATAGCCGCGTCTTGTCACACTCGGGGCAGCGCAGGACAAAACGATCTCTCCTAAGGCACCCCTCCATCTTGTGGTTGCCACAGCGCAGGCAGTAGATCAAGGTCGGCTGCCAGCCCTCCGCAGCTTTTGGGGAGATCAGCCCATGCACCAGCGCCGCCTCGGGGAGCTCCCGCACCAACACACTCTCCAGAGCCTCACGCGCCCGCATCAGCCGCAGCGACGCCGCGTTCTCGGTGAGCCCTTCTTCCTCTGCCAGCGCCCACACCGGCTTCTCGTCCACGTAGCGTGCAGTAAGCAGCGTGCGGGTGGGAGTATCGAGCTGCGCAAATGCCGCCTCCAGCACACTCCCCCGCTCTCGAGAGAGCAGCTCGGTAAGCGGGTCGTCGCCGATCCCCATAAGGAGCTCGTCGTCGAGAGGGAGGCTCTGGCGCTGACGAACCCCGTTTTTACAGAGCATCCGGGCGATCCCAAAGACATAGGCTGCGGGGTCTTTGGTCTCGGGCTTGCGGAGCGCGATCAGAAGCGCTTCTTGGACGATATCCTCGGCCTGATCCGCACTTCCCAGCAAGCGCGTGCAGAAGCGAAGGAGCGGCGGGCGGAGCTCAGCAAGAGCGCGGTCGGAGAGTTGCAAGGCACCAGAAAAAACAAAAGCCCCGTGGGAAAGTTCCCACGGGGCAGTACCTTGCCGTTCCCCCGCGTGTGGGGGTCAGGGGGCCACTCTTACAGCGTGCGAGCCTTCTCGATCGCTTCTTCGATGGTTCCGACCATGTAGAAGGCCTGCTCGGGCAGGTCGTCGTGCTTGCCGGCCAGGATGGCGTCGAAGGAGCGCACGGCGTCCTCGCGGCTGACGTACTTTCCGGCGATTCCGGTGAAGGCCTCGCCGACGAAGAAGGGCTGGGCGAGGAACTTCTGGATCTTACGGGCACGAGCCACGGTGAGCTTGTCCTCGTCGGAGAGCTCGTCGATTCCGAGGATGGCGATGATGTCCTGGAGCTCTTTGTAGCGCTGCAGGATCGACTGGACACCACGGGCGACGCGGTAGTGCTCGGCTCCCACGATGGCAGGAGTCAGGGCGCGGCTGGTGGAGGCAAGCGGGTCCACGGCGGGGAAGATTCCCTGCGCGGCCAGGTTGCGCTCCAGAACCGTGGTCGCATCGAGGTGCGAGAACGCGGTGGCCGGAGCGGGGTCGGTGAGGTCGTCGGCGGGAACATAGATCGCCTGCACCGAGGTCACCGAGCCCTTGCGGGTGGAGGTAATGCGCTCTTGCAGGGCCCCCATCTCCTGGGCCAGGGTGGGCTGGTATCCCACAGCGGAGGGCATGCGTCCCAGAAGCGCGGACACTTCGGAGCCAGCCTGGGTGAAGCGGAAGATATTGTCCACGAAGAGGAGCACGTCGGCACCGTCGACATCGCGGAAGTACTCTGCCATGGTCAGCCCGGAGAGCGCGACACGGAGGCGTGCGCCCGGCGGCTCGTTCATCTGGCCGAACACCATCGCGGTCTTGTCGATAACGTGGGCCTTCTTGCCACTCGCATCGGTGAACTCGGCCTCGGACATCTCCAGCCAGAGGTCGTTTCCTTCACGAGTGCGCTCGCCAACTCCCGCAAACACCGACACGCCCGAGTGCTGGACGGCGATGTTTCGGATCAGCTCCTGCATGGTGACGGTCTTGCCAACCCCGGCTCCTCCGAAGAGGCCGATCTTTCCTCCCTTGAGGTAGGGGCAGAGCAGGTCCACAACCTTGATCCCGGTCTCGAGGATCTCGGGCGCGGTGGCCAGGTCCTCGAACGCGGGAGCGTTGCGGTGGATGGGCCAGTGCTCGGTGGCATTGGCCGGGCCACGCTCATCGATTGGGCGCCCCAGAAGATTGAAAACGCGTCCCAGAGTAGCCGGCCCCACGGGGACCGCGATGGCCTGACCAGTGTCGATTGCTTCCTGGCCGCGGACGAGCCCGTCGGTGGAGTCCATCGCCACTGCACGAACCACGTCGTTACCCAGATGCTGTGCCACTTCGACGATCAAATCCTCGGAGTTTTTGATCGGGATGCGGATTGCATTGAGAATTGAGGGAAGCTGGCCCGGTTCAAACGCGACGTCTACCACGGGGCCCTGGACCTGGACGATCTTGCCTGTTGCCATCGTATACCTTTATGTCTTGAGCGAAAAAATTTGAGTTTGTGAAAACCGGTACAGTTTACCCGCATCCCCCAAATGTTTCAAGCCCTGTGTCGTGGTTTACAGAAAACGCGGGCTCCACCGTACGGGGAAATCCGCATTGCCTACACCCTTAAGTTGCCCGTCCCGCGAGAGTCTCCCCTCCCTGCTCCTTACCAAGTCGATGTTTCTATCTTCTCTCCGTTTAGGATTCGCTCCAGTTTATCGGCCGTCTTGAGGGCGTAGGCACGGTTTTTCTCGCCAATATTTTCCTGTGCTGCCATCTGACGAATATCAGCGAGTGCTTCTCTATCTCGAAACGATGCCGTCACACGAACCGCCTCGGAGACAACTTTTTCATCGCTGACATAGGGAGCCATCATTGCTTTTAGTTTTGCGCGCTGCTCCGGTGTCACCTTTTTTTTGCCCACAAACGCCGCCGTCATCATTAGGGCCTTCCGTTTTTGATGTATCTCACTCTCAACAGGCGACTTCTTTTTTACAATGCCCACGGCCGTATCCACATCCGAGTCGGTAAGTGGAATTTGCTTCTTCATCTTACCCTCGATAGTCTGAACAAAAGCCATGTCTTTGGCATCCATAATGCCCGAATCAACATAGTCATCTGCAACAGTCACGTTCTTTTTTGCGCAACCAGTCAATGAGATCAAAACGAGGAGAGCCACAAATAGCTTATAGTTAATAACATTCATAAAAATCGATCTTCCTAATCAAAAACTCCCTCTCGTCAATAAGCTAACGAAAGGGAGTCATAGTAAGAGAATCTATTCTCAGTCTAATGTACAAGTACAGGTACTTGTCTTCAAGTGACAAACAGTATCACAGGTACTTTGCTCACAGGAGCGTGTGCTAGCGCTATACTTGCATGAACCTGTGATAATACAGGTAGGATCGTCAATACCAGCGGCACGGGCCGTTTTAAGCCCTACTTGAAACCAGACACCAACCGCAGTCAAGCTCAGAAGTACTATCGCAGTACGTCGTACAACACTATTCATAGTTTCACCTTGCAACCACTGCTGATTAGCTCGCCAATTGAACCGTGCCAAACATTCTCCCACTCCAAAGTGTGCCCTGCGGGCACGGAAACGTTATGGGGAGCTACATCTTCCCGAGGCTCAGCTTTAGTAATTTGGGAAGACTAGCCCTATTTTAGGTGTCCTCTTAGGTTTTGTCAAGGTGATGTAAAGAGCCCTCTCTGACCCGAGACAAGCAGGTACAATGAGGCACTATGCCCTCTACCCCTCTGCTGACCGGTGTCGGTCACCGTCCGGCGTTCCATGTGATGACCAAGCCTATCGGCCCCATCTGCAACCTAGACTGCCGCTACTGTTTTTATCTGGAAAAAGAGGACCTCTACCAGAGCGAGCGCAAGCAGCGGCCATCGTGGGCGATGCCCGAGGAAGTGCTGGAGAGCTACATCCAGCAGTACATCGCGAGCCAGAGTGTCCCCGAGATTAACTTCGCCTGGCAGGGCGGCGAGCCGACTCTCCTGGGCGTGCGGTTCTTTGAGCGGGTGGTCGAGCTACAGAAAAAATACGCCGACGGCAAGACCATCCACAATGCCTTCCAGACCAATGGGACCCTGCTCAACGATGCCTGGGGTGAGTTTCTGGCAAAAAATAACTTCCTGATCGGGCTCTCGGTGGACGGCCCGGCGCACCTGCACGATGCCTACCGGGTGGACAAGCAAGGCCGCCCAACCTTTGATCGGGTGATGGCGGGGATGGCGGTGCTCAAGAAACACGGGGTGGAGTTCAACACGCTCACCGTGGTCAACCGCAAGAACTCCCAGGAGCCACTGGCGGTCTATAAGTTCCTGCGCGAGGTCGGCTCGGGGTTTATCCAGTTTATTCCCCTGGTCGAGCGCAACCCGGTCGCGCCGATTGAGACGGAAAACGGCCTGATCCAGCTCTCGCTCGCCACCCCCGCGCAGCCCGGCCAGCCACGCTCGCCTGTGACCGACTGGTCGGTGCGCTCCGAGGACTACGGGACCTTCCTGAGCGTCATCTTCGACGAGTGGGTGCGCCGTGATATCGGCAAGACCTTTGTCCAGATGTTCGATGTGGCGCTGGGAAACTGGGCGGGAGCGGGCCCCAGCCTGTGTGTCTTTGCGGAGACCTGTGGCGCGGCGCTGGCGCTGGAGCACAACGGCGATCTCTATGCCTGCGATCACTATGTCTATCCCGACTACAAGCTTGGGAACTTAATGGAGACGCCGCTCGCTGATCTAGTCAACAGCGAGACGATGGTCAAGTTCGGCAACGACAAGCGGGATCTGCTGCCCAAGTACTGCCGGGAGTGCGATGTGCGCTTTGCCTGCCACGGGGAGTGCCCCAAGCACCGTTTTCTGAAAGCGCCCGATGGCGAGTGGGGCCTGAACTACCTCTGCGCGGGGTACCTGAAGTTCTTCCACCATGTCGATCCGTACATGAAGACCATGACCGCCCTGCTCCGGTCGGGCCGCGCCCCCGCCGAGCTGATGGGAATGCTGCTCCAGCGCGAGACCGCGGCGGCGGCGAAGAAGACACCGGGCAGGAACGACGCCTGCCCCTGTGGAAGCGGTAAAAAGTATAAAGTGTGCTGCCTGCACAAAAAATAAAACGAATTAAGCTTGGACGGTAAACGTCCGGCTCTTGGGCCTTCGGCCGCCTCCTCGTGCCTCGTCGGTAAAATCTGAGCGAAGCGAACGGCGGAGGCACGACGCCCCATAGAGGGACGTTTACCGTCCAGACATAAAAACATGAACCGAAAAAATCACATCGTGCTGGCTGCCTTGCCCTTAGCCGCCCTAGTCGGACTAGGCGCGGCGGCGCGTCCGCAACAAAAGACAACGAAGGCCACACAAAGCACCGCTGGATTTGAGCGCGATGTCGCCCCGCTGGTGGCAAAATACTGCGTCCCCTGCCATAAGGCCCCCAACGGCACGGCGGGTGTTAGCTTGAACCTAGAGAAGACCTTCCAAGCGGCGCTGAAGAACCGTGCGGTCTGGGACAAAGTCGGGCCGGCTGTCTTGGAGAACCGGATGCCGCCTGCTGACATGCCCCAGCCCACGGCGGCGGAGCGCGAGCGGATTGGGCACACGCTAGAGAGCCTGTTCTCGCAGGTGGACTGCCAGCTCAACGACCCGGGGCGCGTGACGATGCGCCGCCTGAATCGGGCCGAGTACAACAACACGATCCGCGACCTGCTCGGGGTGACCCTACGGCCCGCCGATGAGTTCCCCAACGACGATGTGGGCTATGGCTTCGACAATATCGGCGATGTGCTCTCGATCTCCCCTCTCTTGATGGAGAAGTACCTCAGCGCCGCGGAGAAAGTCGCGGAGGAGGCGGTTGTCCCACCCGGCGCGGGTGCCAAGCCCATCCGTGTGACCGCACGCCAGCTCGCAGGCCTTGGGGGTGGCGGGGGTGGCTCCAGCGAGGGCTTCGAGCTGGGGCGGACGGGCGACACGGCCACCGCGAGCTTTGATTTTCCGGTCGCCGGCACCTACACGCTCCGTATCGAGGCCTACGAGCAGCACGCCGAGCCCCGCGCGACCCTGATGGGTGTGGCACTCGATGGCAAGCAAGTTCAAGTCATTGAGGTTCCCGCGACCGTGCAGAAGCCGCAGCTCTCCGCCTTTACACTCACGATTGACCAGCCGGGCAAGCACAAAATCTCCGCGACCTTCCTCAACAACAACGATCGCGACCCGCAGGACCTGCCGTTTCGCCGCAAGCAGCAAGACCGCAACCTCTACATCAACTACATCGAGCTCCAGCCGCCGGCCAGTGTCAAGCGGGGCCTGAGCTTCGCCCTCCCGACCAACGACACCGATGCCGCCTGGGACGCCGCCGCGCACGCTGTGCTCGATCCTCTGGCCAAGCGCGCGTTCCGCCGCCCGCCCACCCTGCAAGAGAAGAACAAGCTGGTCGCGCTGACCCACCTAGCGCGGGAGGCGAAAAAGCGCGACGAGTTCCCCGAGGGCATCCAGCTCGCGGTCCGCGCGATCTTATCGTCGCCGAGCTTCCTCTTCCGCCCGGAGCCGGATGCCAAGCCCGACGATCCCACGGCCCGTCGGCTCCTCAACGACTACGAGCTGGCGACACGGCTCTCCTATTTTCTCTGGTCGAGCATGCCCGACGATGAGCTGCTGCGGGTCGCCGACTCCGGCAAGCTCAAAGACCCCGCGGTGCTCGTGGCCCAGGCCCGGCGCATGATGCGCGATCCCAAGGCCGCCGCGCTCGCCGAGAACTTCGCGGGCCAGTGGCTCCAGCTACGCAAGCTCGCCGCCGCCCAGCCCGGCGACCCCGCCTTCAGCCCCGCTCTACGCAACGCCATGGAGACCGAGACCCTGCGCTTCTTTACCGGAGTCGTGCAGGAAGATAGGAGCGTCCTGGAGTTCCTCGACGCCGACTACTCCTATGTCAACGCGCCGCTCGCCAAGTTCTACGGCCTCCCCGAGATTACGGGCGAGGGCTTCCAGCGCGTGAAGCTCCCTGCCGGCCAGCGGGGCGGCATCCTCTCGATGGCCTCGGTGCTGACCCTGACCAGCAACCCCAGCCGGACCTCGCCGGTCAAGCGTGGCAAGTGGGTACTGGACAACCTGCTAGGCACACCGCCGCCACCGCCGCCGCCCAATGTCCCGCTCCTGGAGGCACAGAAAGGCGCGATCACGGCTGAGACTCTCCGCAAGCGCTTGGAGATCCACCGCACCAACCCCGCCTGCGCCAACTGCCACACGCAGATGGACGCGATTGGCCTCGCGCTGGAGAACTACGACCTCGTGGGCCGCTGGCGCACCGACGATGGCGGCAAGCCGATCGACACCGCAGGAGTCCTCCCCGATGGCAGCAAGTTCAGCGGGCCGTCGGAGCTCAAGAAAGTGCTCCTGAAGAAGAAGACCCAGTTCACCCACACTTTAACGGATCGCCTCCTCACCTACGCCCTCGGGCGCGGCGTGGAGCGCACCGACAAGTGCAACCTTGACAGCATGACAAAATCGGTAGAGAATAAAGGCTACAAGTTCTCCGCGATAGTCGAAGCCGTCGTGACCAGTGTCCCCTTCCGTGAGCGGCGCGGGGACGAGTCCGGCAAGAAGAGTGCTGGGCATTGAAATACCCAGCTGGCACTCTTGTGGAGCGTCCCGAGGACGCGAGCAAGTAGGCCCCTGAAACTCGAGGCGTCCCCGGGACGCGATTGGTTTGGAGACGGGTATTTCAATGCCCGGCGAAAGGCGAAACCGTTATGAGTAACGATGCATTGATCTCGCGACGACTGCTCCTGCGGGGGGCGGGCACAGCCATGGCGCTGCCCTTTCTGGAGGCGATGCTCCCTCAGAGTGCGCTGGCACAGAGCGGCAAGGGAAGTGCGCCGGTGCGCATGGCGTTTCTCTTCGTGCCCAATGGCATCAACATGAAGCACTGGACTCCCGAGTACGAGGGCGCGCTCACGGCACTTCCCTCGACCCTGGAGCCGCTGGCGGCCTTTAAAAACTCGATCAATGTGCTCACGGGCCTCTCGCAGTACGGTGCCGAGGCGCAACTCGATGGCGCGGGCGACCATGCACGCTCCGCGGCGGCGTGGCTGACCGGCTGCCACCCGCGCAAGACCGATGGAGCCAATATCAAAGCGGGTATCTCCGCCGACCAGCTCGCGGCCCTCAAGCGCGGCCACCAGACCCTCTTCCCGAGCCTGGAGCTCGGCTGTGAGCGCGGCTCGATGGCGGGCAACTGCGACTCGGGCTACTCCTGCGCCTACTCCCACACGATCTCCTGGCGCTCCGACACCACACCCGTTGCCAAAGAAGATAGCCCGCGCTTGGTCTTCGAGCGGCTCTTTAAAGTCGAGAATGTCAATGAGTCTGCGGCGGCGCGGGCCAAGCGCCAGCGCTACAACCAGAGCATCTTGGACTTTGTCAAGGACGATGCGACGAGCCTGCAGAAAAAGCTCGGGGCGCACGACCGGCAGAAGCTCGACGAGTACTTTACCGGGATTCGTGAGATCGAGCGCCGGATTGAGTTCTTGGAGAAGGCCAGCAAGGCCACGGGCGCGACCGCAGAGAACTTCCAGCAGCGCTTCCCCACGCCAGGCCAGGGCGCTCTAGACTACCCCCAGCAGATTCAGCTCCTGGGCGACATGATGGTACTGGCGTTCCAGGCCGATATCACCCGCATCTCGACCTTCATGCTCGCCGACGAGGGCTCGGGGCGAGCGTACCGCAATATCGGGATCAACGAGGGCCACCACGACCTCTCGCACCACGGCCGCGACTCGGACAAGCTGGAGAAGCTCCGCAAGATCAACCAGTACCACACCGAGCAGCTGGCCTACATCCTCAATAAAATGCAGAGCATCAAAGAGGGCGATAAGACGCTTCTGGACAACACGATGCTTCTCTACGGCGCGGGGATCAGCGACGGTGACCGGCACAACCACAACGATCTCCCGCTCCTGCTCTGTGGCAAGGGTGGCGGGGCGATCAAGACCGGCCGCCACGTCCGCTACGCCGACAAGACCCCGATGAGCAACCTGCTGATCACGATGCTGGATCGCTTCGGAGTCCCCGGCGAGACCCTCGGCGACTCCACCGGAAAGCTACAGCAGCTCTTCTAAAAACAAAAAAACCGCGGTCCGGAGCGCTCCGGACCGCGGTTTTTTTACGGCCTACAGCTTGGCGTCGATCAGGCCGGTGATCCCCACTCCTGCGACACGCTTCAGGGAGTCTAGGTTCTTGACCTCGCGGCTCTCAATGGGAATGAGGCCCTTGACACGGATCTGCAGCCCAAGGCGCGCATCCCCCTCGATCTGGGCGATGGCGCGGACTTTATCCACCTGGGCCTTGGGACCGGTGATCTGCGCCGCTCCGGCGTAGGTGCCCTTGCCCAGCGAGAGGATCGGCACCACACGGGTCTCCGCTGTCCGAGGCGGGTTGCCCACGAGCTTGTCCACAAAGTTGTTGATATCGCCGCCGAATTTGTCGATCGCGACAATGATCGCCCCCCCCTTGAGCAGGCTGTCGAGCTGTGCGCTCGCGCTCCGGGCAACCACCAAGCCACTCAGCATCCCCACGGCAAAGACCGCAGCAGTAACACGTTTCATCTTTCTTTCTCCTTCATCCAAGCATTTGAAATGCCACTCTCTATTCTAACGTCAAAAACGAGAAAGGCGCGACGGGATACCCGCCGCGCCTTGTCCCCATCTGCTCCGTACTCTTCGTTGAGAGCCGTAGGACCTCCCAGTAAACAGCCGCCCGCTTCGGAGGCTGACCCAGGGTCACTACGTGATGGACTCAGTCATTATACCTCGGCATTTACAAATTTGTTCCTTAGTGGGATTTTCCACAAACGACACGATCTCGGGCAATGGGCAGCAGATTCGGGATCGGCTCCCCCGTCCGCAGACTCACCAGCCCTGCCTTCGCAAGCTGGACAATGTAGGCTTTCCGTGGCCCCGACGAGACATTCACCCCGCTCTTGTGCATCAGCAGCGACCAGAAGGCGACAATGGAGCCCGCGGGCACGGGCACCGGAATTCCCTGGTCGGGGTGGTCGAGCGCGTGGCAAGCGAGGCCAATCGGGGTCTGCTTGTGGGGAACCAGGCCGTTTTTGTGCGAGCCGGGCCGCACCCAGACACAGCCATTCTCCACCGTGGCATCGTTGAGTGCGATCCAGAGCGTGAGATAGGGCGACGGGCTAACGGGGGTGTAGCCATCGTCCTGGTGCCACGGAAACTGCTTCTCCCCTTCAGGCAGCTTAAAGACCGCCTGGTTCCAGTAGAGATCGACGTCACGGCCAAGAAATGTCGTTCCCAGTGCGACAATCGCCGGGTGGCGGCAGAAGGCCAGAAGCTCCGGATCGTTCTCTGCCAGGTGCGACGTAAAAGTGATCTCGCTTGCGCGGGAGATGCCCTCGACTCCCCCCTTGGCCGCAATCGCCGCCTCATGCCGCTTTTGGTAGCTCTCGATACGCTCCGTCACGCTCGCCAGAAGCTCCGGCGGAAAGACCTCCTCAAAGACCAGAAAGCCTTCGTTGTGCATCGGTACACTCTGCTCCAAATCCAAGCTCCATGACTCCATCATTTATTTTCCTTGCTGGGCAACCCAGCGGTCGATGAGCTGGCGGGAGAGGGCATACGAAGGCGGGAGCTCGGGGAGGGCGGTGTGGTGGAACCAGGCGGCGTGGGAGAGCTCGGTGGGGTCGGGGGTGATGGTGCCGGACTCGTAGCGGCAGACAAAGCCGACCATGAGCTGGTGGGGGAACGGCCAAGGCTGGCTGCCGTCGTAGGTGCACTCCCCCACCGTGACCTGCACTTCCTCGACCGTCTCGCGGCGGCAGCAGTCCTCCAGCGACTCGCCGGGCTCGACAAAGCCCGCGAGTATGGAGTAGCGCTTGCCCCAGCCCTCTTTCTGGGCCAGCAGGATATTGCCCGCGCCGTCGTGGACCAGGATCAGCACCGCGGGGGTCGCAGGCGGGTAGTGGGAGAAGCCGCAGGCAGCGCACTTCTGGTTCCAGCCATCGTCGTTGTGGGTCGGGCCGCCGCACGCCGGGCAAAAGCGGGCGTTTTTCTGCCAGCGGATCAGCTGCGATGCATAGCCCGCAACCGTCACTTCGTCGTCGCTCATGTGCCCAAAGAGCGAGCGCAGACCCAGCCGCTTGATGTCTTCTGGCTCCACGGCATCGTCATCGGCGGTGGATGGCTGCGTGTAGGCGAGGCAGGGCAAACCGTCGAGCGTGCCGACAAAGAGCGCCCCCTCGGGAGCGGTCTCAGCACGGAGCAGGCGCGCCCCGTGGCGGTCATGGTGGACCAGCAGCTCACCGTCGGCGACAAACGGAAGCAAGAGAGAGGGACCCGAAGGGGGAGAGGCGGGCTTGCCGCCGGGATAGGCGCGGACGAACATAGGCTATGGTACCATTGAGAGCATGAGTAAAGCCGCTTCTGCCGACGACTTGCCTGCCCCCCTCGGAGCCGAGCAGGCCACGATCTATCTCTTCTTTCGCCCGGATAGCTCCATGGAGCGTAGCTTCTTCACCGACCTGCAGAAGCTCACGACCGGCCACCCGGTGACCCTTCGGGGAGTCGAGGTCAAGAGCACCGACGAGCCCCTGGCCAAGAAATTTGCCGTGACCGAGACCCCCTTGGCGCTGGTCTACGACCGCCGGGGCCGCCAGACCGGCAAGGCGACCAATACCGATGAGATCGTCAAGCTGGCGATGCAGGCGAGCGATGTGGGCCGGATCGACTGGGCCATGCCGGGATCGCCGCAGGCCGATGAGATCCAGAAGCGCATGGGCCTCAGCGATGTGCGCCGCCTCCCGGGGATCATGCGAGCCATGAGCTTCCGCCCCGAGGCGATGCTAGGGATGATCAGCATGGCCAACCTCATGCACTTCAAAGACGGCGAGCTCAAGGTGCGGACCAAGGAGATGATCGCCACCTATGTCTCGTCGCTCAACCAGTGTAAGTTCTGTCTGAGTAGCCACGCGGGCTTTCTCTCCAAGGCCGGCCAGGACGGCAAGGATATCGATGCGCTCTGGCTCCGTGATCCCAAGAAGGCGATCGGGCTGGCTCCCAAGGATGTCGCCCTGCTGGAGTATGTCAAGCGCCTGACCGAGGAGCCCTGGAAGATCACCGACAGCGATATCGAGAGCCTCCGTAAAGCCGGCTGGACCGACCCCGAGCTCTACGAGGCGACCTTCGATGCCGCCCTCTTCGCCTTCTTCAACCGCATGGCCAACGCCTACGGCCTCGACTACGCCGCCAGCGGCTGGCCGCGCCCCGCAGGAGCAAAGTACTAAGATGCAACCGCCTGTCTCTCCCGTCTCCACCGGAGCCGAGATTGTCTTCACGAACCATCTGGTCCCTGAGCAACCGACGGTCTTTTTCTTCTACCGCCCCGGGAGCATGATGGAGCAGCAGCTCTTCGACGGCGTCAGGGCCCAGCTCAAAGACAGCGCCATCGGGCTCAAGGCCATTCACCTGACCACGGGCGACGAGCCTATCGCCAAGAAGAACGAGATCACGACCACCCCCAGCGCCCTGATCTACGACCGCCGTGGCCGGCTGACCGGCAAGGCGACCGGGCCGCAGGAGCTGATGGCACTCATCAATAAGGCCAACAGTGTCGCCCGGATCGACTGGGTCATGGAGGACACCGACCCGCGCTTTGTGGCGCTTCAGAAGCTGATGCCCTTTAAGACTGTCCGGCAGATTCCGGGGATCATGCGGACGATGAGCCCCAAGCCGGAGGCGATGGCCTTGGTGCAGGAGCTCGTGGGCATGATGCACTTCAGCGACGGTGCCCTTACCCGGCGCCAGAAAGAGCTGGTCGCGACCTACGTGTCTGGGCTGAACCGGTGTAAGTACTGAGTGTCCAGCCATGGTGGATTCCTGCGGTCGCAGGGACAAGAGCTCAGTGATGTAGATGCGGTCGGTATGGCCGAGCCCGAGAAAGCCAAGGGGCTGGCGCCCAAGGAGCGCGAGCTGCTCAAGTTTGTCAAGCGCCTGACCCTGGAGCCTGCCAAGGTCAGCGATCCCGATGTGGAAGCGCTCCGCAAGGCAGGCTGGAACGACGATCAGATCTTCGAGGCGGCCTTCGACACGGCGCTATTTGCCTTCTTCAACCGCATGGCCGATGCCTTCGGCCTCGGCTACGATCCCCGCGGCTGGGTGCCACCGACGAAGTAGATTGCTTGCCATCTCTCCGCCTCGCTAGGGCTCGCCACCTCTCTTCCCCTGTTGCTCGTACCTCGCAGGAAGAGAGGCTGGCCTATCATGGTAGGCTTTCCGGGTGCCCCTCTTCCCAGTGAGGAACGAACGGCGAGGGGAAGAGGGGAAGCGCTCTAAGGCGCGGGGAGATGGCCCTCTCAACCATCCAGCGCCAAACAGGGCAGAGCGATCAAGAGGCGTTTGCCGTCGCGGAGGACGGTGAGGGTGACGCTCTGCCCGACCTCTTTGTTCATGCGGAGCCAGGTGTGGAACTGCGAGGCGCTCATTTGTGGGAGTGTTTTGTTGTCCACGGCGACAATGATATCCCCCACTCTTAGGTCGCCTTGCGAGGCGCGCCAGCGCTCGCCGGTGAAAAGAAACGTGACCTTGAGCGCGAGGGTCTTGCTACCAGAGGCGGGCTCTTCCCAGAAGCCAAAGAGCGGCGGCACTAAGCCCTGCGACGGGCGGGAGGAGATGTCGTAGGTGCGCCAGTTCTTGGGGAGCGTGAGACGCTTGCCATTGAGCGAGAGCGTGCGGGTGGCGGCGGGCAGGGCATCTAGCGCGTAGGAGAGATCGGCGGCGCTGTAGAGACTTTTATCGTTGAGCCGTGCGAGGCGCTCCCCGACATGCAGGCCCGCTTTCTGCGCGGGGGAGCCCGGAGCGAGCGCCAGAACCTGGTTGTCGTCGCCGAGGGTCAGGCCCAGCACGGAGGGCGGCGGATAGCGGTAGAGCGAGAGTTTCTGGAATGTCTTAGCGGCGAGCTGCTCCGTGATCGCGGCATCCTGGGCGTAGTGGCAGTGGTAGCAGGCCTCGGCGGCGCGAGGCGTGCGGGCAAAGCGTGGGTAGCGCTGGGCGATTGTCTGGCCTGGACGAGCGGGTGGGATTTCTTTGGGCCAGGGAATTGCTTGGACGCGTGTCAGAAACGCGACCAGCGAGGCGACCGAGCCCTGGTCGCGGCCGCCCCAGCGGGCGAGAGTCGTGCCCAAGGGAGTTAGCACGAGCCCCATGAGCTGCTGCTCGTAGTCAAAGGGAAAGAGGCTCAGGTCGATCCCCTTGAGGCTGCTGTAGTGGACCGAGAGAAAGCGCTCGGTGAGCAGGTGGGCCAGCGCGGGGCTCTCGGCACGCAGGATCGGGGCGGCGCGCTTCTCTTTGGGGCAGGCAAAGAGCACAAAGAGCGGCCGGTGCAGCGCCCTCGCCTCGACAAAGACCGCATCTTTCTCTGTGCGCCAGCTTACTTGCTTCATGCGAGCACGGAGGCGACTTGGGCGTCCCAGGCCGCGCCATCGGCGACTAGCGCGGGGCGCTTGCCAGGCTCAAAGCCACTGCGCGCCTCGCCATTTTGATCCGTGTTGAGGAAGTGTAGGGCGACTCCCGCGCGCTCGTGGTCGGTCGTGTTGGCACCGGTCGCGTGGGGCGTGCCGTAGCAGAAAAAGATCACTCCCCCCGCCTTTATCTCCACAGGAAGGGCCTTGGTTTCGTCGGGCCAGCACCGGATGTGGTGGTCGGAGAAGCCATCGCGCTCGTGGGGAAGCGGCTCGGCGAAGGCGCGGGGGATGACTTGAAGCGTGCCGTTCGCAAGAGTCGCATCGTGGACGGCGGTCCAGAGCGCGGTCCCCTTGAGCGGATCGGGGATCTGGAAGTAGGCATTGTCCTGGTGCCAGTTGGTCCCCGTCCCGTGCTTGCCCGGCTTGAGAAAGACCTGATCCAGGTGCAAGAGTGCGGGAGCGCCGATCAGCGCCTCGATCGCCGCGACCACCTTGGGAGCAAAGGGCATCGCCTTGAACAGCGCGGAGTGCGGCCACATCGGGCAGAGCTGGAGATTGACCTTCGTGGTCGAGTGTGTCTTGCCGTCGCCGTCGGTGGCGACATTGCGAAGCTTGCCCTCGGCCTTGAGGCGCTCCAGCTCGGTGCGCATCGCCGCGACCTCCGGTGCGCTCCAGAAATCCTCGACCGTGAGCCAGCCCTTGGCGCGGAAAAAGGCGACCTGTGTCTTGCTAAGTTCCATGCTCTCCAGCATACCCCAGAGGCCCACGCGCGGCTCCTTGAGAAATACTTCAGAAATTGCTTGACAAAAATATGTCGCCATATTATACTATGGCGACATACAAAACACTGCCGTTTAACTATTCTATGGCAAAGACGAAAGGAAATCGGATATACTTGGGGAAGCGCTAGCAAAAATAGCATCGGCAATTTAATGGCAGAAAACACCCCAGAGCGACCCATCATGGTGCTGGACACCCCAGCACGCCTCAAGGCGATCTCACATCCCTTGCGGCTGGGCATTCTCCGGGTTCTGGGCGAGGGCTCCCTCACCAATGAGGAGCTCGCCAAAGAGCTGAAGGTGGCATCGGGGAAGCTCTACTTCCACACGATGAAGCTCCTAGAGGTTGGCATGATCGAGCTGGCGGGGACACGGCAAAAAGGCCCCCTCACCGAGAAGCTCTACCGCGCCGCGATCGGGGGGTTTGTCGCTCCCGACGAAGACCGAAGCTCGGCCTACTTTTCTGCCCCGCTCCAGGCGGCGCTGGATCTCTACCGCAACACCTGGAATGAAGTTGGAGACCCTCACGGCGTGGTTGCCTACCACTATATTACAAACCACACTCCCGAGAATGAAGCGAAGCTGATCAAGCGCCTCTTCGAGCTCAGCGATGAGTTCCAGGCGCTCTCCGTTCCCGCCGAGACTCCCGGAAGCCGCCAGGTCTCGCTGATGTACTTAATGCACGGTCTCTCCCCCAAGCCAAATCACGAAACGGGGACCCATGAGAGCACTGAAACTCCTTCCGATAGCGCTGACGCTAAGCCTTCTTAGTGTCGCCCTGGCTCGTGCCGCCGACCCACCGCCCGAGCCCGATAAGATCCTGCTGAGTATCCCCGATGCCGGGGGGCTCCGGATGGTGGTCAAGACAGGCAACAAGCTCGCCGTCCATGTCGCCGGCCACGACCTCCCCGAGGTTCCCCTCGACTCGATCCCCAATGTCCCCGCCTTCAGCGCCGACTCCGCCGGGTATGTCAATGGCGGCTCCGAGACCCTCAACCGGGAGCACACGCTCCGCAATCTCTTTGGGACCGGCCTTGGGCTAAAAATTCAGGCAAGGACCAAGCTCACCGCCAACCCCTCTGGGATTGTCCTGGAGAAGGCGGGAACCTCGGGCTCGGGTGGGGTGGCGCTGGTGCTTCCCGTCAAAGACAAAGACGGCAACCCTATCGAGGTGGATGTCGCGCCGCTGACGATCCAGCGCAACGGGGCGATCAGCTTCACAGTGACATCGAACCTGCCCGCCAGCAAGCTCCCTATCAAGCTCCCCGGGGGGATTCTCCTCTCCGCCAGCAGTGTCAAGGTCAGCTACAGCCACACGCCGGGCAGCGACGACGACGATGCGAAGATGGAGCTGGGCGATGTCACGGTCCAGGCCCCGATTCCCGGCATGCTCACCGGCGACAACAACCCCGTCCCCCTCACCCTCTCCGTGGCGAGTGCCTCCGTCAACACCGATGGCCAAGTGAGCTTTAAGGGCGCTCAGCTCAAGACCGCCCCCGCGGGGCAGGCCCCAGCCCAAGTGGCCAGCACCCGCAGGCTGGTTCCCGCCGCCGTGGCGCGTGGCCGCCGCGACGGCATCAAGTTCCCCTACACCATCTCCCTGATGAAGCCCGCGGACTTTAATATCGTCCTCAAGAGCCCGTCGGCGGTGACTCTGGACATGGAGAACAATCTCCCCAAGGGCTTTACCCTCACCTGCGATATCGAGCTCCCGCAAGACTTCACCCGTGTCCCAAGCACACCGCCCAGCGCCGACGATAGCAAGCGGGTGACGGCGGAGGAGGTCAAGTTCGATCTCTCGACCAATGGCTTCCAGGCCGAGCTAAAGAAGCCCGTCACCGCACTCTTCAAGGGCTTCAAGGTCGCGATCACCGAGGCGACCCTTGACTTCTCAGAGGCGGGAAGCCCTGCGGGAGTCCCCGGTGGCCCCAGCTGGGAGGGGGTCTTTGTCAAGAAAGCAACCCTGACCCTACCCGAGACCATCCAGCAGGACCCGAGCGCCCCGGTCGATCCCAGCGCCGCTCCGGACCCCAGCGCGCCCAAGACGCCGGGTAGCTCGGTGCCGGTTACGGTGAAGGTCTCCAATGCCTGGATCGACAACAACGGCTTCACGGGCACGGCGGAGGTGAGCGGCGGCAAGCTCAGTATTGAGGACTTCCCTGTCGATCTGAAGAAGCTCAGTGTCAAGGTCCAGCGCAACAGCCTCAAGGAGTGTACGATCGCGGCCTCCCTGGCCCTCAACGGCCTTGGCGGCCCACCGGACCCGTCGGGGAAGGCGGCCGCCGCCCCCAAGCTCGATGTGGACGGCTCGGTGAGCAACACGGGGCTGGCCTCGCTCCATGTCAAGACCGGCAAGGTCTACCTGGATAGCTTCAACGCCATCTTAGAGATCGAGGATGGCACGGTTCTACACACCCCCGCCAGCGGCACCAAGCCCGCCGCGACAACCCTGGGGCTCTCAGGAAACTGGAGCTTCACCGAAAAGGCCCCCGAGTCGGTGCAGGGAGTGGCGGTTCAGGTCAAGGGCTTGCAGATCGACTCCCAGGGCAAGTTCGCCCTCGACTCGCTCTGGATCGACCTGCCCGCCTCCACAAAGCTCGATATCGGGCCGGTCTGCCTGGAGGCCGACCAGATCGGCTTTGGCGGGATCGGACCAGGCACCCAGCACGCCTGGGTGGGGCTAACTGGCAGTGTCGAGCTCAGCGGCGACCTCCCCGTGCAGGCCTCCGCGGACTTCGATGGGCTGACGATCTTCGACAACGGCGATATCAATATTGGCCGTATCGGGATCGACTGCGACGTCAAGAACATTGTCCATGTCAGCGGCTATATCGAGCAGACCGATGGCTACATCACCCGGACCGTCGCGGGGCGGTCGGGGGGTAAGGCCCTGAATGTCGGCGACAAGATTCCGCTGATGCTCAGTGGTAACAAGCCCCTCAAGGTGGTGGACGGCCAGGTCTCGATCTCCCTGCCCATCCTCGGGGGCGACCCCGACAGCGACTCCGGCCCCGGCGGCACGGTGGAGTTCCTGGTCGCGCGCAACTGCTGGTTTGTGATGGGCAGCTTCAGCAGCACCAGCCCGCTCATTCCCCTGGGGCAGTCCGGGCTCGCGCTCTACGGCTTCGGCGGCGGAGTCGGCTACAACATTACGTCCGAGGTGCCCGGAGCGGTCGGCATTCCGGGGCGCTCCTACCAAGTAGTCCCCGATCTCGCCGCGATTGACGGCAAGCCATCGGCGAGCGGCCTGCCCAATATCATTGCGCTCGCCAGTGTCCGGCTGGGCACCGTGGCGACTCCCGCACCGGTCTGGGGCGATATCACCCTGGTCGCCGATATCGGTAAGCTCACCTTCACCCTCCAGGGCGACTGCTACCTCGCCGACCCCATGCCCGCCGAGGTCCCCGCGAGCCCCGACAAGATGAACCGCGTGCTGAGCGCGGCGATCAGCTACGACGGCCTCAGTAACACCTTCCAGATCCGCGGGGTCGCCGATCTTTGTATCCCGAAAAAAGACGACAAAGACGCCATGGGCAAGCCCTACAAAGATGCCTCGGGCAAGGTGATCGACAAGACCCTGATGCGGCTCCACGCGCCGTTCCTCTTCAAGATCGGCAAGTACGACCCCAACACCGACAAGGGCTTTGAGCAGGACACCAACAGCCGGGTCTTCTTCGCCAAGCTGGGCGGGCCGATCAACCTGGGACCGGAGACCACCCAGAACGGAGTCACCGCGCACCGCAGTCTGTCCATCAGCGACCCGGTGACCCTCAAGATCCGCGGCCTCGAGCCCATCCAAGGCGCGATCAGCGTGGACCTGAACAAGGGCGAGTTCCTCGCGGGGCTCAAGATCCACCAGACCTTCCACGCCGACTCGGGCGGGGCACAGACCTACGATGCGACGATCGCGGATGTGCATGTGGCGACCATCAAGTACCAGTACACACTCGACGGGGAGTTCGATGCGCTAGGCTGGCTCAAAGTCGGCTTCGCCGGTCTGGGGAGTCCCAAGCCAGGGAGCCCGGCCCTCGACGATAACCTCAATGCCTCTGGGGAGTTCTATCTCTACGCCCTGCTCAAGGGCAAGGCATCGGGCATCCGTGTCGATCCCGCGTGGGGCTTTGCCTTCAATGTCCCCGATATCGGAATCTCTGCGGTGCTGGAGGCGGACCTGACAGGCTCGGCCACCAAAGACAAGCTCTCTATCCACGGTCAGGCCTACGCCGACCTCGGCTTCACGATCAAGGGGCACACGCTCTCGCTGCCCTTTGCAAAGGATATCGAATGGACCTACAACTAAAGACGCTCGCGCCTGTCTTTGCGCTCACGCTGGCGAGCGGGGCCTGGGCCCAGAACCAGCTTGAGCTCATGGCGGCGCGCACGGTGGTCAAAGAGCGCCCCCAGGTCCGGCTTCTCTGGATGGTCACACAGGGCTGGCTACCGGAGGGGGGAGTCAATCTCTACCGCTCCGACCAGCCCACCAAGCCCCTCAACGAGAGCCCGATCAAGCTGGATGCGAAGTTCAATCTCGATGCCAAGCTCGCGCCGGGCACCCGCTCGGGAGCCGCAAACAAGCTCTTTGGTCAGGCGATTGCGCGCACCAGCACCGAGACAACCCTCTCCAGCAAGGAGGCCTTTGCGGACTTCAAGCAAAAGCTCCAGGATGTCCAGTCCGAGCCCGGGGTGCGCGGCTCGCAGATGGCGGCGAAGGCTGCCGCACAGGCTCCCAAGGTGATTGCCTACCGCAAGCGCCTCGCCCCGCCCAAGGCCCCCGCGGACCTGAAGGGAGGTGTCCCGCTCACGGTGGAGGAGCAGATCAACAGCGCCCGCATCCAGGTGCTTCTCTCCGCCCTGACCAGCTACGAGGCGGCGCAGAAGTTTGGGCTGGCCTTTATCGACAAGACCGCCCGTGCCGGTGTCGCCTACACCTACACCCTCCGCGCCGTGGACAAGCAGGGCAAGGAGCTCCCCGGCGATATCGCCACGGTCCAAGTGCCCGCCTCAGGCAGCCTCACCCCACCCGCCCCTGCGGAGCTCAACGGCGTCCAGCTGAGCCAGACCAGTATCGCCCTGCACTGGGAGCCCCTCACCGCCACGGAGGAAGAGGCGCTGGTCGGGGCGACCTACGCGGTCTACCGCGAGGGCAAGAAGCTCAACGAGACCCCGCTGCGTATCGCCTTCCAGCCCACGGTAGACACGACCGGCAAGCTCGATGGGAAGCATATCGCGCCCATGGTGAGCTTTATCGACTCCACGGTTCCCCTTCCACAGACGGTCGGAGCGACCAATCTCAACTACAGCGTGATCCTCACCGATGCCTTTGGCCGCGAGAGCACCCCGGCCAAGCTCGCGGTCTCGCTGGAGGACCTGCGCACCCCTGGCCCCGTCACCAACGTGATCGCCGTTCCATCGCGGACCACCCCCGGAGCCCTGCGGGTTGTCTGGGCACCCCCCAGCGACGACACCGGAGATGCGCCCCTCAGCCCACTGAGCTTCGACCTCTACCGCACCGAGAGCAACCAGCCCGAGGTGGCCTTGACAACCCCGACCACCCGGATCGGCAATACCCCCATTAGCACGTCGCTCCTCCAGGCCCCCGAGCTCAAGGACATTACCCTGCGAGACTTCCTCAAGGTCATGCCCCAGTGGGAGGCGATGCTCACCACATCGGTGGACCTGAGCAGCTTAGGCAACCTGGGCGGCGGGATCATCCCGGCGATATTTAGCAAGGACGAGCTTACTGCCCTGCGCGACCAGCCCCTCACTGAGGTTCTACGTCGGCTCACCGACCTCCAGACCAGCACCACAGACACGGTGCGGGCCAATGCGGCAAAGAACTTCCTCACCGTCCATGCCCAAGACCCCAACGCCCTCCGCTTCTTCCTGGACACCACCGGGGTTCCCGATAAGAACTATAGCTACCGGGTCGCGGCGTGCTACACGACCAACCCGAGCCACCATGGGACGCCTGCCCAGTCCGCTGTCACCGCGCTTCCGAGCACGGCGGCTCCCGCGGCCCCTGCTGCGGGCTGGAGCCTGAGTGCGACCTTCGCCAAGGGGGCTGGGAGCTTTGGCTATCTCCAAGACGGCACCTCTCCCACCCTGCGCACCAGTGGGCGTGTGGGGGCGGAGACCATGACCTCTGTCTTGGCCGCAAAGCAGGCAAAGAGAGCCGGGGCAGGCAAGCCGGGGGGCTTCGTTGCAGGAAACGATGCCAAGGCCAAGTTCGGCCCCTCAGGCACGAAGCTCTTTAAACCCACGACGACCAAGGCGATCGCGGGCAAGGTGACGGTCAAGTGGCAGCCTGCGGTGTTCACCTCGCCGACCACCTACCGGGTCTACCGGGCCGTGGCGACCGGGCTCTTTCCCACGGCACCGATAGCCTCGGCGGGCCAAGTTCCCCAGCCCAAGGCCCCGCTCAATCCCAAGCTTGGCATGCCCCAGAAACCCGGCTTCAAGGACATTGTCCAGCAGCGCCTCGCACCCGTTAAGTACTTCGAGAACTACCCCAGTGTCCCACGGCAGAACTACGTGCTCCTGGGCGAGACCACCAAGACCGAGTTCACCGACACGCTCGGGGTCTCGCAGCGGACGCACTACCACTACCGGGTTGTCCCGGTCAGCCGCTGGGGAGTCGAGGGCCCGGAGACACCGGTCACCGATGTCTTGGTGCCGGCAACCCTCCCGCCCAGCACCCCGACACTCCTCAGCGCAGTGGTCGATGAGCTCCAGGACGACGGCCGGGTGCGGCTGGCGATCAGCCCGGGCCCGGCCAATGAGAACATCACCCGCTACGCGGTCTTCGCCAAAGCGGTAGATGCAGCCGCAAGAGTGGTGCAGCGCGAGCAGTCGCGCACCCATGTGGCCTCGACACAAAACCTACCGATCCGCCAAGCCCCTACGCTCTCGCAGAGCAGGCTACGCAACCTCAGCATGAAGGACCTGAAGGCCAATGGGGGGGCGCTCCTGAGGACCCTCCTAGACCCTCAGGGCTATGTCAAGATCGGTGAGGTGGCGGCATCGGCCAATCGGGAGCAGCCCCTGACCTTCGTGGACACCAAGACCCCACCGCGCGTCCCCATGGCCTATCGTGTCGTGGCGATCAACGAGGACCAGATCGGCTCACAGCCCTCCAATGTGCTGGATGGCACGGCGCTCAAAGTCCGCTGTGAGTCCCCGCGGAGCTTTACCAGCGTGCTGGCACACGACAGCACCACCGGCACTCCCCAGGCAGAGCTCCACTGGCAAGCCCCCGCCAGTGAGGTGCCAGCGAGCTATGTGCTGGAGCGTGCCACCCAGAAGCTCACCGACACCGCGGCCCCCAACTTTATCAAGCTCCCCTCCCCCACCGGGCTTCAGCTCCTGGATGGTGATGTCCGCAGTGGCCGCAAGTACACCTACCGCCTGCGCGCGGTCGATAGCGAGGGCCTCTTCTCCGAGCCCCTCACCGCCACCGTGGTGGTCCCCGCCCTCGCGGCTGCTAGCTTTGGCGACCCCGCCCCCAGCACCACCCCAGCACCGCCGCCGCCTGTCGCGCCGGTCAAGCCCAACCCCGTGGAGCCGACGGGCGAGCTACTGCCCCGCAGCAAGAGCGCCCAGTTTGGTAAGTGGTACCGCTACGACACCGACAACCGCTGGGCCTTCTCGATCCTGACGGCGGAGTACACCACAGCAGCCTTTGTCTGGGGCCCCAAAGACGACACCAGGCTCTTCTACCCTACTCCCCAGGAGAAGTTCATCAAGCTGACGCTCGCGGTCAAGAACATCGGCAAGGACTCCTACGAGTTTGGCTACCAGAGCCTGATCGGGCATGGGGTGAGCGCCGATGGCAACAACGGCCCGGACTTCCAGAACTTCAAGCGCACCGACAACGGCAACCAGAGCCAGCAGCTCCTGCCCGCCGGCAAGACCACGACAGTCGAGGCGATTGTCACGGTCAGCGCCACGGGAGCGGCCAAGGCGATCCATGTCGGCGAGACGGTCTTCCCGCTCGGTGAGGGCAACACGGTCGCCAGCCTGCCACCGTTCTTGTCCAAAGATGGTGTCACGGTCGCCGCGGAGGTTCCGGCCCAGCGCGGCCAGGCCTATCCCGGCGCACGCTTTGAGGCCGCCTTTGTCGGGATCACCCGCAGCTCGGCCATGTTTGGCGACCAGGCGCTCGAAGACGGCAAGGAGTTTGTGATTGTCACGCTCGCGCTCAAGAACAAGGCCATTGAAGAGTCTAAGGCGGAGTACCAGACCTTCACCTTGACGCTCTACGACACCGACGACGACAAGTACACCGCGGACAAGCCCTACAAGGAGACCAAGCCCGAGCCGGTCACCGCACCGCTGGCTCCCACCGGCACCGACGGCGACTCGCGCCTTGTCCGCTATCTCTTCACCGTCCCCAAGGGAGCGAGCTTCAAGCGCATGACCCTGCGCGAGGGAGATGCCCGCACCTATGTCTACCCACAAGGAGAACTAAAATGAAAGCTCAGCAGCTACTCACCGCTCTCGTCTTTGCCACACTCGCGGCTCCTCAGGCCCACGCCGATGTTATCTTCAATAACTTTGGGGCAGGCAATGCCTACAACCCAGGGGCTTGGGAGATTCGCGGCATCAACAATATCTCCCGCCAGGATCGGGCCAAGTCCTTTGTTCCCACCCAGACCTACAGCCTGACGAGTATCGAGCTGGCGCTCTACTACGAGACGGGCGATAACCGCTTCACGACCCTGATCTGCGCGGATAGTGGCGGTCAACCCGGAGCGGTTCTGGGCAGTGTCAGCCAGCCCGCCACGGCTGCCCCCGCGTTCACATCGGCGATCTACTCCTCCAGCTTCTCGGGGATCACGCTCAGTAGTGGCACGACCTACTGGGTGGTCCTTCAGGCCCTCACCCCCGCCACGGGCAATGGAGGGTTCTGGTGGGGCTCCAGCCCGACAGGCGATAAAGGGCACTCACTCTACGAGGCCGATGTCGTCTCAGGCATCTACTCCTGGAGCGCACAACCTAGCTCCTCGGCTCCCGTCGTGCGGGTCAATGGGACACTCGCCGCCACCCCCGAGCCGAGCGCACTGGCGCTTCTCTGCCTGGGAATCCCTGTGTTTTTAAGGAAACAAGCCAAATGAAAGCTCTCTCGCTCGCCGCGACACTGCTCTTGATCGCTCCTGCCCTTGCTCAGAAGCCCAAGCCAAAGGCTCCGCCCGCGAAGCCCCCTCAGGCGAAGCCCGCACCGAAAAACGAGACCAAGGGGCAAGGACAGCTCCAGGGGGTCAATGGGCAGTTTGGCGTGGTCTACTCCCTCCAGAACGAGCTCAACGTCTCGATTCTCTCGGCCAAGTACACGCTAGAGCCCTTTCGTTGCTACAGTGCTACCGCTCCCAAGACCGAGGAGAAGCTGGTCGTGCTCAACGTGGCACTGAAGAATGTCTCCCCGAAAGACAACTGGTTTAACTCGGATGGCTTCTTCACCCTGGTAGATGCTCAAGGCAATCTCTATCCCAACGCGAGCTGGGCACTCCAGAGCAACCCCGATGCGGAGTTCGCCCCCACGCTACGCCCGGGCCAAGGCCTGGGGCAGGCGACGCTCAACGATGCGGTGCAGGCAGCGTTTGTTGTCCCCGCCAAGGCACGCATCGTCAAGGTGATGATCAACCAGGGCCGCCTAGGCCGCGCCGATGAGAAGGTCTTCCGGTTCTTTGTTGCCGGTGCGACCAAGGAGGAAGCGGGCGAGGCGGGCGATCCGAAGAATACCGTGGCCGCGCTTCCGGCCAGCGCAGCTGACTCCAGCGACGCATCCGGAGCGACTCCGCTCGCGGAGGGCAAGGGCACTCCTGGGCAGTACGTGCCCTCAGGGAACTTTCTGCTACGCCTCGATAAGCTCGCCCTCTCCAGCGCGGAGCTGAACGGCAATCCCCCGGAGGAAGGCAAGCAGTTTGCGGTCGCGACAGTCACGGCCAAGTTTGCCAACAAGGGCACGGGCTCGGTCTTCGATATCACCGGCGGCGACTTCCCCCTCCATGCCCTCACCGATACCGATGGCGAGAGCTACAAGCCCACGGCCTACTACAAGGCCAGCCGCGACGAAGACGCCAGTAAGGAGTTTAAGTTCGGCGACGAGTACACCTTCCGGATTGTCTTCCAGGTTCCCAAGAGCGCCAAGCTCAAGAAGCTCACCCTAGGCTGTGGCGGCGCACACAAGTGGGCCTACGAAGGAATTTTTTAGAAGCGCGGATTCTGGGTAAGATAGAGCCATGAAACAGCTCCTTCTTCTGGTTTTGCTCTGTCTTACCCTGCCCACAGCCCACGCACAGAAAAGCCGAGACTTGTCATCGGGGCGTATCGGGCTTGAGATTGAGGGACAGTTTGTCGGCTGGGTCAAGTCCGCCGATGGGGGCGGCCCCGTGGCCGATGTGGTCCAGGAGAAGGCAGGCGGTGGCCAGGCCCCTAAGAAGCACCTTGCCGGAGTCCACTACGACCCCATCCACGTGGAGTGCTACATAGATGCCCTTCCCGCCCTCGCGGAGTGGCTACGCGATACCAAGACCCAGGGCAAGCCCCGCCGCAATGGCGCCCTGATCGTCGCTGACTTCAACTACAAGGCAGTCACGCGCCTCGAGTTTCAGAACGCGCTGCTCACAGAGTTTAGCCTTCCCGCACTGGATGCGACCTCGAAGGAAGCGGGACTCATCAGTGTCACTTTCCAGCCGGAGAACACACGGCCCGTTGACGGCAAGGGGGCCAGTACCGCTGCCCTCTCGGGAAAGACCAAGGCATTGCTTGCCAACAACTTCCGCCTGACGATCCCTGGGGTTGACTGCTCCCGTGTCAGCAAGATCAGCGCCATAACCTACCGTCAGAAAGTCGCCGCGGGTGGCGCTGGTGCCTACCGTGAGCTCTCCCAAGGGGGGCAGCTGGTCGAGATCCCAGACCTAACCCTGGCGGTCGCCGAGAGTGCCGCAGGTCCGTTCGCCAGCTGGCTCCAGGACTTTGTGGTCAAGGGCAATAACACCGACTCCCAGGAAAGAGAGGGCAAGCTAGAGCTGCTTGCCCCCGACCTTAAAGAGGTCCTCCTGACGATCAACCTGAAGCACCTGGGAATCTACCGAATCGCCGACGACAAGACCAGCACTACTTCCCAGCTGGTTCAGCTCTATCTTGAGGACTTTGAGCTTATCCTAGCAGGGAAGTAGTGCCGCTTACTGCCCCGCGTTGTAGAGGAAGCCGTGCATCACGACATTCCAGACCATGGTCTCCCAGGTCGTGAACTCGTTGCTATTAATCAGAGACCAGCCCTGGGCATAGCGCCGCTGGCCCGGTAGGTTGTCCCAGGTCGGGTAGAGCTTATCGGAGACCGCTTTCTGGTAGCCGACCGCGCTCCGGTTCATGGTGGGACCATAGACCAGAATCCCAGGGACATTCCCCTTGGGCTGGCCTTGGTGGCTAGCGTTCAGCCCGTCGCTGAGGCCCTCCTTCGTGAAGTAGGAGTCGCACTGGAGCGGGGAGTTGAGCTGGGAGCTCCCTAGCCCTGTGTAGTACGAGATCCCCAGCGGATTCAGCCCTAAAGCATAGTCGGCGTACTGGCTGACCGCATTGAAGTAGCGCTGCTTCTTGACCGGGTCGGTGGTGAAGAGCCAGGCGAAGGCATAGAGGTCGGCGTAGCGCCCCTGCGCTGTCCCCGAGCCCCAGCCCAGCGACTTGGTCACCCCCTGCGGGTAGGGCAGGTTCTCCGGGGGCGGGCCCATGTAGCCGCCGCGGTCGGCAAACTGGAGGATCTTCGCCCGGAGCGCGTAGGCAAAGGCACTGTCCACGGAGCGTCCGTGGGCGAGTAGATAGCTCACAAAGTGTGCGGTCTGGCAGAAGGCATTGCTATTTCCTGGCTGGTACTGCTCGGGCCAGACCCCCACGCTCAGCACAATCGCGTTCGCGGCGCTCTGGAAGAGGCTATGGTAGCTCAGCTCGCCCGTCGCCAGGTAGAGCTGGAGCGCGGCATAGAGGAAGCAGGTCTTGGGAGCGCCGACATTGGCACGCTGCAGGAGAAAGCCCCAGGCCAGCTCGGCGCGTGCCAGGAGCGCCTGGGCGCGTGTGGGGTCGTAGCGCTGGACCAGCCGCGCGGCCTGAGCGAAGATCCCCGCGCAGGTGGCGGTGTGCTCCACCTGGACCTCCCATGTGCCGTAGAGGCGACGGTCGTTGGCGGCGCTGTCGATCCCGTAGTTGACATTGGCAAAGGTCTCGGTGCCCACACAGACTCCCCCACAGTCCGGGTCGGCGACCTCGGTCACCTGGAGGTTCTCCCAGAGCCGCACGCCCCAGAGTGCCTCGCTCAGGAAGTCCGGCATGCCATCGCCCGACTCGGGGATGTTGTACTGGTTATCGACAAAGTTCCCCGGAAACGAGTCGAAGTACGAGAGCATCAGCACGGAGATAATCGTGTGAAAGGGCCGCCGATCAAAGTCGCCCGCATCGTGGTAGCCCCCCGAGATCGGCTTGCGCGGTGTCAGCGGCGAGGCGCTGATAAAGCCACTGCGGGACCAGATCGTCCGCGTATCGACCACCTCAGCATGACAGCACGGGCGCGTGTACTGCGTGTAGGGAGCCTCCAGCGCGATCCCACAGCGCTGGTGGTAGAGCCCCCGGGTGATCGTCCGCGCGAGCTGCCGGCTGTACTCGTCCCCGATCCCAAACGAGTAGGAGCGCCCACAGCCCGGCACGGAGATAAAGTACGGCCCGCCCGGCGGCACCGCATCGAGCCGGAGCCGATAGACCTGCTCCCCCGAGCTCACCGCTGTCCCCGAGACTGTCGTATCGTTGCCCACGTAGCTGCCCATGCCCTGGTAGACGACCGTCCCGGTGGGCTCATGAACCACCTCGTAGGGCGGCAGCGATGGTAGCAAGAGGGAGCCCCCATCGCCCAAGTAGACCCCGAAGTTGGCATAGCGCGACGTGCACCGCTGGTTGTAGCCCACCTGGTTGACCTTGATCGACTCACAGCGTGTCTCCCAGCTCCGAAAGGTCCAGGTGCGGGTGCCGTAGGGGGTGCTCAGAAAATAGGTCCTCCCCTCTTGGAAGGTCTGTGGGAGGCGCAGAAAGACCCAGTAGCGCATGGTCACGGGGTAGAGATTGGGCCGCCCAAAGATCGCCTTTTCTTCGTCCCAGGGCATGGCGTAGCAGCTCACCACCGAGGGCTGGCTGCCGTCCAAGCTCCAGGCGGCGGGGTTCTGATCCGGCAAGGAGACCGCCCCTGGGGCGTTGTGCAGTCCTGACTCTAGAATAACCACGAGAATATCCGGCGTTGCGGTGGAGAGATCGACGAGGCGAAACATATATAACTTTCCTACTATAGACTGTAATTTGTATCTACCTAAGTTATTCCATATCCCCAAGCCGCTTCCCGTATAAATTCCTCTCAGCCTTCTGCCTCAAAGTAGACTGTCCCAATTAATTGGGTATACTCTTGCTATGATAGTTGGAGTAATTCGCGAGATAAAAGACGACGAGAACCGGGTGGGGCTCCTACCCGCGGGCGTCGAGGCGCTGGTAACCGCAGGCCACACCGTTCTGGCCGAGACCTGCTGTGGCTCCGGGATCAACTTCGAGGACGAAGACTACGCCGCGGCCGGAGCGCAGATTGTCTCGTCGGCGGAGGAGGTCTTTGCCCGCTGCGAGATGGTGGTCAAGGTCAAGGAGCCCCTGCCGCAGGAGTGGCCGCTGATGCGCGCGGGGCAGATTCTCTTCACCTACTTCCACTTCGCCGCCAGCCGCGCCCTCACCGATGCCTGCCTGGAGTCCGGCGCGATCTGTATCGCCTATGAGACGGTCGAGACCCCCGATGGCCTGCTCCCGCTGCTCGCCCCGATGAGCGAGGTGGCGGGGCGCATGGCGGTGCAAGAGGGCGCCAAGTACCTGGAGCGCGCGATGGGTGGCCGTGGAATTTTGCTCGGTGGCGTCCCCGGTGTCGCGCCCGCCAATGTCGTGATTATCGGGGGCGGCATGGTCGGCACCGAGGCGGCGAAGATGGCAGCAGGCCTTGGGGCCAATGTGAGCCTCTTTGATGTCTCGATCCCGCGCCTGCGCTACCTCGACGATGTCATGCCTAAGAACGTGACGACCCTCTACTCCACCCTCGCCGCGATCCGCGAGAAAGCCCTCCAGGCCGATCTCCTCATCGGGGCCGTGCTGCTTAAGGGCGCAAAAGCCCCGACACTGGTCCCCCGCACCGTGGTCGCGCAGATGAAAAAAGGCGCCGTAATCGTAGACGTAGCCGTGGACCAAGGCGGCTGTATCGAGACGACCCACCCCACTACCCACCAGAACCCGACCTACTTCGTGGACGGTGTCCTGCACTACGGAGTCGCCAACATGCCCGGCGCGGTCCCGCACACGTCGACCGCCGCGCTCACCAACGCGACCCTCCCGTATGTTCTCTCCCTCGCCAAAAAAGGCTGGAAGAAGGCCCTCAAGGACGATGCCGGGCTCCGCAAGGGCCTCAATATTGTCGAAGGCAAGCTCACCTACGAGCCCCTCTCCGAGGAGTTCAATATCCCCTTTGTCGCCCCGGAGAGCCTACTGGGATAGTTAGGGCCATCTCCTCGGCTCGTTCCTCGTCTCCCCTCTTCCCGGGTGCCCTCTGGGCGTTGCTCCTTCGTCGCGGGAAGAGGGGCTAGCAAAGATGCTTCCAGGCCCATTCATGGGTCTTGCCGCAACGGCGGGCCGCTTTAGCCGCCCGTATAATAACCACCATGAGATTAGGTGGCCCCGTTTTCGGGGATATTTCGACACCCCAGAGATGGGTCGCCGCGGTGCAGGCGGCGGGCTACCGGGCGGCGTACTGCCCGGTGAAGAACGACGCATCCAAGACAACCATTGCAGCCTACGCCCAAGCGGCGCGAGAGGCCGATATTGTGATCGCGGAGGTCGGGGCGTGGAGCAATCCCCTCTCCCAAGACCCACAAACGCGGCGCGAGGCGCGGAAGTTTTGTAAGCGGCAGCTCGCGCTGGCGGACAAGATCGGGGCGGTGTGCTGTGTCAATATCGCGGGGTCATTGGGGGGAAAATGGGACGGACCCTGTGCCGAGGATTTAACCGAGGCGGCGTTTGCGCAGATTGTCGAGAGTGTCCAGGAGATCGTGGACGCAGTCCAGCCCGATCGGGCGGTCTACACGCTGGAGACCATGCCCTGGATGTACCCGGACTCGCCGCAGAGCTACCTAGACTTGATGCAGGCCATCGACCGCAAGAGTGTCGCGGTGCACCTTGATCCGGTGAACCTCATCAACTGCCCCGCGCGCTACTTCAACAATGCCACCCTCCTGCGCGAGTGCTTTGCGCTACTTGGGCCGCAGATTGTGGGAGTACATGCCAAAGATATCGCGCTGCGGGAGAACCTCACGGTGCATCTCGACGAAGTGCGCCCCGGCCTGGGCGAACTGGACTACAGCGTCTTTTTGGAGGAAATGAGTGCGCTCCCCCCCGACACGCCCTTTATGCTGGAGCACCTGCCCAACGAGGAGGAGTACCGGCTCGCGGCGGCGTTTGTGCGGGCACAGATGCCGTGACGGAGATCGTCCGGCTCACCCAGAGGGTACCCGGGCCTTCGGCCGCCTCCTCGTTCCTCGTCGGTACAAGATTTTTCCGAGCGAAGCGAGGCGGCGGAGGGACGACGCCCCATAGCCGGACGATCTCCGTCCTAGGCTCGCGGCGGCGTTTGTGCGAGGGTGTGCTAAAATTCTTTGATGAGGGCCAACTATTGGCGGCTCCTTCCCGATAGAAGCTTTACAGTGGAAGGAATTCGCAACGAAACGGAAAAGGGAAGTATGGCACTCCGCGCCTCATCGGAGCGTAGCCTGTTGCTCCGTGCCCAGCGCGGCGACCGTGCTGCCTTTGATGGCCTCGTCCAGCTCCATCAGACCCCGCTGCGTGGGTTCCTCCGACGCCGCCTTCCCAGCGACGCGGTCGAGGACGTGATCCAGGAGACCTTCTTGGCGGCTTGGTCTGCCCTCCCCGCCTTCGAGCCGCGGGTGCGCCTCAAGACCTGGCTCTACCGAATCGCGCTCCATAAAGTGGCCGACAGCATGCGCCGCTCGTCGCGCGAGGTCCCCTTCGACCAGCTTGCACAAGAGCCGGTGGACACAGGCTTGGCTGCCACAGAGAACGCGCTCTGGGCACGGGCGCTCCTCGCACAGCTCCCCGATGAGCAGCGTCTCCTCCTGGAGCTCTACTACTTTGATGACCTAACTCTCGCCGAGGTCGCTCTGGTCCTGGACCGTAACCTCAATACGGTAAAATACCACTTCTACCAAGCACACGCGCGCAGCCTCCGGCTCAGTGGAATGACAAATCAGGAAGAAGCACACCCATGAAAAATCTCTCCACGTGCAACGACGAGGCCCTGCTCTTGCTGGTGCACCGTGAGCTCCCCCTCACCGGACGACTCCGCCAGTACCTCCACCTCGCGGGCTGTCCTGCCTGCCGTGCGCAGCTCAAGGCCTACGCCCAGGTGTCTTCCCGGCTTGCCCAGGGCCTCACCCAGCCCGGCCAGCAGCCTCGGTTTGCGGCTCTCACCAGCGGCCCCGCCTACCCTGCGCCCCTTGGGATGCTCCTCGGGCTCATCGTGCTGATTGTTGGTGCGACCACGGCCTTTGTCGTGGAGTGGCGCTCCGCCAACCCTGTCCCCCGCCCCGCCGCTGCCTCGTCCCCGACCACCGCCGAAGAGTGCAACACCACACCCCCTGTCGCCGGTAGCCCTGCCGTCTCAGACCATCCCCCACGTAAGAAGCGCTGACGGGTATACTCTCCGTTATGGAGCGCATAGGAAACGTCGCCCTCATCACGGGGGCCTCGCGTGGCATTGGAGCGGCAACGGCTCTCTTGCTTGCGGAGCAGGGAGTCGATATTGTCATCAACTACCGGAGCAAGGGGCCGCGCGCCGAGGAGGTCGCCGCGCAGGTGCGGGCACTCGGGCGGCGTGCTCTGCTCGCGCAGGCCGATATCACCGAACCCGAGGAGCGCACTGCGATGGCGGAGCGTGTCCACCATGAGTTTGGGCGGCTAGACCTGCTGATCCTCAATGCCAGCGGTGGGATGGAGAAAGACAGAGACGCCGACTACGCGCTCCGGCTCAACCGGGACTCCCAGCTAGCCACGCTCGATGCCCTCTTGCCGCTGATGCCACCGGGAGGCCGCGTGGTCTTTGTCACCAGCCACTGGGCGCACTTCTACGGGACACACCCGGTCGCCCCCGCCTACGAGGCCGTGGCGGCGAGCAAGAAAGCGGGCGAGGACGCGCTCCGGGCCCGCATTCCGGCGCTGGAGGCCTTGGGCATCCGCCTCACGATTGTCAGCGGCGACGGCATTGAGGGGACCATCACGGTCAAGCTCCTGGAGCGCCTCCAGAAAGGCACTCTAGACAGCAGCCGCGATCTCCCGACAATCGCTGAGTTTGCTGCCGCCATTGTCGCCTCCGCCACCAACAACAACCTAGAGTCGGGGCACATCGACTTTATCGGCTCCACCGAGCCCACCCCCTAACCCCCGCCGGGCGGGGGGACAAATAGGAAGCAGATTCCTTGTATTCCCCCTGTTGCACGGGGGTTAGGGGGTAAGTCGCTGCCGAATCTGGGAGAGCGTCCCGCAGGTCAAGTAGAGCTCATAGGTGAAGACCATGCCGGGCGTGATCGCAAACTTGGTCAGCGGCGCAAAGTACGAGCAGCTCCCGTGCTCCGGCTTGCCGTCGCCGAAGCGGTAGCAGGTCAGCTCATCGGCGATAGGCACCTTCGCCCCCACCCCGAACTCATCTTTGTCCACGTAGGCCGCCCAGTGCTCGGGGAGCTTGCGGCCCTCGTTGGGCCAGCCGGGCTTGCTGCGCGCCGCTTCGTTGCCCCCAACCACCAGCGTGTCGAGGTCGGGCTCTAGAAAGATCGCGGGAATCTCGTGGTGACGGCTGGCGTGGGAGTGGGTCCCGGAGTAGGTCAGGCGGTACTTCACCTGCGCGAGCTCGCCCTTGAGTGTGATCCACTGCTCGAAGATCGCCTCGGGCAAGTCCGTACAGCCCGCCCAGTTGCGCCCCATGGTCTTGGCGTAGAGCTCGGTCTTGCCGATCTTGAGCGCCAGCACTTTCGCCGCCGTCCCTTTGTAGTCCCCGCCCTGCACCGGGTTCCAGCGCCACGGCTTGTTTCCCCAGATCGAGCCGTCGTCGTCGCCGTAGTAGCTCTGCTGCACCAGGCGCCCGTGGTCCCAGTGGTTGAGCAGGTTCCGCTCGGACTTGGAGAGCGAGAGCCAGCCAAGCGCCGCCCCCGACGACACTTTTACCCCGATTCTCAGCTTGCCGTTGTCGAGGTAGGCCCACTTCTCGGCGGGCGGCAGGACTCCGGCGGGCTCGGCGTCTTTGAGGTTCGTGAACCTCCACTCGCGCACCAGCTTGCCGGTGGCATCTTTGAGGCGGAGCCAGGAGAGCGCCAGCTCGCCTTGGCCCTGGCAGGGATCGAGACGGAGTGCCGTGAGCGCGCCCTGCACGGGCAGAGTCGCCTTTAGCTCCTGCCATGTCTCGCCGGGCGTGTAGCCCACTAGGACACTGCGCTCCGCCGCAAACCCACCGCGGGCATCGCCCCAGAACACCTCCGCCGAGCCGCGTGTCTTTGTCCGCTGCCGCCACTCCAGTGTCAGCGACCCGCTCACCGACGGCACCTCGCTCGCGATCAAGTACGGATCGCCGCCCGTGGTACGCACCACGAGATTGCCCTTCCGCGCCCCAAGATGGCACTCATGCGCCGCCTTCCAGCCCCCTAGCTCTTGCTGTCTCATACCAACGGGTTCCCCAAACCTACCAACTTTTCCTGCGAGTGCTATAATTTGAAGCATGAAACTACACGCCTATGATGAGCTTGTTGAGCTTCTCGCATCGGCTCCTGGTTTAGCAAGCTTCCACCTATCTGAAGAGTCTCGTACACGTGCTTGGGAGCTTGCGAAGCGCGAGCGTGACGGAAACCTCACGGAAGAAGAGCGCCAAGAGCTCGAGACATTTTCTCAGCTTGAGCATGTGGTAAGGCTCGCCAAAGCCCGTGCCCTATCCCCTATCGCCGCCTAGCTCATGAGTACCACCTACATTCCCACTGAGCTTCGCCGCCGCGTGCGTGAGCGGGCAGGTAACTGTTGTGAATATTGCAAAATCCGAGAGATCACAACCCTCCTCGGCTGTGAGGTGGATCATATCATTAGCGAAAAACATGGTGGCCTCACGATCGAGAGTAACCTAGCCCTTGCCTGTTTTGAGTGTAATCGCGCCAAGGGAAGTGATCTGGGTTCTTATCTTACTGCCGAGGCGACTCAGCTCACGCGATTTTTTCATCCTCGGTGGGACGACTGGACTGTACACTTTCTCTATCAGCCAACAGGTGAGCTCGTCGGCCTGACTCCTGAGGGTATTGTGACAGCCCGTCTCTTTGATTTTAATAGAAGCATTCGTGTGGCAGAGCGTGTCGCTCTCAACCTGCGAGGGCTCTATCCCTGAAGCTAGTTTTCTTGTACAGTGTATAATTCAGGCCATGTCTTCCCGCTTTGAGATCGGAAAAGCCGATTTTCTCCTCGATGGTAAACCGATTCGCCTCCTGTGTGGCGAGCTCCACTTCGCCCGGATTCCGCGTGAGTACTGGGCGCACCGCCTGAAGCTACTCCGTGCGATGGGCCTCAATACGGTGGCGGTCTATCTGTTCTGGAACCGCCACGAGCCCCACCCCGGCAAGTTCGACTGGTCGGGGATGGCCGATGCGGCGGCGTTTATCAAGCTCGCTCAGCAGGAGGGCTTTCTGGTCTGCCTGCGGCCGGGGCCGTATGTCTGTGCGGAGTGGGAGATGGGTGGCCTGCCCTGGTGGCTCCTCAAGAAGAAAGACATCCAGCTACGCTCGTCGGCGGATGCGGACTACCTCGCCGCGGTCGAGCGCTACTTAAAAGAGGTCGGGCGGGTGCTGGCACCTCTGCAGCTCCCCCATGGCGGCCCCATTGCCTTGGTCCAAGTCGAGAACGAGCTGGGGGCGTACGGAACCGACCGGCCCTACATGGAGGCGGTGCGCAAGTTCTTACTGGCAGCAGGCTTCACCGATGTCCCGCTCACCGCGTGTGACTGGTCGTCGAACTTTACGCAAAACGCGCTCCCGGGCGTCCTCTCCACCGTGAATTTCGGCAATAGCGCCGAGCGCAATGTCGCGGAGTTCAAGCGCAAGCGCACCGGGGATGGCCCAGTCTTTGTGAGCGAGTACTGGAGCGGCTGGTTCGACCACTGGGGCAAGCCCCACGAGACTCGGCCTATCGCGGGAGCGCTCCAGGACCTGGGCTGGATCCTCGACAACGGCGGCTCGTTCTCGCTCTACATGACCCACGGTGGGACGACTTTCGGGCCCTGGGCGGGCGCGGGTGGGCCACCCTACGATCCGATTGTCACCAGCTACGACTACAACGCGCCGCTCGATGAGGCTGCCAAGCCCACGGAAAAGTACCACGCGCTCCGGGCGCTGCTGGCCAAGTGGCAGCCCGACGGCAAGCCGCTCCCGGCGATCCCGGAGCCTCTTCCCGTGATCGCAATCCCCGAAGTAAGCCTGACCGAGCGAGCGCCGCTCTTTGCCAGCCTGCCCCGTGCGATCCGCGCCGAGAAGCCCGCCGCGATGGAGAGCTACGACCTTGGGTTTGGAGCCGTGCTCTACCGCACCACGCTCCCCGCTGGGCCTGAGGGCGTGCTCAAGCTTGCCGAGGCGCACGACTGGACTCAGGTCTTTGTGGACGGCGTGCGTGTGGGGGTCCTGGACCGGCGGCGCAACCAGTCCACCCTGCGCCTCCCCGCGCGCGAGAAGCCCGCCCAGCTCGATGTGCTGGTCGAGGCGATGGGGCGCATCAACTTCGGGCGCGGCATCCACGATAGAAAAGGTCTGGTCGGGGAGGCGAGCCTCGATGGCAAGCCGCTCATGGGCTGGGAGGTCTTCCCGCTCTCTTGGGGCGAGTCGCCGCTGGCAGGCCTGCGCTTCTCCGAGAAGGCTCCCACCGAGGGGCCGGCGTTCCATCGGGGGAGCTTCACCCTCACCCAGACCGGCGACACGTATCTCGAAATGAAGGGCTTCCGCAAGGGGATGGCCTGGATCAATGGCAACGCGCTCGGGCGGTTCTGGCATATCGGGCCACAGCAGACCCTCTACTGCCCCGGCTGCTGGCTCAAGAAGGGCAAGAACACACTAGTCGTGCTGGACCTGGAGACTCCCACTAGGGCCACAGTGGTAGGTAGGACGGCCCCGATTCTCGATGAGCTCGTGGTCGACCTGAGCCAGCGCCATCGCAAGCCAGGCCAGACCCTGCGGCTGGAGGGCCTCACCCCCACGCACACGGGCACCTTCGGCCCCGGCGGCGAGTGGCAGGAGGCACGCTTTGCCGCACCCGCCAAGGGACGCTACCTCTGCCTGGAGGCACTCAGCGCCCACGACAACAGTGTCTACACCACCCTCACCGAGCTAGAGCTCTTGGGGCCAGACGGCAAGCTCCTGCCACGCAGTGCCTGGAAGATCGCCTACGCCGACAGCGAGGAGCTGATTGGGGAGAGCGGGACGGCGGACAATGTCTTTGACCTCCAGCCGGTGACCTTCTGGCACACGGCCTGGAGCAGCGATAAGACCGCGCACCCGCACCAGCTCGTGGTCGATCTGGGGAGCGAGCAGACGGTCACCGGAATCCGCTGCCAGCCACGCCAGGACAACGACCACGGGCGTATCAAGGCCTACCGGGTCTTTCTCAGCACAACTCTCTTCCCCGGCCTCTGATCCCGGCTGACGTGGAGGTCAGGGGCACCGCTTCGCTCCTGGCCTCCGGCCTCGATGTCGCTCCGCGACTTGTGCCTTTATCAAATTCTACTTTTTTGATTGCATAAGTAGAATAATGCGAGTACACTGTCTCCAGTATGTCTTGGCCGATTGTTCTTGGGCTTGTCGCGACCTGGCTCGTGGAGGCGAGTGCGCTACCGCAGCTCTGGCGGCTCCACCAGCAAAACGACACCGACGGTGCGTCTCTTCTCTGGCTCTGTCTCCACCTCCTTGGGCGCTTGGTCGGGCTGAGCGCGGCAATTGTCGAACACAGCGAGCTCTTTATTGCCTTTTTTCTGGTGGGAACGCTTGTCCGTGGTGCGCTTCTAGCAAAGATACTCGCCTACCGCTCACAGCACCGGAGCCTGCAGCATGTCTGACCATCGCGTGGACGGAGAGTCGCTAGATGCAGCCGCGCTGCTCACCGAGGCGGTGGGACACTTCGGCGACGGCCTCAAGCTGGCCTGTAGCTTTGGCGCGGAAGATGTCGTGCTCCTAGACCTGATCGCGCAGAACAAGCTCCCGATCTCAGTCTTCGTGCTCGACACGGGCCGGCTCCACCAGGAGACCTACGACCTCTGGGAGCAGCTCAACCAGCGCTATGGTATTAAGATTGTCGCCTACACGCCCCAGACCGAGCCGCTCCAGCAGCTCCTCCAGCTCAAGGGCCCGGGGAGTTTTTATCACTCGATCGAGAACCGCCGCGAGTGCTGCCACCTCCGAAAAGTCGAGCCGCTCTCCCGCGCTCTCGCGGATGCAGCGGGCTGGATCACCGGACAGCGCCGCGAGCAGTCGGTCACCCGCGCGAGCCTCCCAAAGTGGGAAACAGACGCCACCCACGGCGGTATCGCCAAGCTCAACCCGCTGGCGGACTGGACCGAGGCGCAGGTCTGGGACTACATCAAGGCCCACCGCGTCCCCTACAACAAGCTCCACGACCAGGGCTTCCCCAGTATCGGCTGCGCCCCCTGCACCCGCGCCATCGAGCCGGGCGAGGACCTGCGCGCCGGACGCTGGTGGTGGGAAAACCCCGAACAGAAAGAGTGCGGCCTGCATAAATAATGCCGCCCATACCGCATCATGGCCGGAACGGCCTTTGTGTCGGAGCCTGCGACGATAGCAAGACGCCCCCGTTTATGGGGGCGAGACGCCCCCCTCCAACGGGGGCGGGAGAATATTATGAACGACGTTGAACGAATCAAGAAAGAAAAAGGCGGGCTGGAGGTCTGGAACGACCTGCAGCGGATCGCCGCCGAAGGCTACGCGGGAATCGATGCCGACGATATGTTCCGCCTGCGCTGGCTGGGGCTCTACGAGCAGAAGCCCAAGGACGGCTTTTTCATGCTACGGATTAAAGTACCCGGTGGCCAGCTCAACTACGACCAGCTGATCGCTGTCGCGGAAGTGACCCGGGACTACGCCCGCAATATCGCCGATATCACCACGCGCCAGAACTTCCAGTTCCACTGGATGGCCCCGCAGGACTTCCCCGCGATCTTTGCCAAGTTCAGCGCGGTCGGGATCAGCACGCTTGGAGCGTGCGGCGATATCCCACGCAACGTCACCGGCTGCCCCGTCGCGGGCCTCGATCCCAACGAGACCTTCGATGCCCAGCCCTACGCCCAGGCGGTCCATGAGTACTTCCTCGGCAACCCGGAGTTCGCCGACCTGCCGCGCAAGTACAAGATCTCTATCACCGGCTGCTGCGAGCACTGCTCCCAGCCGGAGATCAACGATATCGCGGCGACAGCCGTCATCAAGAACGGAGAGAAAGGCTTTCACATTCGGGTCGGGGGCGGTCTTTCCACGCGGCCGTTCCTCGCCCAGAAGCTCAACTTCTTTATTCCCGCCGACAAGCTGGTCGATGCCTTCCGCGCGGTCACCGAGGTCTACCGGGACTCGGGCTACCGGGAGAACCGTAAGAAGGCACGTATCAAGTTCCTCGTCGCCGACTGGGGCGCGGCCAAGTACGAAGAAGAGGTGCTCAAGCGCCTGAGCTGGGTTCCTGAGCCCGCCCTCACCGAGGCCGAGTGGCCCGAGCCGACCAACAACTTCCGCGACCATGTGGGGGTGCATCCACAGAGCCAGCCCGGGCTGTTCTGGGTCGGGGCCAATGTCCTGACGGGGCGCATGAACAGCGAGCAGCTCTTCGAGGTCGCACGCCTCGCCAAGGAGTACGGCACCGGCGATACCCGCACGACCAACCAGCAGAACCTGCTGATTGTCAATGTGAAGGAGGCCGATGTCCCCACTGTGGTCGCGGGCCTGGAGGCGATCGGCTTTCCCGTGGTGGCGTCCCCGATCCGCCGCGCCGCCGTGGCCTGCACGGGCAGTGAGTTCTGCAACCTCGCCCTCACGGAGACCAAGAACCTCATGTGGCAGATCGTCCGGCACCTCGACAAGACGGTCTCGCTCGATGAGCCCCTGCGGATCAACCTCAATGGCTGTCCCAACGGCTGCGGCCAGCACCATATCGGCGATATCGGCCTCCAGGGCTGTGTCGTCAAGCTCCCCGAGGGCGGTTCCGTGGACGGCTACGATATCTCGCTCGGCGGTCGCCTGGGCCGCGATGCGAAGTTTGTCCGCCCGATCTGGCGTAAGGTCCCCGCGACCGATGTCCCGGTCGCCCTGGAAAATCTGCTCAACGGCTACCTCAACGAGCGCGACGAGGACGAGGACTTTGGGAGCTTCGTTGACCGTGCCAGCGACGACGAGCTCGGTGCGCTGATGCGCACGGCGTTTGTGGAAGCGGCATGACAACCTCTCCCCCCCAGCCCCCCTCACCTAAAGGCAAGGGGGGAGCCAGAGGGGTCGCCGAAAGCCCCTTGCCTTTAGGTGAGGGGTTGGGGAGAGGTTCTCTAGAACCCGCCCTCGCCACCCTCGAATCCGAAGCCATCTATGTCCTGCGGGAGACCTACGGACAGTTTGAGCGCCCCGTGCTTCTCTTCTCCGGCGGCAAAGACTCTATCGTCCTGGCACACCTCGCCGCGCGGGCGTTTGCGCCTGCCCGGATTCCCTTCAAGCTCCTGCATATCGACACGGGGCATAACTTCGAGGAGACCCTGACATTCCGAGACAACCTCGCTCGGGAGCTACGCGCGGATCTGCTGGTGCGCTATGTCGAGGAGACGATCCGCGCCGGGCGAGTCACGGAAGAGAGCGGCCCCGAGGCGACACGCAACGCGCTCCAGACCCGGACACTTCTCGATGCGCTCGACGAGCTCCGGGCCGATGCGGCGCTAGGGGGAGCACGGCGCGACGAAGAAAAAGCGCGGGCAAAAGAGCGCTTCTTCTCCCACCGGGACCGCTACGGCCAGTGGGACCCGAAAAACCAGCGCCCCGAGCTCTGGAGCCTCTACAACGGGCGAAAAGCGCCCGGCGAGCACTTCCGGGTCTTTCCCCTCTCCAACTGGACGGAGCTCGATATCTGGCGCTACATCAAGGCCCGTGAGATCGCCCTGCCGTCGCTGTACTTTGCCCACGAGCGCCGGGTCTTCAACCGCCGGGGAACCTGGCTGGCAGAGTCCGAGCTGCTCCCCTTGCTTCCGGGCGAGAAAATCGAGACGCGCCGCGTCCGCTTTCGGACGATGGGCGATATCACGGTCACCGGCGCGGTCTTCTCCGATGCCAGCACACTCGACCAGATTATCGAGGAAGTGCGCACGTTTCGGGTGACCGAGCGCAGTGGTCGCGGCGACGACAAGCGCTCCGAGGCGGCGATGGAAGACCGCAAGCGCGCGGGGTATTTTTAGATGGAACTCTTGCGATTCTCCACCGCGGGGAGCGTGGACGACGGCAAATCGACACTGATCGGGCGGCTACTCTTCGACTCCAAGGCCATCCCCGATGACCAGTACGAAGCGATCCAGCGCGCCAGCCAGAGCGACGATGGCGGGGTCGATCTTGCCCTCCTCACCGATGGCCTGCGCGCCGAGCGGGAGCAGAAGATCACGATCGATGTGGCCTACCGCTACTTCGCCACTCCCAAGCGCCGCTTTATAATCGCTGATACGCCGGGGCACGCCCAGTACACGCGAAACATGGTCACGGGCGCCTCGACTGCACAGGCGGCGGTGATCTTGGTAGACGCGCGCAATGGGCTCTTAGAACAGTCGCGACGGCATGCGGCCCTCTCGGCGCTGCTACGCGTTCCCCACCTAGCCGTCGCGATCAATAAGATGGACCTGGTCGGCTTCGATGAGGGAGTCTTCCGCCAGATCGAGGCGGAGTTTGCGGCGTTTGCGGCCAAGCTGGGTGTCACCGCGACCGCGATTCCTCTCTCGGCGCTGGCGGGCGATAATGTCGTGGAGCGGAGCCAGAACACCCCCTACTATAGTGGGCCGTCGCTGCTGGAGTGGCTAGAGAGCCTGCCGGTCGCCGAGACCCGCGGCGATGAGCCGTTTCGTTTTCCCGTGCAGTGCGTGATTCGGCCCCACCAGAACTTCCGCGGCTTTGCCGGCCGTGTCGCGGGGGGCAGTGTCCGCCCGGGAGACTCCATTATCGCCCTGCCCTCGGGGAAGCGCTCCGTGGTGAAAGAGATTGTCACCGCCGACGGCAACCTCGCAGAGGCGAGCTCGGGTGAGTCGGTCGTGCTCACGCTCACCGATGAAGTCGATATCAGCCGCGGCGATCTCATCGCCTTGCCCGAGAACCCACCGACAGTTGCGCGGCGCTTCACGGCGACTGTCTGCGTGCTCAGTGAGGCGGGGCTTGCCCCCGGACGGCCCTATATCGCCACACACACCACGCGTCAGGCAACGGCAACAGTAGAAAAAATTGAGTACCGGCTCGCGGTCGAGACACTCGAACACGAGGAAGCACGCAGCCTGAGCCTCAATGAGCTGGGGCAAGTGACCATCGCCCTCGCGCAGCCGCTCCTGCTCGACCCCTACCAGCAGAGCCGCGAACTGGGAGGCTTTCTGCTCCTCGACCCCGCCACCAGTGTCCCGGTCGCGGCGGGCATGGTCACCGAGCTCCTCCCCGACTCCGCCCACGAAGCCGCCGCCGAGCCCTGGAGCCGCACCGAGCGGGAGCTGCGCCACGGCCACCGCGGTGGGCTAGTCGTGGTTCCCAGCCGCGCCGCTGCCGCCACCTTAGAGCGACGGCTCGCAGCGCAAGGCTGGCACACCGCATTTGTCGAGAGCGCCCCCGGCCCCGAGCTCGCGGAGAATGGGTTCGTGGTCCTAACTCTTGGCGAACCAAGCGCCTCAGTCGAGAGCCAGCTAGAGGCCCTCACTCTCCCGGGGAGCAACCTCATTGGCTTTGCCGAGGGAATCTAGCGATACACTAGCCATTATGTCTGAAGCCGTCATTCTCGCAGGAGGGAAGAGCCGTCGGATGGGAGCGGACAAAGCGCTCCTCAAGCTCGGCGACGAGACCTTGCTCACCCGCACGATCCGCCTGCTTCAGGAGAGTGGGCACACCCGCATCACGATTGTCGGGCGGGAGGCAGACCTGCAGAATGTCCACTTCCTCCCGGACAGCCTCCCCGATGCCGGGCCGCTCGCCGCGCTGGCAACGGCCTTGGCTCAGGCAGAGGGCCCCCTCCTTGTGGTTCCCTGCGACCTCCCCTTGCTCTCGGTGGAGGCGCTCCGCTGGCTCGGCACGCAAGAGACGGGTGAGCTTGGGGTGGTCGCGGTCACCCCCGACGGCATGCCGCAGCCGCTCTTTGCCCGCTACACCCCCGCGCTCCTCCCCACCCTCCAGCAGGCGCTAGAGCGGGGCGACCGCTCGTTCAAGCCACTTCTGGCCTCCGGGCTCCTGCGCCTTGCTCCCCTGCCCGCCGCCCTCGCCTCACACCTGGAGAGCGCCAACGACCCAGAGAGCTGGCAGCGCCTCACCCAGAGCCCCGAGCGTCCCAAGCCCAGCTACCAGCCGGTCTATCTCGACCTGCGTGGGAGGCTTGTGGTTGTCGTGGGCGGTGGTTATGTCGCGGGCGAGAAACTCTCCGTGCTCTTTGAGAGCGGGGCGGTGCTTCGGGTCGTCTCCCCGGAGCTCTCCCCGGAGCTCCAGCGCTGGCACGCGGAGGGGCGCTTTGAGTGGCACCCTAAGCGCTGGGAGCCCACCGATCAGGCCGAGGCCTTTGTCGCCATCGGGGCCACGAACGATAAGACCGTCAACCGAGCGGTCTTTCAGGAGGCGGATCGGCAGGGGCGGCTGGGGAACTCCGTGGACGATCCCAAGTTCTGCAACTTTATCCTCTCCGCTGTCGCGCGCTCCGGGCCGATGCAGGTCGCGATCTCGTCGGCGGGGTGCAGCCCCGCGCTGGCCCAGCGGGTGCGGCGGCGCATTGTCGAGGAGATCCTGACCCCCGAGCTGGGCGAGCTGGCGAGCTTTCTGGGGAGCTGGCGCCCCCGGGTAAAAGCAGCCCTGTCCACCTTTGAGGCCAAGCAGCAGTTCTGGGAGGCAGTCTTAGACTCGGAGATTCCGGCGCTCTTGGCAGCGGGCAACCTAGACGAGGCCAACCGGCGGATGGAGCTGAGGGTTGCCTGTCCCTTTCAAGCAGAGCGAGGAGCGTGTGATGAGCGGTTTTGTCTATCTGGTGGGTGCCGGGCCGGGCGACCCTGAGCTACTGACTCTCAAGGGCCTGAAGGCACTCCAGCAGGCCGATGTGGTCCTTTATGACCGGCTGATCGCCCCAGAGCTGCTGGACTATGCCCCTGCGGGTGCCGAGCGGCTCTATGTGGGCAAGGACCTCGGCTCACCGTCGCAGCCCCGCCAAGACGCGATCCACGAGGCGCTGGTCGCCCATGCCCAGCAGGGGAAGACAGTCGTGCGGCTCAAGGGCGGCGATCCCTTTGTCTTTGGGCGCGGCAGTGAAGAGGCGGCCTACCTACGGCAGCACGGCATCTCCTACGCCGTGGTCCCGGGAGTCTCCTCCGCGATTGCCGGTCCCGGCGCGGCAGGGATTCCCGTCACCCACCGTGGTATCTCCGCTGGGTTCTGTGTCTTTGCCGGGCAGGAGGGCGAGGCCAACCACCTCCCCGAGAGCCACTGGCAGGCGGCGGCCCTAATCGGCACAGCGGTCTTTCTGATGGGAGTGGCACGCCTGCCCAAGATCTTGGAAAAGCAGCGCCAGTACGGCAGGCCCGAGAGCACCCCGGTCGCGCTGATCGCCTCCGCAACGTGCCCCGAGCAGCGCGTGGTCACCGGAACCCTGGCTACCATCGAGAGCCTCGTCAGCGAGATCCTCCCCCCCGCGATTATTGTCATCGGGGACGTGGTCGGGGTGCGGGAGCTCCTCTAGGGCTACGCCGCCCGCTCGTGCAGGTTCGGCTTTAAGAAGCGCCGGCTCAGCTCCTCGGCGTCCACGGGCGGGCTGAAGAGGTAGCCCTGGAAGTGCCGACAGCCTAGCTGGTGGAGAATCTCGCACTGCGGTGCCGTCTCCACGCCCTCGGCCACGACCGTGATTCCCAGATCATGCGCGAGCTGGATCAGGGCCTTGACCACCATCTGGTCCCGCACGCTCCCCACGATCGACTTCACAAAGGAGCGGTCCACCTTCACCACCGTGAAGGGGTACTGACGCAGGTGCGAGAGCGACGAGTACCCGGCCCCGAAGTCATCGAGGGAGAGCGCGATCCCCATCTGCTTGAGCGCATTGAGGATCACCAAAGCGCCATTGGTATCGACAAGGAGCGCGGTCTCGGTGAGCTCCAGCTCCAGGAACTTGGCGGGAAGGTTGTGCTTTGCCAGCACCTCCCCGACTTGGTGCGGTAGCTCCCGGTTGCGGAGCTGCTGCGCCGAGAGGTTCACCGCCACACGGAGCGGGCAGCCCATCGCGGCCCACGCCGCGGCCTGCGCACAGGCCGCATTGAGCACAAAGTCGCCCAGGGGCTGGACCAGGCCGGTCTCCTCCGCGATCGGAACGAACTTTGCCGGCGAGACTAGGCCGCGCTTGGCATGGCGCCAGCGCACCAGGCTCTCCACCCCGATCATCCGACCTGTCCCCACATCCACCTGGGGCTGGAAGAACAGCGTGAAGTTCTCGCTGGGGGCCACACGGGTCAGGTCGTGGCGCAGGTCCGCCTCCAGCTCGAAGCGCTCCCGCGTGCTGCGGTTCATCTGCGGGGTAAAGAAGCGAAAATCGCCGCGTCCCTCTTCCTTGGCACGGTACATCGCCACATCGGCGTTCTTCACGAGGGTGTCCGCGTCCTGGGCATCGGTGGGGTAGCGGCTGATCCCAATACTGGTCGAGATCACCAGCTCCTGCCCTTCCAGCAAGATCGGCTCCGTGAGCGCCTTGAGCAGCGACTCAGCCATCTTAGCGGCCCCATTGACAATATCGGCGTGGTTCTCCTCGCACATGATCAGGACAAATTCATCGCCGCCCACACGGGCCAGCAGGTCTTTTTGCCCAATCGTGGTGAGCAGGCGCCGCCGCACGACGAACTGTAGAAAGCGGTCGCCAAAGGCATGCCCGAGCGTGTCGTTGATCTGCTTGAAGCGGTCCAGGTCCATGTAGACCGCCACCACCGAGGTATGGTTCTTCTGGGCGCGCTCGATCGCCAGCTCTAGCTGCTCGCGCAGGCGGCGGCGGTTCGAGAGGCCAGTCAGAGGATCATGGAGGGCTTGCTGGAGCGTGTTCTGCTCGGAGTTACGCCGGGTCTGCGCCCCCGTAATCGCCTCCGTGGCGATCTTGAGGTAGCCCTGCTCCTCCACAGACCACTCCCGCGGCTGACGTCGGCTCTCCAGCGCCAGGTACCCCCAGAGGTCACCGTCGATATTGATGGGAAGCACAAACAGCGTGAAGATGCCCTGGGTCTCCAGCACGCGGCGCTCTTCCTGTGGGAAGCTGCTCACCTGCCCCAACACGACCCCTTCGTCCCCGAGAACCTGCACCCAGCGCGGGAAGCTCTGCGAGAGCGGGACATCTTTACGGGCGGGGTTGTTGATCTGCCCGGTAGTCCCCGGGCCACACCACTCCGCGAGCAAGCGAGAAAATAGCTCGCCTTGGTCGGAGTAGCACTGGCTGAGGTAGATACGGTCCGCGCGGGTCGCCTCCCCAAGGAGGGGGAGAGCATCCTCCAGCGCCTTCCCACGTGAGTCGGCCAGGAGCAGGCGCTCCACCTCGACCAGCGCCTTGAGGTAGCCCTCACGTCGCTGAAAACCCTGCTTTTCTTGCTCGTGTGTGAGGCGCTCCTCGGCGACCTGACGCTGCGCTTTCTGTCCTTGCCCCTGCCACAGCGCGAGCCCCGTTCCCAGTCCCAGAGCAAGAACGGCCGGGGGAATCAGGCTCTTACTCACCAAGGGAAGGCGCAAGAGCAGGAACAAAAGAAAGAGGCCCAGCCCAACCAGAGGTGCCAGCACAAACGGCGAGACCCGAACCAGCTTATCCGTCGCCTCCACTTTCTTTGGCGGAGGGCTCGGGCTTGGTCGCTTTGTGCTGCTGCGTTTCTTCTCTTGGACGGCCATAAAACCAGTTTAACTTCCTGCGAAAACTCTCCTGGTCTGCCACCTGCATCTGAATCCGGAGTGCCCAGAGGGGCGGTCCCTCCACGGGCCAGAGCTGCAGCAAGCGAGTCAGGTCTTTCTCCGTCGTGACGAAGGTTCCCTGGGGGGCTTGGGCAATTAGAGCGAGAGTCTCTTCTTTATTGTAGGTATGATGGTCCCCAAACTCACAGGAAAATTTTAAAGAAAGTTGAAGCTGCTCTAGGGAATGGAGAAATGCCGCCCCATCGGCGATCCCAGAGAAGGCCACGACGTCCTGGCCGGCAAGGTTTTCCAGCGGCTTCTGCCCCCCTGTACGGCTCACCCAAGCGGTCGGTGCATGGGTGGCGGTAAAGAGCGCCGCTTGGGGAGCCAAGCGCTGGACGAGCTTCTTCGCCGACTCCAGTGCCTCGCCCGAGACCTGGTCCGCACGGGTGAGCACGACAATTCCCGCACGGCGCAGGTGAAACGGCGGCTCGCGCAGGAGCCCACGGGGGAGCATCCAGCCATTATCAAAGGGACGGCGGGCATCCAAAAGAACAATATCTAGGTCCCGGTGGAGCTGCCAGAACTGCAGGGCATCGTCGAGGAGGAGCACATCGGGGGCGAACTCCGCGCAGGCCAGCGCCCCCGAGACCCGCCGGTCCCGCCCGACAATCACGGGAACATCGGGGAGGAGCTGGGCCAGGAGGGTGGGCTCATCGCCCGCAACCTCGGCGCTCAGAAGGAGCGTGCCCTCGCCGCGGCTGACGATCTTTGCCCCGGGCTCTCTCTCATGGCTCCCCCCGTGCCCCCGCGAGAGCAGCACCACTCGCAAGCCTTCGTCGCGCAGTAGCCTCCCCACCAGCGCCGCCATCGGGGTCTTGCCGGTCCCCCCCGACGAGAGATTCCCGATGGCGATCACGGGCACGGGGAGCCTGTAGCGCTTACGAATCCCCAGGCGGTAGGGAAGCAGGTAGAGCTCCAGCCCCAGAAAGTGCAGGCCCGCAAGGGGAGCCATGGCAAGACAAAGCAGCCCTCCCCGCAGGCTCTTCTCCTCCAAGAGCTTCTCAGGCTTCAAGGAGCGCCTCCACCGCGTCTAGGCAGCGCACCGAGACCCCCTGGTTACGCTCGATCAGGCCACGCGCCTTTACGGCTGTCTCCGCCTTCTGCTCGGGCGAGAGCGCCAGCCAGTGGCAGACCGCAGCGGCCAGCCCCGCGGCCCCCTCCACCTGCTCTGCCACCCCTTCGGCGATCGCCAGCGCGGCGATATCCCGCTGGTTGTTCATGTGGGAGCCAAAGAGCGCCGGGACTCCCTGGGCCAGCGGCTGAAAGACACTCTGTCCACCCCACGGCGCGAGCGACCCGCCGATAAAGGCCACATCCGCCACGGCGTAGACCCGCCCGAGCTCCCCAAAGGTATCCAGGATCAGGGTTGGCCCCTGCTCTCGCTTGCTGCGCTGGACGGCTCCCGGCAGGTGCGCCTTCACCGTCTCCACACGCTCCAGGTGGCGAGGCGCAACAATGAGCTGCAGCTCGGGGAAGCGCTCCCGCACTTTTTGCGCCGCCTCCGCCACCAAAAGCTCTTCGTCGGGGATGCCGTCTTTGCCGTCGCGGGTTGAGCCACAGATCCAGACAGGAGCGCCCTCCGGGATTCCCAGCTCTGTACGGAGCGCCCTGCGCTCGTCGCTACTGAGCATGCTCACCGACTCATCGAACTTTGTGTTGCCAAAGGTCTGCGCTCGCTCGCTCGGCACCCCCACGAGCCCCGCTCGCCGCGTGTCTTCGTCGGACTGCATCGCAAAGAGATCTACCGCGCCAAGGCCGTCTTTGAGGAGCCCACGTGCCTTCAAGCCGCGCCGCAGCCCCTTGTCGGAGATGCGCCCATTGAGCACCGCGACCTTTGCTCCTTGACGCTTTGCGGCCAAGAGAAAGTTCGGCCAGATCTCCCACTCCATCAAGAGGACCGCATCGGGCTGCACGTGCTGTAGCGCCCGCCCCACCGCCCAAGGGAAGTCCAAGGGGAAGAACGCCACCGCAGACGCATCCGCGATCCCCTGCGCCACCTCCCGCCCCCCGCGCGTTGTCGTGGTCAAGAGCAAGAACGCCTCGGGGTAGCGCTTGCGTAGCTCGCGCAGGATCGGCTTGGCCGCCATCACCTCCCCCACCGAGACCGCATGCACCCAGAACCGCCTCGCCCCCTCGCCGCCAGCACGGGGCGGCACCGATGAGGGAAAATCCCCAAAGCGCTCACGCCAGTGCACCGGGTCCTCTTTGCCCGTTGCCAGCCGGAAGAGATAGTAGAGCAGCAGCAGCGGCGAGAGCAAGAATAGCAAGAGATTGTAGATCATGGCTGCCCCGACAGCGCCGCGAGCGGCTCCGAGGCGCGGGTCTCAAAATCGAGCGATGAGGTGCGGCCATTTTGCAGGTACCAGTAGCCCGCGCAGGCGATCATGGCGGCGTTGTCGGTGCAGAGGGCGACAGGCGGGTAGAACAGCGCCAGCCCGGCCTTGTCGCAGCGCTCCTGCATGACTTCCCGCAAGCGGGTGTTGGCGGAGACACCGCCGGCCAATAAAACATGCTCTACGCCGAGCTCTTTGGCGGCCGCGACGGTCTTCTTGCTGAGCACATCCACCACCGCCTCTTGAAAACTCGCCGCGATATCGGAGAGGGAGGGGAGGTTCTCGCCCTGCATGGCGTAGCGCACCGAGGTCTTGAGGCCAGAGAAGCTAAACTCATGGGTCCCGGGGAGCAGTGCTCGTGGAAAGGCGATCGCCTTGGGGTTCCCCCCCTCGGCGGCGCGCTGCATCGCGGGGCCGCCGGGATAGCCCAGCCCCATCAGCCGGGCGCACTTATCAAACGCCTCCCCCGCCGCATCATCGCGCGTGCGCCCCAGCAAGACATAGTCGCCGTGCCCGCGCAAGTGAAACAGATCCGTGTGGCCGCCACTCACGACGAGCGCCACCGCGGGATAGTCCGCCCCGCCCCTTTCTCCCCCATCCATGGGGGCGGGGGGGGCTACAAGCCAGTTGGCATAGAGATGCGCCTCGATATGGTGCACGGGCACGACCGGCTTTTTTAGCGCCATCCCGAGCGCCTTGGCCGCCGACGTTCCCACCAGAAGCGCCCCCAGCAAGCCTGGTCGGTTGGTCACTGCGATGGCATCGATCTCCGCCCAGGTGACACCCGCCTCCGAAAGGGCTTGGCGAAAGACCGGCAGAAGTGCCTCCACGTGGCGGCGGCTCGCCAGCTCGGGCACGACCCCGCCAAAGCGTGCGTGCTCCTCCATCTGCGAGGCCACGACATTAGACAGGAGCCTGCGCCCATCTTCTACGACAGCGGCGCTTGTCTCATCGCAGCTTGTCTCGATCCCAAAAATAATCACGGGTAAAATTATACGGGGCATTTGTCGGCTTTGCGCGAAGGAGAGAGTGAAAGGAAATGAAGAAGATGCCCCCTCCCCTTGCTGCTACCTGGAATGCGCTCTTCCCGCCCGCCTCCACGGTGAGCGCGACGGTGCTGGCGAATCGCTACCAGGCCGAGATCTTCCGTTATGCTGTCCGGCGCGTCACCGACTCCGCCGAGGCGGAAGACATCACCGCAGAGGTCTTTGCCGCCGTTGTCGCACACCCAAGCCGTGTCCCAAAACTCACGACAGACACAAGCGACGACCTCACACGCGCCTATCTCATCGGTATTGCACGGCGCAAAGTGACCGATAGCCTCCGCAAACGTAGCCGTCACCCCCAAGAGACACTCTCCCCTGAGCTAGCCCTGCCCCACTCCCTGGAAGAGAGCCTAGAGAAGCGTGAGGGCGCTCGCCAGCTCCGCAAGATCCTCGATGCCCTGCCTGCGGACTGGCGGGAAGTGCTCCTGCTCAAGTATGTCGAGGAGCTCAGCCTTAAAGAGATCGCAGTGTCTCTTGGACGCTCCGAAAAAGCCATCAATAGCCTGCTCCAGCGTGCCCGCACCGAAGCCCGCAAGCGTGGAGAGAGCTACTTTAACCTCTGGGAGGAAACGAAATGAAAGATGCCCTGAACGCCGCCTATCCTGATGCAGCCGTTACCGATACACTTGCCGCTCGTGTCGCCGCTCGCCTGGAGCACCCCGCCAAGCCGAACCGTCGCCGCTTTCTTGCCCCGGCTCTCGCTCTCGCTGCCGTGGCAGGCATCGGACTTTTCACAGTGCCACGCTGGCTGACCCCCAAGCCCGTCTATGCACTCGACAAAATTAGCAAGGCACTTCAAAATACCAAGAGTGTCCATATCAGAGTATTCAGCGGCAAGCAGCTTGTCAGCGAAGAGTGGCACAGTAACAACCGCCACCGCATTGATCATTGCTTTAGTGGCCCTTGCAAGCCCTACTCTCTGACTGTCGGCACGCAGTCGTATGGAATTAGCGATGAGAAAGATATAGTTGTTGAAAGTGAGATCATCCCTTATGAGTTCTCCGTGCCCACCCTTGCCTCGACTCTTAGAGCTCAAAATCTGAGCGATCTCCCGCCTGACTGGGTGACCTTTGAGGGAGTCCAGATTTTGGGTACACGTACCGTCCATGTCTACAAGATCACGCTCCCTGAGGGAGCTTACAATCTAGGGAGTTCGGTGAAGGAATCCTCCTACCTCCGGCTCTTTGTCTCTCCTGAGACAAACCTGCCCATTCGCTTGGAAGAGCATCGCACGCAAGCAGGCCACTGGAGCTCCAGCTACAAAGACCTTGAGTTTGACATTGACATTCCCAAGGCGACATTCAACACAAACTTCCCAGGTAAGAAGCTCGTCAAATCAAGCGACTATGCTACCGAGAACTTCTATAAGGAGATACATAAACCCAGCATAGGCAAAAGAGCCACGACCAGCAAAAATGGAGTAACCGTCCTGAGCTTTCCTTTAATGGAGGCTCTCGGACTGGTCGTCTGGTACACCGTGGATGACGAAAATTCGCTACCGGAGATCGCTCTCTCGGGTAAAGGTAATACCTGCCCCTTGCTTGCTCAAGGCGTTGTAGGAGATAGCATCCTCACACTGCGTGAGCGCTATAAGATCCAAGGCAAGCGTCTGCGCTGGGCCTATTTCCGCCAGACTTTTGTCGCACCAATGGGCAATGGCGACTGGCAGCTGCACTTTCAGTTCCCTGATGGCAATGTGACCGTCGTACCAGAGATTGCTGGATTTGGTAGCACCATTCCTACCGGGGATGTCGGCGATGAGATTGGCAAAGCATTCCCCACTCTCTCGGGAGAGCGGGCACGTGATCGAGCGGAGTACTTCCTAGACGGGCGTTGGAAAGACGATGCTCCTCTAGTCGAGTCCGTCATGCAGAGTGGTTTCGATCCACGCGATGGTGCCCTGCTCTGGCTAAAAGTAGCAATCCAGCAGGATGACAAGTGGCTCTCCTCCCCTAAGCACGCACGGGACTGGCGGCGCATGGCGGAGATACTTGATCAGCTCAAGCGCCACGACGAAGCCAAAGCCTACCGTGATAAGGCGGACGCTGAGCGCTAGCCGCTAGCTTAATTGTCGGCGAGCCAGCAGGGTTCCGCCGACAATGAGCCCTGGTGCGAGAAATAGGCCCACAAAGGGAATCAGCGAGAGCAGCCCAGCAACAATGGCAAACGAGACGATATGCGGGTCGGGCTTTTTGCGTAGCTTCTGCACCTGTGCGCCAAGTGTCAGTCCACGGCGCAGGAACGCGGGCGAGGTGTAGTCTAGCAGGCTAATCACTCCCGCCCCTAGGGCTCCCAAAACCGGCGCAAGCGGGCCGCTCACCGCCCCTAGGCCAAGGGCTACCAGCGCAATGGTCGCATTGAGGACAAGCCGCTTGCAGGTATCCCCAAAGAGCTGCCAGAAGCTCAGCGGGCACGTGGGAAGCGAGCCTCCCAGCAGCCGCTCTGTCTCCTTGCTCAGTGGGTCGAAGACAATCCCCAGAAAGCTGCTACTCAGCAGGTAGAAGGCAAAGGGAAAGAGCACCAGGTAGAGCAAAAACGCCGCCAGCCGCGCCCCCTCTTCCAGCCCCGCTCCATAGCGCTGCCAGCCCAGCACGCCCAGAACCAAGTACAGTACCGAGGCAATCAGCCCCGGAACCAGAGCCAGCGGCCAGAGGCGCGGGTGCTTGAGCAGAAAACCAATCCCTTTGAGTGCGTCCATAAAAACAAAGACAACCGCCACGGGGAGCGGTTGCCTTTGATTACTGTGAAAAAGTGGACGCGTGCCCTACGCGAAGGCGAACCGTCCCGCCTCGGCGTGCTCACGGAGCCGCTTGAGGCCACGCTCTGCCTGCTTGCGGACGCAAGCGGCGTTGGTTCCCAGCTCCTCCGCGATCTCATCGTGGCTGGCTCCTTCGGCGCGGCGCAGGACCACGAGTGCCTCATGGGGCTTGAGCAGGGTCAAGAGTGCCTCGCGGATCGCCCGCTGCTGGATACGCGCCAAGACGGTCTCCTCCACACGGGTCTCGGGGTCGGGCAGGTCCCGGGTCTCGCCCTCTTCGGTATCATCCAGGGAGACTGCCTGCTTATCTTGGCCGCGGCGCACCAGGTGGCGCTGTCGGTCGATCAGCAGGTTGGTGGCGATCCGTGCGATATAGGCTCCGGTCGGCTCGGTGCCCGCGGGGCTCTGGAGCAGGCGGATCACGACCTCTTGGGTCAGGTCCTCCAGCTCATTGGCCGCGAGCATGCGTGCCTGCCGTGCCAGTGTGGCCGCGCAGAGCGACTTGATCTGCCGTCGTAGCAGCTCCGCAGCCGTGTCGCGCTCACGCTTGGAGCTCTGGGCATCGCGGATCACCGCAAGAAGTTCTTTATTGGTCTGTCGCTTCGGTGCGGCAGAGACAGTGGTAGTGGGAGCGGGCTTGGGTGTGGCCTGATCGTGCCATGCCTTGAGCCCCTGGAGTGCTTGTAGCGCCTGTGCATTCATCATTTGGATTCTCCTCTCTAAGCAATCAAAAACAGCTAACCGCCGCCCTTCTCCTTACCAGGTGGGGGACCTTGTACCTGTGCTGTTGCCGGAAGAACCATCCCTGCAAGCAACAGTGCCGCAGTCAGTAAAAGCGTTAATTTCTTCATTGTTGTACTCCCAAGTGACTCTCCCATAATACCGCGAGCGGCGCGAACTTTCTGACAAATTCCACTAAAGTGTCCCTCGTTGGGGCAAATTTCACAGCACGCTCCCAGAGCCGCTGTGCGCTCTCCTTGTCTCCCCGCTCTAGCTTTACATACGCCCAGGAACAGAGCATATCTACCCTCTGGTGCTCCGCCAGGGCATCGGCGAGCTTGTACTCCGCATCTGCAAGCTCCAAGTAAATCTTGTCTCCCGTTCGGCGGTAGCGGACAATCCGGGTGTAGCCCAGGTTCTGCCGTAGCATGCTCGCCACCTCGCGCGTGAGCCACGCACCATCGGGCTCGATCGCACAGAGCTGGGCGAAGATTCCCTCGGCCTTCTCGATACTCTCTGCGGTATTGTCGGTCAGGGCGGCGATGGCCAGGTCCACCCAGGCGCGGAAGTAGAGAGGATCTAGCTCCAGTGCCTGCTCGTAGGCCCGCATCGCAGCGACGGCGTCCTGGTCCTCGTGGAGGGCTTTGTAGCCTTCCCGGTAGAGCTCGACCGCCGCCTTGTTCTCGGAGTGGTCCGGCCAGATCGTCCCCTGTGTCCGCCGTCCGATCAGCAACACGGGAAAGCGCTCATGAAAGGCGGCCGGGAGCGGCTCCTCCGCGACCTTACCCTCAGGGAGGAGTCGGGGGAGGGCGGCGAGGCTCTCGTCTACTTGTGCGGCGCTCTTCATTGCTTTCCTTATTTGGTTAGACGAGAGCCTGGTGAAGAATGTGACAATCCTGGAGATTTATTTTTTCTTCTCCAAGACCAGAGCCGCGCGGCTCGGCAAGTAGACCTGGATGCTCTGCGCCGCATGCCCCACCGCAACCGGCTCCCAGACATAGTTTCCCTCGGCTGCGATCCGCCCTTGCCCCCCAAACGTAGCCCGGTCGGTATCGAGAAGAAGGGTGTAGTCGCTGGGCTCGGGGATGGGAATCCGCAGGTCGGAGAGGCTCTGGGTGGGGTGAAGGTTGACCGCGATAACCAGCCCCGCACTCTGGTAGACCAAAAGCTGGCTCTCTTCGTGGAGCGCGAGAAGGCGCGGCGGCTCAGTGGGCTGTGGGAGGTGCATCAAGGCTGCATCGAAGGTGTTGAGGAACTGGTAGCGCAGAAACGGGCTCTCCACCAGGGACCACTGGCGACGGGCATAGTCGCCGCTCCAGCCGTTGCCCTCACGGGGAAAGTCCACCCACTCCGGGTGCCCGAACTCATTGCCGATAAAGCCTAGCCAGCCCTCGCCCGCCAGCGTGTAGGTAAGCAGGCGCAGGAGCTTGTGGAGCGCCATCCCACGGTCGATCACGACACTCTCGCGCCCAATCGCCATCTCCGTGTACATCTGCGCGCCCATCAGCCGAAAGGCCAGAGTCTGGTCTCCGACAATCGACTGGTCGTGGCTCTCGGCGTAGCCGATATGCTTCTCGTCCCAGCGGCGGTTGGTCAGTGTCCCCCAGAGCTCCCCCACCGACCAGGCCTCGTCGGGGAGGTCCTTGGTGAGCTTGATCCAGAAGTCCGGCACGCCCATCGCCAGACGGTAGTCAAAGCCCACGCCTCCCTCAGAGACCGGCCGACAGAGCCCCGGCATCCCCGAGACATCCTCCGCGACCGTGACCGCCGCAGGGTTGAGGGCATGCACCAGCGTGTTGGCCAGCTGCAAGTACCCCAGGGCTTCGTTGTCCACATTGGCACTGAAGTAGTCTGGGTAGCCCTCGAAGTCCCGGATTCCGTGGTCGAGGTAGAGCATGCTGGTCACACCGTCGAAGCGGAAGCCATCAAAGCCGTACTCCTCCAGCCAGTAGCGGACATTGGAGAGGAGGAACCGCAGCACCTCAAGCTTGCCGTAGTCGAAGCAGCGGGAGTCCCAGCCGGTGTGGTAGCCGCGTGGGCCATCGTGGAAGTACTGCCACTCGGTGCCATCGAAGCGACTCAGCCCCTCGAGGAGATTCTTCACAGCGTGGCTGTGCACCAAGTCCATCAGCACTCGTAGTCCCAGAGAGTGTGCCGTCGCGATCAGCTCCCGGAGCTCGTTGGGCGTCCCAAAGCGGCTGGAGACCCCAAAGAAGCTGCTGACATGGTAGCCAAAGGAGCCGTAGTACGGGTGCTCCTGGATGGCCATGAGCTGGACCGTGTTGTAGCCCAGCGCCGCGATCCGGGGGAGGATCTTCTCCGTAAACTCCGCAAAAGTCCCGACCTTGGGCTCTTCCTGCGCCATCCCCACGTGTGCCTCGTAGATACGCAGCCCCTCGCCAGCGACTCCTCTACTCATGGGGAGAGGGAGGGAAAGCGGGGCAAACCAGACCTCGCCACAGAAGTCTTTGGTCGTGGGGTCTTGGACCGCGCGGCGGATGTAGGCGGGAATGCGATCGAGGCGGCTGTCGTCGGCACCATGGACATGGACCTTTACCCGGCTTCCCTGCACAATCGCTCCGGGAGGAAGTGTCACACTCCAGGTCCCGTGCTCGTCTTGAGAGAGAGGGGTTGCCCCGCGGTCCCAGGCGTTGAAGTCCCCAATCAGCGCCAGGCTCTTTGCGGCGGGAGCCCACTCACGGTAGGTGACCGAGGTATCGGCGTTTTTGGTGAACCCGAAGTAGTGGTGCCCGCGGCTGATCGCCCCGGTCAGCGCTCCCAGGCGCGCTTGGGCCTGGGTGAAACGCTCCAAGCGTGCCTGGATGATCCCTGTGTAGGGTGCTAGCAAGGGGTCGCGTTGGACAAGCTCGGGTATCATCGGCGGCTGTGGCGACGGCGAGAGGGTCCGACCTCATCCTTTTCCTTCGCCTTATCCGTGGGCTTCTCGGCAGGCGGGGTGTCTTTACGGAAGTGTGCCTGGATCACCTCGCGTGCAATGGGGGCGGCGGCATCGCCTCCGTAGTAGTTCTCGCCCTTCGTGGGCTCTAGAAACACGCAGACCGCAATCGTCGCCGGCTCGCCGTGGCGCTGGGCATAGCAGGTAAACCAGCCGTAGTTGGCTCCCTTGCCCCCACCGCGCCCTCCCCGCTTCTCCGCGGAGCCGGACTTGCCCGCCACCTCGATCCCACCGCCAACTTGGGCCTTGGTCGAGGTCCCTGACTGCACACAGGCACGCATCCCTTGCCTTACCGCCTCCAGCACGGACGACTTGACCCCCAGGGTCGAGACCACCTTGGGCTGAACCTCATACAGCACTTGGGTAGGATCGTCGGCGTCCACGGCCTTCTTCACAAAGTGCGGCTCCCAGACCGTCCCTCCATTGGCGATTGTTGCGGCAACCGAGGCCATCTGAAGCGGGGTCGCATTGACATCCCCCTGGCCAATCGACATATTTGCCGTGTCGCCGCCCATCCACTGCGGCGACATTTTATTGGCAAACCGCCGGTTCCAGCCCGCCGCCTTCTTCTTTTTGTAGGTGGGATCGGGGACTATTCCCTGGCTCCAGCTATAGACGGGCATGTCCAGCGTGGGGGTCTCTCCCAGCCCAAACTTATGCCCCCAGGCAGCCAGCTTTGTCGGACCGAGGCGCTCGCCAACCGTGTAGAAGTAGGTGTCGCATGAGCGTGCAATCGCCCCTGTGAGCTCGATGCCGCCATGGGTTCCATCGCAGCGCTTCCACTGCTTGCCGATAAACTTCCCGCCCGCACAGGTAATGGTGGAGTAGGGCGTGATCTTCTCCTCGGCGAGCCCGGCAACCGAGGTAATCAGCTTGAAGGTCGAGCCGGGCGGAAAGGGGCTGATCGCGCGATTGGTCTCGCCGCCACCGACCTTGGTCTTGTACTCTTCGTTGGTCAGGCGCTGCGTGCGGAGATTGAGGTCGTAGGTCGGTGTGCTGGCCATGGCGAGCACGCTACCATCCCGTGGGTCCAGCGCGACCACGGCCCCTACCTTCCCTACAAGCATCTTCTCCGCAACATCCTGAACCTGCTTATCGAGCGCCAGGACCAGTGTCGCGCCGGCCTTTGCCGGCACCTTGCCAATCTCCTTACGCCGCCGCCCCTTGCCATCGACCTCAAAGGCCTCGTTGCCCAGGGTGCCTCGTAGGTAGAGATCGTAGAAGCGCTCCAGGCCTTGCTTGCCGATCAAGTCGCCGCTTCGGTACTTTTTCTCGGGTGGATAGGCAACGATCTTCTCGTCCTTGAGCTCATCGCTACTCACCGAGCCTGTAAAGCCCAGGATATGTGTCGCGAGATTGGGAAAGGGATAGGAGCGAATGGGCACGACCTCCACCGCCAGCCCCGGTAGATCGTCCTGGTGCTCGTAGAGGCGTGCCATGAGCCCCCGGTCGATATTCTCCCGGATAGGAATCGGATCATTGGGCATACCACGCTTCTTCTTGATCGTGGTAAAGAGCACCTCGACCGGGACCTCCACCAGCCGCGCTACCTGCTCCAGATAGGCCTTGGTCACAGGATCAAGGGGCTTGTCGGTCACGGGATTGAGCGGAACGTCCACGGTCGGCTCTGGAGATGCGGGAGTCTTTCCAGCCCCCTTTTTCCCCTTCGCTGTCTTCACTTTGGGAAGCTTTGCCGGACGCGGCATCTCGTCGGGGCGAAGAAAGACGGCAAACTGGGTGGCGTTGGCGACCAGAGTCCGGCCCTTGCTGTCCTTGATAATGCCACGTGGTGCGGTGGTGCGCATGGTGCGGCTACGGTTGAGCAGCGCCCGCTCACGGTACTCATCGCCGCGTACCATCTGCAGGAGCCACAGCCGCCCGATCAGCAGGGCAAAGAGGACCGCCAGCGTCCCCCCCATGCCCAGGACACGCCCCATGCTAATCTCCTCAGACGGCAAGGGGGCGGTGGGGAGAGGCGTGAAGCGGCGACGGCGCGATATCATCAGCGGTCCTCTTCCCCGGGTCGTGGCTTGTGGAGGGTACATGTGCGGAGACGGGTCCCTTTGGGGAAGCGCCTCGTGACACGCTCGGGGCAGTAGCTATTGGCGAGCTTACTGCTCTCTGTACAGATCGCGAGCTCGATCTCCGGGACAGGTGTCTCGGGCTTTCTCTCCTCCTCCACCCGCGAGCGCGGCTCGGGGGTTGGGGGCGGTGTCTCCCGCCGTCGCCGACGAGGCTCCGGAGTGGGAGTGGGAGTCGGTGCGGGAGTGGGAGCAGGCGTTACCAGCACAGGCCCGGGAGTCGCCAGTGCGGGAATCGGGGTGGAGTGGGTATCTGTCGTCCCCTCCGCCGTGAGCTCGCTCTCCGCTGGTGCCTTGTGCAGGCTACAAGGATTGATCTTGATTCCCTTGGGAAAGCTCTTCTCCACGACATCGGGGCAGTAAGGAGTCGCACGCTTGCTGGTCTCCTCACAGATCGAGATCACCACCTCGCCGTCCTCATTCAGACGATCCGCCTGGGGCGTGGGTGGGGGCTGCGGGGTTGCGCCACGCAGCTTCTGGAGCTCCTCGGGTAGCGGAATGGGCTCCAGTCCAGCGCTCTGCTGGATGGGGACGGCAGCCTCCATAAAGCGGCCCCAGATCGGGGCGCAGACATGCCCCCCGGTGGCGTCGCTGTCCATCTTGAGGTAGACCGGCCCCATCTTGGGCTTGCCATTCTCATCCAAGATGGGCTTGCGTGTCTTTGGATCGAGCTTGACTTTCTCTTGACGGTTACACGCCCAGACCGCGGTCACAAGCTCCTTGGTATAGCCCACAAACCACGTATCAAAGTTATCGGTGGTGGTTCCGGTCTTTCCCCGCGCCCCCGGAACGGTATTGGCCCCCTTACCGGTCCCACGCTCCACCACGGCCTCCAGGCAGCGGCCAATGCTTGCCGCCGTGGACTCGCGGATCACGGACTTGGCAATCTGGGGCTCGTTGCGCTCCAGGACATTGCCACGCCCATCGATCACCAGCCGGATCGCCATGGGCTCGGCATGATCGCCCGCGTTGGCAAAGGTCGAGAAGACACTGGCCATCTCCAAGGGAGTCGCCGACGATGTCCCGAGACAGATACTAAGGTCGTTTTGCGGGAACTTGGACTTGATCCCCATTCGCTCAGCCAGCTTGACCACGGTCTTCCAGCCAATACGCTGGATGAGCTGGGCAGGGATTGTATTGAGCGAGTGGGCCACGGCATGCTCGATCGTGACACTGTTGCCATGCCCGCCCGAGCCGCCGTAGTTCTTGGGCCAGACCTTCCTCCCCAGCTTCAGAGGCCTATCGATCATCTCCGAGTCGGGGCCGTACTTGCCCGTCTCAAAGGCCGCCGCATAGACAATCGGCTTGAAGGTGGAGCCGGGCTGCCGTCCCTTGCCGTAAGTCGTGAAGTTGACCTCGCTCTTCTCATCGACCCCGCCCGCCATGGCACGAATCCAGCCCGTGTGCGGCTCAAGACAGATCATCGCGCCATCGGTGACATTGCGTCCACGCTCCGCACGGATGCTACTACGGAGGATCGCATCGGCGCGCTGTTGCATCTCCCAGTTGAGGGTGGTGTAGATCTTCAGACCTCCCTGGAGCACGACCTCATTGCCATGACGGAGCTTGAGCTGGCGCAGGACATAGCGCACAAAGTGCGGTGCCTTGTACTCTTCCGAGACCACCTTGGGCTCGTTGGGGAGAACCTTGATCTCCTCGTGACGCGCTTTATCGTACTGCTCCTGGGTGATCTTCTTGAGCTCCAGCATCTTTCCCAGCACGACATTGCGTCGGTCAAGAGCGGCCTCCAGGTGGCGAAACGGGTAGGTCTTCGGAGGGCTCTGTACCAGCCCCGCGATCAGCGCCGCCTCGGAGATCGTGAGGTCCTTGAGCTCCTTGCCAAAGTAGAGCTTGGTGGCCATCTTGACCCCGTAGATCTGGCCGCCGTAGTTGACCTCGTTGAGGTAGCGCTCCAGGATCTGGTTCTTGGTCATGCTCCGCTCTACCTGGTAGGCGAGCAGTGCCTCCTGGAGCTTGCGCTCGACTGTCTTCTCCCGGTTACGCAAAATGACATTGCGCACGAGCTGCTGGGTGAGAGTGGAGGCTCCCTCGCCCCGCCGTGCCCCCGAGGCATTTTTATAGAGCGCACGGGCGATCCCCCGGAGGTCGATCCCGGGGTGCTCGTAGAAGCGCTGGTCCTCGATGGAGATCGTGGCATCCCGCAGGATCTGCGGGATCTGGTCGATATCGACTCGCTCCTGGAAGCGGGTGTAGATCTCCCCCAGGAGCACCTTGTCTGTGGAGTAGATCTGGGTGATCCCTCCCGCGGTTTCACGGCTCAGCGCGGTGGAGTCGGGCATGGCCTGGGCGACCTTGCGCACACGGACACCCGCATAGAGCACCCCGGAGATGATCGCCGCAAAAAGTAGTGCGGAGAGAACCCCCAGAAATGCTCCTAGCCGGCTAACCCAGAGGCGGAACCCGCCCCGACGTCTTCTGTGTGGCCGCCCCATCGAAACTCCTCCTGTAAACTAACGCTTCAGGTACTTGCGCTTGGTTCGATCCGTTCCCATATCGCGCTTCTTGGTATCGAAGCGCCACTGCCCTGTCCCCGCCTTCTGCACAAAACAGAAGTAGTTCGACAGAATCGAGGCCAGCTTACGGCGCGTCACACGACGAACCACATTGACCTCGGTGAGGAGCTGCAGGAAGTCGAGCCCCTTGGGGTACTCCTCCAAAAGCTCACAGACAATGTCAAAGGTCGCCACATCCCCGGACTCCTCGGCCTGCTCACGGGCGCTGAGAAGCTCGGCGTAGCGCTCCGGGCTCAGGTAGAGCTGAGGATCGGTCTCCTCCAGCACCTCAACACGGAACTCATAGGGACGCGTGGTCGCGCTCAGCCGCAGGCAGCCTCCGGAGTCGGCGGCGAGCTTCTCGTAGAGGCCAAAGAAGTTAAAGGCCAAGCGGTGCTCGTTGTTGACCCAGAGATCGTGTGTCGTGCCATCTTCCTCACGCAGAGTGACCTCGACCAGCGGGGCGTCCTCCGGGAAGAAGCCCGCAGGAATCTGGCAGAGCGGGAAGGTCCCGATCTCTTTATGGTGCGCCTTCACCACGAGCAGGACACCATCATCGGGGATGGGGCTGGTGTTGGGACCTTCGTCATCGCCCGCATCCTGTGCCAGCGGTGAGTAGATATCCTGCCGCAGGCTCCCCGCAAACCCTTCGTCCTCGATCTCCTCGTCCATGATCTCGCCGTCCATGGAGACAAACTGTAGCTCGGGGAAGGCCAGAAACTCAGGCAGATCGTAGATAAAGGGCGGGAGGGTCCCTGCCTCACGGAAGCGCCCCGCTCCCACATAGAGGAAGCGTGCATCGCTCTTAAGGCGGGCCTCAAGCAGCGTGACATCGTTCTTATACGACGGATCGCCGGGGACGACCTCGTACTGGAGAGCCAGGAGCTCGGAGACCTCAACCGGGACGCCGCGCTCGGAGACGACCGTGGCAATGGCAGCCAGGTCCTCCTCGCCAACCGTCAGGGGCTTGACTTCGTCTTCGACCACCACCGGCTCAGGGACTGCCTCAAGCACGGGCTCCTGAGCGGTCTCGGCCACAGGCTCTGCGACACTCTCCACCACGGGCTCGGCAACGGCAACAACCGGAGCTGGTGCCTCCTCGACCTCTTCGGCCAGGTGACTTGCACGATCGGCGAGCAGGCGCTCAAGCCGCTCGGCGGTCTCGCGGGTGATCCAGCGGCCACGCCCCTTCTCCGCGCTCAGCCAGACCAGGCGGCTATCGGCCAGACAGGCAGCCAGGTGCGCGGCGGGCTCGTAGTCCGCGCCCAGCACCGACCAGGCGAGAACGCCGAGCAGGCGGTGCGAGACCGGGCGTCCCTTGAGCGCGGCGACTGTCTTGTAGCTCGCCTCGGCATAGGCATTTTTAGCCCAGCCCACCTTGCTGGAGAGAGCCTGGTAGGGAGCGAGGCTCTCGGGCTTGAGCTTGTTGTCCAGCGCGACCTCATCGAGGTTCTCGCCATCAACCAGCGGGAGCCACTCGGCTAGGCCATAGGAGCTTCCGGGGCCTTTGACATAGAGGTGCTCGTTGCCCAAGACTTTTGAGAGGAGGCCAAAGTAGGTCTCGGAGGGGCGGTTGTAGATCACGGAGAGCTCGGTGGCAAGCTGTGCAGTCGAGAGCGGTCGGCCCGCAGCCCGGATGACGTCCATCAGGTTGCGCTCCAGCGAGCGGGTGACATCCATGTAGCGTGCGCTGAGGTTCCAGAGCCGTGCCATGTAGACAAAACGCGACGACTTATCCAGGGCCGTGCGCACGATCGCAAAGCCGATATTGGGGTTGTTGATCTCCTGTGCAATCTCGGAGATCTTCGATGCCTCCCCACGCTCAAGGAGCGCATCATAGACCAGATCCGAGAGATAGGAATCTGCCAGTAAGTTATCCCGCTCCACATCCGTGAGCGGCCGCACCGCAACCTCGACCTTATTGGCCGTAGGCATTTTTTTCGTAGCCAACGTTATCCTCCAGAAACTTCTGCGAATAAATCATAGGGCTCTGCCTGTGTGATCCGAACACGCACCCAGTCGCCTGGCTGCGCACTCGTTCCGACCACGCGAACAGTGCCATCAATCTCGGGGGCATCGCGCCAGGAGCGTGCGATCCGCACGTCCCCGTCGATTCCCTCCACCAAGACAGCGAGCTCTCTCCCCACCAGGGCCTGGTTTGCGGCCAGGGAGAGGGGCTGCTGCAGTGCCATCAGCGCTCGTCGCCGCTGCCGGGCGATGCGCTCAGGCACGCGCGGCCGTAGCTCAAAACCGGGGGTACCTTCCTCCGGGCTGTACTCAAAGACCCCCAGCCGGTCAAAGCGTGCCTCACGGACAAACCGGCTCAGGTTCTCAAATGCCGACGCGTCCTCGCCGGGGAATCCCACGAGGAAGGTCGTCCGCACCGCAATATCGGGCATCGCGCCCCGCAAGCGCTCCAGTAGACGATAGTACGACGAAACCGAGCCCCCGCGTTTCATCCGTTTTAACATTTGGTCGTCGCCGTGCTGCAGCGGAATATCGACATAGTGCGCCACATTGGGGGTATCGGCCATGGTCTGGATCAGCCGATCGGTCATCATGGTCGGGTAGCAGTAGAGCAGCCGCACCCACTTGAGGCCCTCGATCTTGCCCAGCTCGGTGAGCAGGCGCGGCAGGGCGAGCTCTTTGTAGAGGTCCATGCCATAGGCCGTGGTGTCTTGGGCGATCAGGTTCAGCTCCACCGCCCCACTATCGACCAGGCGCTTGGCCTCGGTGACGATACGCTCTAGCGGCTTGGAGCGGTGCTTGCCGCGGAAGCTGGGGATCGAGCAGAACGTACAGGCATGGTCGCAGCCCTCGGAGATCTTGAGGTAGGCGGTCCAGGGGGCCGTGGCACGCACACGCGATGGCGGAATCAAGGGGTACTTCTCGGTGAGCGGCTGCACCAGGTTGTTGGTGTCCAGCATCGGCAAGAGCCGCGCCCCCCGCTCCTTAAAGACCACATCGGCGATCTGCGACGCGCTCTGAATCCCTAGGAGAGCATCGGCATTGGGAAACTCTTGCGCAAGCGTGCTGGAGTAGCGCTGGGCCAGACAGCCCGCCACGACGACCTTGGAGATCTCCCCCCGCTCTTTTCGCCCGAGTGCCTCGCGAATCGCCGCAAGGCTCTCTTTCTTGGCGCTCTCGATGAAGGCACAGGTATTCACCACCACCACATCGGCAGCAGCATCCCCATCTACGAGCTGTCCACGCCCATTTTCGGTAAGTGCTCCAAGAAGCTCCTCGGAGTCCACTAAATTTTTTGGACAACCCAGACTAACCAGGCCGATCCGAACCTTCTCCACGTCTACGCCTCAACGTCCTCTAAAACATTAAAAAACCGCAACCACCCATTCAGGCACAAGCGGCGATTTTAATATTATACGTCCCGCAGACAATTCTGTCAATTATTAATAATTTTCAATAACTACCAGTGTAACACGATATTTACGCAGTCCTTGGCAGGGGGCGGTACAATGGGCATCGTGCTTCCCCTCTTGCGCCTCTACCTCCCCCTCGCCCTCAGCTTTGAGCTCATGATGCTGGAGGGGCCGTCGGTGCAGTGGGCGATCGGACGCCTGCCGCAGATTCCCACCAACCTCGCGGCCTGGGGGCTGACCATGCAGCTCTCCCTGCTGATCGAGAGCCCCGTGATCATGCTGCTAGCCACGGCCACAGCGCTGGTGAAAAACACCGACACTTTTCTGGCGCTCCGCACCTTCATGCTGCGAATCGCTCTGGGCTGCACGATCGTGACCGCGGCAATCGCCTTCACGCCGCTCCTAGACTTTATCTGCCTGAGCCTGCTGGGACAGCCCACCCCCATTGTGGAGGCCAGCCGCCTGCCGCTCCAGCTGATGCTCCTCTGGAGCGCGGCGATTGCCTGGCGACGCTTCCACCAGGGCGTGCTCGTGCGCCAGGGCCGCACCGCGCTCGTGACCTACGGCACCGCGATCCGCCTCGCCAGCGTGGTCCTGCCCGCTCTCGCTTTGGTTGCCTGGGGAAAGCTCTCCGGCGCGGCCACAGCGGCGATTGCGATCATGGTCGGGGTGCTCGCCGAGGCACTCTCGGCCAGCAGCTTTGCCCGCCCGGTGATCCGCTCGCTGCCCACACACACCGACGATGACCCGCTGAGCCAGAAGGCAATCGCGGCGTTTCACACCCCGCTGGCCATGACCACGCTCCTGACACTCGCGGCGCAGCCCCTCACGAGCGCGGCGATCGCACGCCTGCCCTTCGCCACCCAGACCCTCGCCGCCGCCCCTGTCATGTTCTCGGCGCTGCTCCTGCTCCGCGGCTGGGGCTTTGCCGTCCAGGAGATCACGGTGGCACAGCTCAAAAAAGGCACCACTCCTGAGGCGACTCTCTCCCGCTTCGCCAGCTTGATCGGGGTTAGCTCCACGCTTGCCACACTGCTTCTCGCGCTCACGCCCCTCTGCGAGCGCTACGCCAGCGCCCTGGGCGTTCCCGCAGACCTGCACAGCCTGGTGCGTCAAGGCATTCTCTGGGGCGCACTCCTGCCCCTCATCGCCGCGATTAGCTCGTTCGTGCGCGGGGTGCTGGTCGCCCGCCAGCACACCCAGCCCATCTACCGAGGAATGGCGCTAGGCTTGACAATCCAAGTGCTCGTGCTGGTTGCGGGTGTCGTTGCCAAGTTCCCCGCCCTCCCGCTCGCCGCGCTTGCCTTTACCCTCGGCGGTATCGCGGAGACGGCCTACTTGATGGCAGCACGCCGCCTCACCCGCTAGGCATCACCGACGAGATAACGGAAGACGGCTTCGAGGTTGTTGTCCGGGGAGTGGAAGCGCTCGATCTGGAAGTTGCCGGCCAGCGCGATCTTGGGAAGAGCCCCATAGAAGATGTCGGGCTGGTGGGTCTCAACCTCGATGAGCTTCTCGTCCTTGGGGTCCACACGCGCGGAGAGTACAAAGGGCTGGAAGATCAGGTTCGCGGCGAGCTCGCGGGGACGGTCCGTGATAATGCGAATGTGGTGGGGGTGCTTGTCGATCTGGTCGCGGATATCGTGGATATTGCCCTGAGCGAGCACGCGGCCCTTGAAGATCACGAGGATGCGGTCGGTGATCTGCTCCACTTCGTAGAGGATATGGCTAGAGACTAGGACACACTTGCCCCGCGCGGCAAAGCTCTGCATGAGCTCCACCATCTCGCGGCGCCCCACGGGGTCAAGGCCATTGAGGGGCTCGTCCATGACCAAGATATCCGGGTCGTGGACAATGGCCTGCGCCACCTTGATGCGCTGGCGCATTCCCTTGGAGTAGCCGCCAATCCGCCGGTCGCAGCGGTCCGCCATCCCGACCTGCTCCATGACCTCTTGGATCCGCTTCTTGGCGGTCGCCCCCTGAATCCCGTTCATCGCGGCAAGTAGGGTCACGAACTCGCGGCCGGTGAGCTCCTCGTAGAAGTTGTCGATCTCGGGGCAGTAGCCCAGGTGCGAGGCGAGCGTGGGGTTGGCAAAAGGCTCCATCCCCATAGCGATCACACGCCCGGTGTGCGGCTTGAGCTGCCCCGTGACCAGCTTGAGCAGGGTAGACTTCCCCGCGCCATTGGGGCCCAGCAGCGCTGTCAGCCCAGCGGGGAGCTGGAACGAGACATCGTTGAGGCCGATCACCTGCCCGTGCCAGCGGGAGACCCGCTCCAGGGCGATCATGGGAGCACTTGTCGGCTGGCTCATCCGCTGATAATCTCCACGGCACGTACCTTCTTGTAGGCGGCTGCCAGCGGCAGGAGCACAAACGCCCCGCCCAGCGCGACCAGCGGCCAGGTATGCGGCGGCATCAGGCGGCGCTTGTGTCCCCCCACCGCGGGAAAGGGATCGTCTTGGGGCTTCACGTGCAGGATATTCATCGCCAGCCCCTCCGTGATCCCCCCGACATTGGCATCCCGCAGGGTCATCGCCCACTGGACCGTTGTCTTCGCATTGGGATCGTCGTTGTCCTGGTTCAGGTAGGCATTGCGCGCCATCACCGAGCCCGCCACGAACGTGATGATTCCCACCACAAAGTAGAAGCCCGCGTAGGTCGCTCCCGCCATACGCCCGCTCTTAAACCACGACGAGATCCCAATCACCAGGCTTGCGTTCAGCACCGCCGGCACGAGCGATGCCAGGAGCAGCCGTGGCAGGAGATAGGGGTTTAGCTTCAGGAAGTCTTCGTCGGAGTAGTTGCTAAAGAGAAAGATATAGACCAGGAGCGCGGGGATGACGGTCGTGCACCAGAGGAGCAAGAACACCCCAAACCACTTCCCCACCAGATAGTCTATCTTGGTCAGGGGGCGCGAGAGGTAGACCAGGAGCGCATTGGCCTGGTTGTCCGCCGCGATTGCGCCTGCGCCGATCACGAGGGCCTGGATAAAGACCAGCAGCCCGCGGAGCCAGCCCTCCGAGATACAGAGCGCGATACAGCTTGCGTAGGTAAAGGTTGTCTGCTGGCGCCCGCTTCCCATGCCGGTCTCGCGCATGCCCTGGGCCAGGTTGTGGTTGAAGAAGAACACCAGCCCATAGAACAGGTGGATCAAGACAATCATCAGCACCGGCATCCAGAAGGCAATCTTGCGGATATTGGTGCGGATCACCGACTGCGCGATCACCCACCAGCCCGCCCGGACCGTGCGCATGGGGCCGTCGTAGTTGCGGTACGAGCGATCCGCAATTAGGTTCTGTGTACTCATCCCGAAACCGCCTCCAAAAAGACATCTTCCAGACTGCGCTCCGCCGGACGGAAGCCGCGCACCTGCGCCGCCGAGGCCACGGCGGCCTCGAAGATCAGGCGGTGGGGCGCGGGCTCGGTCTCGGGGAGGGCGAAGCGGCAGGAGCTCCCGAGCTGGGAGACCAGGCTCGCGCCCCGCTCCTGCATCGCGCCCACAAAGCCGTCGGAGAAGAGCCGTAGCTCCACATCAAACTGGACGCCGCCGGTCTGCTTGAGGGTGGCGATCGGCCCTTGGCGCACCACCTCGCCGCGGCGCATCACCACGACCGTGTCGCAGGTCTTCTCGATATCGGGGAGCAGGTGGGAGCAGACGACAACCGAGAGGCCCTTGCCATGGCTCACATCGCGCACCAGCTCCAGCATCTCGTCGCGGCCCGCGGGATCGAGGCCATTGGTCGGCTCATCGAGAAAGAGGAGCTTGGGACCGTGTACCAGCGCCTGTGCCAGCTTCACCCGCTGCCGCATCCCCGTGGAGTAGGTCTCGACATTGCGGTAGCGCGCCTCCCCCAGGCTACACCACTCCAGCACCTCGTGGGCGCGGCGGATCGCCTGCTCGGGGGGCATCCCTGCCATCTCCCCCGCGTAGGCCACGAAGGTCACAGCGTTCATTCCGGGGATATGGCAGTCCTGCTCCGGCATCAGCCCGATTTTTTGGCGGATACTCTTGCCCTGCGTGGCCACATCGAGCCCCATCACCTGGGCACGCCCCGCTTGGGGAGTCACAAATCCCAGGAGGGTCTTGATGAGGGTTGTCTTCCCCGCGCCATTGGGGCCAAGGAGCCCCACACAGCCCTCGGGAATCTCCAGAGAGAACTGGTCCAGCACGGTCTTGGCACCGTAGCGCACGGTCAGGTCCGAGACAGCGGCGATGGGGATGGTATCAGGCATACGTTGTGGGCTATTGTACCCGAGACTACGGCAGTTTCCGGGCGCGTCCCAGAGGAAAGTAGGTAAGCCGTGCAACCCCCACCATGCGCTCCCGCTCCAGCAGGCCCCAGTAGTGCGAGTCTGCGGAGTTATTGCGATTGTCGCCCATCATGAAGTAGTGGCCGGGGGGAATCTGTGTGACAGGCATGTCGTAGCCCGGGTCTTCGTTGAGATAGGGCTCGTCGAGGGGCTTGCCATTGATGCGCACCTCGCCGGGCTCCAGGACAAGCGCTCTCTCCGCAACACCAAGCTTGTGGGCCAGGGTCTTTCGGGGGAGCCAGCTGTGGTTGACAAAGGCACCGTCGCGGGTAAGCCGCACCGGGGTATCGGCGGCAAGCTCCAGGCGCTGGCGGAGGTAGTCGGCGGCGGGATGGACACGGGGGTCGGTGTTTTCGGGGCCGATTGTCTCGCCTCCCACCCGAAGCCGTGCGCCACGCACCTCGATCGTCTCGCCAGGAAGGCCAATGCAGCGCTTGATAAAGTCCGTCCCCTCTTTGTTGTCGTCGGTGGCGCGTGCCGGGGCGGCAAAGACAATCACATCGCCGCGCTGGGGGTCGTGCAGGCGGTAGCTGAGCTTATCCACGACTAGCTTATCCCCGACTCCCAGGGTGGGCACCATCGACGGCGACGGAATATAGAACGCTTGGGCTCCGAAGGGGCGGATCAGCAAGAAGAAGACCGCCAGCACCCAGCGGGCGGAGTCACAGCTCTCGCTAAGAAGGCGAAGAACGCGAGCCTTGCTTGGGCGCAGAGCGAGCTGAAGAAGGGTGACTGCCGCCAGCGCAAAGACCACCCCAACAAGATCAAGTTTAGCCAGAGCTTCCATAGCACTTGATACGCTACAGAAGCCCTGGGTGTTACACGACTAGAGCTTCCCGATACGGGTAATGGGCCAGAAGGTGACAATTCCCCGTCCGACAATGCGCCACTGTGCCAGCTTGCCCCAGACATGGGAGTCGGCGGAGTGGTTGCGGTTGTCGCCCATCATGAAGTAGTGGCCGGGGGGGATCACATTGTCTTCCTGGTTGGGGATCGTGGTCATGTTGTAGCCGGGGTCCTCGTTGATGTAGGGCTCGTCGAGCGGCTTGCCATTGATCAGCACCTCGCCGGGGGTGAGCTCCACTTTGGCCCCGGGCTGCCCAAACTGCCGGGCGATATCGGCGGGGAGAATCTTCTCTTTTTTGTCGACCAGCACATAGTCTTTGTAGAAGCGCACGGATTTTTTCTCGTCGATTCCCAGCTTATCGCGCAGGGTCTGCTGCGCCGTCCGCCCATTGGGATCGTCACCGGGCGACTCATAGACCTCGTCGCCGATCTTGAGCTTTGCCCCGTGCACCTCAACCCGCTCGCCGGGGAGGCCGATACAGCGCTTGATGTAGTCTTGCTCCAGGGTCGCGCTTCCGGTTGCCTCAGGGGGCGCGGCAAAGACCAGCACATCGCCGCGGTTGGGGTTATGGAGCCGAAACGAGACCTTATCGACAATCAGCCGGTCTCCGATCTCCAGGGTCGGCACCATGCTCTCGGACGGGATGTAGAACGCCTGGGCCACAAAGGGACGGATCAGCAGAAATGCCAGAGCGAGCACGAAGGTGACCGTATCGCAGGTCTCGGAGATCGTGCGTGCCCAGCCTTCCCGGAGGAGCTTCACGAGCATCAGTCGAAGGATCGTAAAGCCCGCGATCACCGCGACCACGATAGTCGGGCTAATATTGGCGAGCTGGTCAGTCAGGGGGACAGGTTGTTCATTCATAGCGATCAGGGGGGCTAAGCCTACTTAGCCAGCGGGAGTGTCACAGTAAAGCGAGACCCCTTCCCCAATTCGCTATCGGCGACAATGGTTCCTCCGTGGGCCTCGACAATATGCTTTACGATAGAAAGGCCTAGTCCGGTTCCCCCTGTTGCGGTTCCCGCCTCACCCGGGAAGCGGCGCGCACGGTCGGCGCGCCAGAACCGCTCAAAGATACGGGGTAGGTCCTCTTTCAAGATCCCAATCCCCGTATCCGCGATTGTCACCGTGATGCTCTCCTTCTCCCGTGTGACCGTGACATCGACCCTCCCACTGGAGGGCGTGTACTTAATCGCATTGTCTACCAAGTTAAAAAAGACCTGCTCCACCTCGCTCCGGTCCGCCTCGATCTCCAGAAACGGCATGGTCTCCGGCAGGTGAACCGTCACCTTTCGCTTGGCCGCGTAGGTAGCCAGGCGCTCTACGATATCTAGCAGGAGGTCGGCGAGGTCGAAGCGCTCTCGGGCGGGGGGCATGGTCTCGGCGCGGGCGAGAAAGGTCAGGTCCTCCGAGAGGCGCACCAAGCGGTCCACCTCGCGGATGATATTGCCCAAAAACTTCTCGCTTACCTCCGCATCGTTGAGGGCACCGTCTTGTAGGGTCTCCGCCATCGCCCGAATCGACGCCAGCGGGGTGCGCAGCTCATGGGAGACATTGATCACAAACTCCGTGCGTACCGTGCGCAAGCGGGTCAGCTCGGTCTGGTCGGAGAAGAGGACCATGGCTCCGCCCGCGGTGAGCCCTAGCGCACGGGCCTTGACAAAGCGCTCTTTACCGTTCACTAGCCGCACCTCGGTCTCCTGGGGTTGTTTCGTGGCGCGTGCCGTGTCCACAAGCTCCACGAGCGAGCGCTGGTGGGTCGCCTCTAAGAGGGAGCGCCCGACCACCCGCTTGGTATTGCCATCGGCGGTCAGGTAGCCCACGGCGGTGTCGTTGGCGTAGATGATCTTATTGCTCTCATTGACACGCAGGAGGCCATCGGGGACCAGGGCCGCGAGCTGCTCTAGGCGCTTACTCATGGCTGAAACTTGTATCCTACGCCGCGCACGGTGAGCAGATGCTCTGGGCTCGAGGGATTGGGCTCGATCTTCTCGCGGAGCCAGCGGATATGCACATCGACCGTGCGCTCCTCGACCACCTCGCCCGTTCCCCAGACCCGGTCCAGCAGTGTCGCCCGGTCAAAGACACGCCCCGGGTGTGCGGTGAGGAGCACCAGGAGATCGTACTCTTTGCGGGCGAGCTTCACGGGCTTGCTCTTGAGCGTGATCTCGTGCTTCTCCAGGTCCACGACCAGCTCCAGCGCGGCAGAGACCAGCTGCGGTCCCACCACACTGCTCTCCCCCTCGCCGCCGGAGCGCCGCAGGAGGGCCTTGATGCGGGCCACGAGCTCGCGCATTCCAAAGGGCTTGACCACGTAGTCATCCGCCCCGATCTCCAGCCCCTGCACCCGGTCGCTCTCCGCGATCCGAGCCGTGAGCATGAGGATCGGCACGCGCTCCCCCTGCTGCCGGATCAGGCGACAGATATCAAAGCCGCTCCCCGAGGGCAACATCACATCCAGCACGATAAGATCCGGGCGCTGGCTCCGAAAGAGCTGTAGCGCCTCGTCGGCATCCCCCGCGGTAAGGACATTGAATCCCTGCGCCTTTAAGTTATAACGGATCGCTTCGATAAGGGTTGGCTCATCGTCCACGACCAGGATCGTTTCTCCTGCCATTGCGTCTCTATTATCCCGCATTGCATCCCCCTGGCGTTAAGCCTCTGTTAAACTTATTTCTCGCCAAAAGGAATCTGGTAAAGAAAACAAAATCTGTTAAACTAGCTCCATGGCAGGCAAGGCAGGAAAAGAGAGTAAAAAAAGCAAGGGCGAGCTCGCCGAGGTGCTCGCCGAGCTCGCCTCGCTACGTCGGGAGATTGAGGCCCTGAAATCTCCCACAGTAGCGGCGCTCGGGGCCACGCGAACGGCAGAGCAGGTCGCCAAGCGCGCCAGTGCCTTCACCCCCGTCCAGCGCGCACGCCTGATCGAGGCACTCCTCCAGAGCGGCCCCCAGCCCCCCCCACAGCTCGGTGCCACCGTCGGGCTGGCCACCGGCTCGCTCTACCACCACCTGCGTGAGCTGGTCGCCGCCGGGATCGCCACCGTAGAGGACAAGACCTACTGCCTCACCCCCGATGGCCAGCAGCTCGCAGAGGCCCTCTTTGCTCTGCCCCACGAATGATGCCATGAAGCAGCGGCAGCGTGACTGGAAAGAGAACCTCCGTGCACAGCTTGGGACGCCGGAAGGGGAGGCTCGTCTGGCTCAGCTCACCCCCGATGAAGCCCGAGAGCTACTACGCGAGTGGATCCAGACACCTCCGCCACGCGAGTTTCGCCTTCGAAGCGTCCTGGCACTCCTCGGCGGACTGGCGGCGCTCGCCCTGGTTTGTTCGCTGACCGTCAGCAACCTGCCGCGGGAGATCATTGCCTTCCTGTTTGGCAGTGTTGCGTTCTGCGTCCTGATCTACAGGATGCTCAACAACGAAGGAGTACAGCTCGGAAACCCTAGACGTCGGCTCTTGGAGATACTCCGCCGGCTCGCCCTAGAGCCACGGGAGACACAGGACCTCTCCACCTTGCTCTTTCTGGCGCACCACTCGCCGCTCGATCCCCCGGCGCTGGTAGACAGAGAGCTCTGGGATGCGCTCACCCTGCGCCTCTCGATGATCACGCAGGCGGAGGCGCAGCAGCTCACCCAAGAGGAGCGGGACTTTCTCGTCCTGCGCCTGAACGCTCTGCGTGGGGTCGAGTGCCTGGAGAGCCAGGAGCGCTTTGTGATCGCCGCGCTCTTTACTCTGGCGGCGTCAGGAGACCGCCGTGCCCGCGTCCAGGCCCATGCCTACCGCTTCACCACCAGCTCACCGGAGGTGAAGGAGGCGGCCGACGATATACTGAGATGACCCTATGAGCCTCCAGAGCCTCAATACCCAGGTTCCCCTGCCCACCCTGCTCACCGACTATGTCCAGCAGACACGCCGCGAGGCACGGCGCCGCCAGGGCTTGTCAGCTCTGAGCGTTTTTTTCTTGGTGGGCACTCTTGGTGCGCTGAGCCTGATCGCCACGGACTTCTTCCCCCTGTTTCTGCTCGGCGGTGTCTGTCTTATCGCCCTGCGCCTGGAGAGCTACATCGCCCCCGCCTGGGTTCGCCAGGGAGCGCTTGTTTTAGAGGCGCTGACCGAGGTCCCCAAAGACGCGCTCCCGGAGCTCTTTGCGCTCGGGGAGGCGCTGGAGAGCCTGCCCAAGCTACGCAAGCGCACCCGCCGCCGCGATCCCAATGCCCAGCGCGCCAATCGCCTTGTGTTTGAGATCCAAGAGGCACTCTTTGTCGCGCTGACACGTCTTCTCGCCTACCGAAGTCCTGAGGAGCTCGAGACCCTGGGCACCGCACAGCGTGCGTTTCTCCGCCGTGCGATCTTTCGGACTGCGGATGCCAACTTTATTACCTGTGCACTTCTCGTCCTTGCGACCCTGCAAGACACCGAGCTTCGGGCACAGGCGGAGGAGTTCTCCGCCTGCCACCCTTCCGAGAGGATTCGCGAGGCCGCCAGCGAGTATCTTCTCTCCCTGGCAGCCCCTTAGGCCTACCAGAGCCTAGTTCCCACCGCGCCGTCCTTGCGGCTGGGGGTGGTCCTTGATGTACTTCTCGACCATGGCCTTCTGCTCCGCAGTCAGAATCGCCAGCGCCTTGGGATTGACTCCCCCATTGCCACGCATGGCCTGCATGAGCTCGCGCATCTTGTCCTGATCCTGGTTCTGGCGGGCTTCCTGCATCTCCTTCATCTTGGCCTCGCGATCCTTCTGAACCGCCGCCGCGACCTCCGCAAGAGACTTCTTCTGCACGTCGGTGAGCATCAGCGCCGAGCTGAGCTGGACCGGGATTCCCACGGTGCGCAGGAGCTGGAGCGCCTTGAGCACCTCGGGAAGGGCCTTCTTCTGGTCGTCGGTGAGCAGGGCGAGGATCTCGGTCTCGGCCTTCTTGCTATTTTCCTGGTTCTTCTTCTGCAGCTCCTGAAACGCCTCGGGACCGGCGCCACCGCTGTCGCGCAGCTCTTGCATGGCTGCCTGCATCTTGTCCTGAACCTTCTTCTGGATCGCCGCGATCTGCTTCTGAACCTCGGGGCTGAGCTTGAGCTCCGTGCCAAGCGCTTCCGCAGGGACAGTCGCGAGAGTTAGAGGCTGGTTACCACGCATCATCCCAAATCCACCACCGGGCGGCTGGGCGAAAGCACCAGTGCTTACGAGGGCCACGACGGCCAGTCCTGCTCCAAAACGATAGATACTCATGATAAAAGTACTCCTTGTCAGCCGCATCGTAACAAAGCTAAACCACCTTGTCAATAGCGTCCCTTTTCCCCCCATAAAGTGCGTATTAGAGAGGGATGATCCGCTTTAGAGATACCTCAGATTGGGCCTGTCAGAACCTCTCAGCAGAGCAGCAGCTCGTGCTTCTTCAAGGGCAAGCTCTCTCGTGTGCTCCCCAGCTCCGACACTGGCAGGCAGGCATCTGGCTCTTTCCTCTGGGGATGTTCTTGCTGGCAGTGGGCCAAGCTTTTTGGGGAGCTCTGGCACTGCTCTTGGCGACTCTCGGCTGGCTCCTCACCCTGCGTGCACGTCGGCTCTGGCGAACAACACGGCACCAGGTGGGAGTCCTAGCGGAGTCTGTGCGGGGGGTGGATGCGGTGGGGCCGCTCCTGGACTTTGCCCGGTGGCAGGGGCGAGAGGCAGTGGAGTGCCATGCGGCTCTGGAGCGCCTTCTCCCGCGGCTAGACACAGAGCGGGCACACCAGCTCACGGAAGAGCAGCGCCGCTACCTGCGCCAGAGTGCGGAGAACCAGGACCCGACCGTGGAGTTTACGGTTGCGGCGCTCTTGGTGCTAGCCTCCGCCGACGACACAGCAACGATTCCCATTGCCCGAAAGCTAGCGGTCTCGTCGTCGAGCCAGCGCATTCGGGATGCCGCCCATCTCAGCCTGGAAGAGCTGGGCGGCAAGGAGCCCTAGAAGATCACTTCTTCAGTGTCCCCTTCGATCCAGGTGAGCTTTGCGCTAGCCAGCCCGGGAGTAAAGACAACCCGCAGGCCCTTGACTCCCCGTACTTCGTCGCTGGTGCCATCCTCGCGGACCCCCAAGCCAAAGTAGAGCCCCTCGAGGCTTGTTGCACTTACCGCGGAGAGGGAGATGCGCTTGCCCTTAGCGATAATCTCCACGGAGCCGGGGAAGAGGCTGATATTGCCCCCCTCTTTTCGCACCAAAATCGCGGTGATAGTCCCCTTCTCCGAGTCGATATCCACCGAGAGGCTCTCAATCGAGCCCGTCAGGATCGCTTGGCCGTTGTGCAGGACATGAAGCCCATCGGCGCTATCCGACTCGTAGGCGATCCAGGTGAGGTTGGTGTCTAAGGAGGCTACCTGGGCGGCAGCAGGTCGAGTTGACATGTTCGTTCTTTCTACAAAATACTGTGTGTGATCACTTCGTCGCGCAGCAAGAAGCGGGACTTATAGACACTGGCATAGGCCTGGACAAAGTTATCGACCGCGTTGATATCCACAACAATATCCACCACACGGTCGGTGATGTCATCGCCGTTGAACCAGACACGCAGGTGGCGCATGTCCACCGCGGGGTGCAGGTTCTCCATGACAATGGTGTAGCCAGGGAACTCCATGGTGATGCGGCCGGGGAAGATATCAAAGGGCAGGTCCGGGTTATCCGCGGGGCGGATCAGGGCGGTGAGATCCGCCCCCTCCCAGATTCCCCCATGCACCTCATCGCCCCAGTCGTCGCGGCCGGCGCGAAGCTCGATATAGAGCTGGGCCGCCTCGACCGTGTAGCCGTTGTTGATCAGGCTGGTGGAGTCCCAGTCGCCGCCGGTTTGGAAGATCAGCTCATTTCTCAACGACGACGTCCTCCTCCAAAGCTGCTACGACCGCCGCCAAACGAGCTCCCGCTGGAGCGCCCAAAGCTCCCGCCAAAGCTGGGGCGGCTACTGGAGAACCCTGAGCTCCCACTGCCGAAGCTAGGGCGGCTTCCCGAGCTACTCCCCCCGAAGCTAGGGCGAGACCCCGACGAGCTCCCGCCCCCAAAGCTGGGCCGGGACCCCGATGAGCTCCCACTACCAAAGCTAGGGCGACTGGCAGAGCTTCCGCCCCCGAAGCTCCCCGTGGGCCGGGAGCCACTGCCAAAGCTCGGGCGGGAGGCGCTAAAGCCTCCGCCTGAGGTGCGGCCGGCAGAGGTGCGGCCAAAGGAGCCAGAGCCTCCCGACGAGCGCCCAAACGAGCTGCCCATCGAGGCACTGCGGCGCCCCACCGACGAGTAATTAAAGCTGTTGCGGTTGGTCACCAGCACACGGTTCACGGGGTTGGAACGGTAGTAGGAGTTGTAGCTATTCCAGCCGTAGTAGGGCCGTCCCCCGATATTGATCATCAGCCCCGGCATTGCTGCATAGGCAAGCCCCACACGCCACGGGCTGTAGCTGTAGTAGCCGCCGTAGTAGTGCATCCCCGGGTACCAACCCATCGCGACATAGTCGGTCCACGACGGTGCAATGCCCATGTAGACGGGGCGGGTGTAGGCATAGTTCTGCGGGAACGGGTACCAGAGCGCGCCCTGTGCCGCCGCATTTTGCAGCCCCTGGCCTTCACGGATGTACAGAGTGGGAGCCGTATTGCCATCATTAACAAAGTACATGTCGCCACTGGTTCGTCCGAACTTCATGACATACATGTTCTGGTTCTCAAACGGCACCACAATGGTCTCACCGGAGGCAGCATAGAGCTGGTAGCCCCCCTGGTCAAAGACAGCGCGGGTGATCGGCACTTGCTGACCCGCAGGCACGTCACGCCAGTTGTAGACCTCGTTGCTGTTGGGTGCCCCGGCGGTCATCGCGGGTGGGGCGGGCGGCGCAACCGGCGGAGCCATGGTCACGGGACGCGGTTGCGAGCAGCCTGCCAGACCCACGGTGGCCAGCCCTAGAACTCCAAAGCGCATTGAATTTGTCATCTTGTGAAACCTCATACTCTATACGTGTCAGTTTACCCCGAAAAGTTGCATCCCAAGCGTAACCCCCGCCCCCGAAACGACGTCCTGAAACACTATGAGAAACGCCACACTTGCCGCAAAAGTCGCCGTTGCCTTCCTGGCTCTGACGCCGCTCTCTGCCCACGCCTGCCTCAACGATAGAGACTCTGACGCCCTGGCCTTCGAGGCAAAGCAGCTCCCGATTGCACGCCCGGGAGCATCGCGCGAGGCACCCGATATCCCCGGAATCGTGGAGGTGATTGTCGGGCGCTTCCCCCGCAACCCGGCGCTCTACTACCAGCTTCGGATCGAGCGCTGCCAGAGAGAGCTGGCGACAGACCCCAAGCAACTTCCCCTCTATGATGATATCTCGGTTGCCTACGACAAGCTTGGCAAGAGTGGCGAGGCGCTGGCTTGGATCGAGAAGAAGCGCCCTCGCATCCCCGCCAGCGATACCGAGGCGCTCTACCGCTACTTCGCCAACGCGGGGACCTTTCGCGCCCACCGCTGGCTCCGCGACGGTGCCAAAGAGGAGCGGATCGGGGAGCTGGAGCAGGCGCGCGCCGAGATCGCCAAGGCCATTGCGCTCAAGCCCGATGCCCACTTTGGCCGCGAGGCCGCCCAGCTGCAGGCGATGGACTGGATTCTCAAAGAGCGCACGAAGCAGAGCCTGGCCTATTTTATCCACCGCAATGCCCCCTCCGGCAACCTGCGCGAGCCGGCAACCCTCACTAGTACACCAGACAAGACACTCCTGGGGCTGGCAGGGCTGGTGGTCCTGGGCAATGCCTGGGAGAGTGTCGATGTCTTTGGGGCGCTGGCCGGACAGCTCAACAAGCGCGGCGATGCCAAAGTCGCCTATCTCGCGGAGCTACGGTGCCGTGAGCTGATTCGCGTGGGGAAGAAGTCGCTCTTTGAGGGGGCCAAGCTCCCCGAGGCTCCCCACCGCAGTGGTGAGGATTATCTCATCACACCAGCCTCACGCCACTGGCTTGGCATTACCAACCAAGACAATGTCGCCACCAAGTTCAAGGAGCTGCGCGCCGCGGCGGAGACGTGGCAAGCCGCACGCACGGCGTTTATGGAGGCGCGCTTCAAAGCAGGCCGCCACCCGGACACCGACCCACACTTCTGGGACGGCTACCAAGACTCCCCGGCACCATCACTGGATATTCCCTGGCACAAGGAAGCCAGTGCCAACTTCGGAAACTGGCTGATGCGCTACGGAGCAATGGGAGTTTTTGTGCTTTTCTGGGGCAGCATCATCGGAGCTGTGATCTACCTCGTTCTCCCGACGAAGCGCCGCCGCAAGCGCTAGTCGTGCTTTTGGGGCTTGCCTTCGGGGACGGGCTGGCCTAGCATGGCCGCGAGGCGCTCGGTGAGGCGGCGGGTGGCCTCCTCGATCCCGCCTTTCTTGCCATAGAGGTCGGAGAGGTCGAGCGGCTCGCCAAAGATCACGGTGACCGGCACCGGGGACTTGCGCAGCTTGATGTGGCCGTAGGGGAGCACTTTGTTGGTGTTGATCAGCGCCACAGGAACCACAGGGACTTTTGCGCGCAGGGCCACCAGGAGCGCCCCCGGATGCAGCGGCTGGAGCGTCCCCGCCTCGTTGCCGCCGCCCTCGGGGAAGATCACGACCGCCTCGCCCGCCTTGAGGAGCTCCTCGGCGCGTGTGAGGGCAGCGCGGTCGGCGGAGTCGCGCTTGACCGGGAAGGCGTGCAGGCGCGGCAGGAGCCAGGAGAAGAAGCGCATCGAGAAGAGCTCGGACTTGGCCATGAACCACGCCGGACGCGTCGTCGCCACACCGACCGTCGGGGGATCGAGGTCACAGATATGGTTGGGGCACAGCAAGACCCCGCCCGTGCGCGGCACCCGCGCCGCGCCCTCCACCCGCAAGCCCCCATGGGTTGCCAGAATCAGGCGCACGATGCTCTGACAGAGCGCCAGCAAGAGCCGATATCCCATGAGCCAATTTTAGGGGGAGCACCCCTTTCTGACAAGGGGCCAGAAGTCTCATATTTTGGGACGATCTCCGTCGAGGCTTTCCTATTGAACCCGCAGGCTCCAGAGGTTGAGGTAGTCCGCATTGATCAGGCTCTTGGCATGGCCGTCGAGGAACGAGACATTATTGCGGTAGTTGGTCGTGTTCTCTCCTAGTAGCGGCTTGCTCCCGTGCCAGTAACCGACCGCATCGAAAAACAACCCGATCCCCGCGGAGCCGACCGTCTTGCCATCCGTGGTCACGGCCTCCATGCTGGAGATCGGCTTTTTCAATAAAATCAGCTCGGTGCGGGTGATGTAGCTGGAGCCCCACTTCTGATAGCTGCTCGGGTGCGACGGCAGGTAGGTCCCTTCGTAGGGGCCGCAAAAATCAAAACCTCCATCCGCGGGGCAGCGCCAGATCTCTTTGCTCTTCATGTAGGGCATCAGAACCTCGTGCTGGGGCCGCATGTTCGCCACATCCAAGTTTCCACTCCACGCATCGCCGTTGAGGTCGGGAGGATCGCCGCCCCAGACCGGAAAGTCGTCGTTGTCTTGGGCGTACATCAGGTTCGCCATCCCGATCTGCCGCAAGTTGGACAGACACGCCGTCTTGCGCGCCTGCCCGCGTGCCGTGGCAAAGACCGGGAAGAGAATGGCAGCCAGGATCGCGATAATGGCAATGACCACGAGAAGCTCAATGAGCGTGAAGGGGCGACGTGTGTTCATAGCTACTAAAACGTCATTGGGAACAGTTCCGTTACTGTGGGAGCCGATTTTTTTCCGAGGAGCTGGCAACAGTGCCAAAAGCGAAATTCCCGGGCAGGGATTCGAACCCCAATTAAAGGCACCAAAAACCTCTGTCCTGCCGTTGAACGACCCGGGAGTGCTCTCTGACTTTCTCAGGAAAGCGCTGGAATTATACCACGGTTGATTGTGTTGTATCCAGCGCGGTAGAATCAAGAACGAGGTTTTTAAAAATAATGGCAGAGATAACTGAGAAGTCCACCTGGAGTACAAAGGTCGGGCTGGCGGAGATGCTCAAGGGCGGCGTGATTATGGACGTCGTGAACGTGGAGCAGGCCGTGATCGCACAAGAGGCGGGCGCGGTGGCGGTGATGGCACTAGAGCGTGTCCCCGCCGATATCCGCAAAGACGGTGGCGTGGCGCGTATGAGCGACCCGCGCATGATCAAAGAGATCATGGCCGCTGTCACCATCCCCGTGATGGCAAAAGCACGTATCGGGCATATTATCGAGGCGCGCATCCTAGAGGCACTCGGCGTGGACTTTATCGACGAGTCCGAGGTGCTTACCCCCGCCGACGAGCAGTTCCATATCCACAAGCACGACTTCTCCGTGCCCTTTGTCTGTGGGTGCCGCAATCTAGGCGAGGCCCTGCGCCGTATCGGGGAGGGCGCGGCGATGATCCGCACCAAGGGCGAGGCCGGGACCGGCAACGTGGTCGAGGCCGTGCGCCACATGCGCTCGCTGATGGGCGGGATTCGCAAGATCGCCTCCATGGACGAAGCCGAGCTGATGACCGAGGCCAAGGAGCTCCAGGCCCCCTACGAGCTCGTGCTGCAAGTGGCAAAGACCGGGCGCCTTCCCGTGCCCAACTTCTCCGCGGGTGGAGTCGCCACCCCCGCCGATGCCGCTCTGATGATGCACCTGGGCGCGGAGACGGTCTTTGTGGGCAGCGGTATCTTCAAGTCTGGCGACCCCGCCGAGCGCGCCAAGCGCATTGTCGATGCGGTCACCTTCCACAAAGACTACGCCAAGCTCGCCGAGATCTCCGAGAACCTGGGAGAGCCGATGGTCGGGATCGATATCCGCACCCTCAAGGACAGCGAGCTGCTCGCGACGCGCGGCTGGTAGGTGTCTGTGGCAACCAAGCGAATCGGTGTCCTTGCCCTGCAAGGCGACTACGAAGCCCACCTCAAAGCGGTCCACGCGGCGGGTGGGCTGGGCTTTGAGGTACGTACCCCCGAGGAACTCGCGACCGCCGACGGCCTGATCATCCCCGGCGGCGAGAGCACCACCATGGGGCACCTCATGGCACGCTTTGGCATGGACACGGCTCTCAAGGCATTTGGCAAGCCGATCTGGGGAACCTGCGCGGGGATGATTGTCCTGGCGCAGCGCATCACCGCCGGGGAGAAACGGGGTGGCCAGCCCCTGCTGGGCCTGATGGATATCGCGGTCGAGCGCAATGCCTTCGGGCGGCAGATCGACTCGTTTGAGACCGATATCGAGACCAGCTTCGGCACCGTGCGCGGGGTATTTATCCGCGCTCCGTTTGTGAGCGAGGTGGGCGAGGGTGTCGAGGTGCTAGCCCGCTACCAAGACCGGGTCGTGCTCGTGCGGCAAGGCAAGCTCCTGGCATCGGCGTTCCACCCAGAGCTCACCGACGACCCAACACTCCACCGTGCCTTTATCGAGAGTACCTAATGCCTCTCCACGGTACGCCCTTGCGGTACCTGGCGACTCTCGCCCTGCTTGGTCTCGTGCTGGGGACAGGGATGGGACAGGGCCGCCAGCTCCCCAGCAAACCGCCCCTGCAGCCCCGTCCCTCCCCCATCCCGGCGCTGGACACCGAGCCGCTCGCCGGGGATAGCCGCCCGCGCTGGAAAGAGCGCTGGAGCCGCATGCTGCCGCGCCCCCTCGCGCTCAGCCTCTCCCCAGATGGCCAGGTCGCGCTCCTCGACTCGCTCCACCAAGTCCAGCTCCTCACGCCCCACAATGGGATGCGCCTCTGGAGTAGCCAGCCTCTCTTGCTGGCCAATACCGTGGTGGCGGTGCGGGGAGGGCGCGTGCTGGTCGGGGCGGTGCACAACCCGCAGGTGAAGAAGGCTTGGCTGCTCAATGCCCGCACGGGCCAGGCAGATGCCTTTGAGCTCCCCGGCACGCTCTGGAGTATCGCCGCCACCCCCGATGGGAGCCGCGCGTTCTTTGGGACGGGAGCCAACCTGATCCTCGCGACCTCCCTCCTGACCAGCCAGCCCCCGGTCACCTGGAAGCTCAGCGCCCTCCCCGAGACCCTGGCTCTCTCCACGGATGGCTCGTCCGCTGTCCTGGGAACGTGGCTCCCGGCCGGCGTGCGACGACTCGGGGGCTGGGCGTATGGCGACCCCAACCCCGCCCGCTGGCAAGAGGTCCAGGTCTCCGCCGACGGTGCCACCGCCATTAGTCTCTCCGGCCACGGTGCCCGGCGCTCCGAGCAAGACCTCCAGCTGGCGGGCTACGATATGGAGTCGGGGATGCGGCTCTGGGAGAAGCGCATTCCCGGCACCCGCGCACGGGCCCAGGTCTCCGCCGATGGCCAGCGGGTCGCGCTAACCTACCTCTCCACCACCCAGCGCGGCGGCGAGGCGCACCTGGTCCTGCTCAACCGCGATGGGTCGCCCCGCGGCGACGAGAAAGGCGGGCGCTTCTTCTCGCCTCAGCTCGCCGCGCTCTCGGCCCAGGGCGAGCGGGTGACCGTCCTCGATGGCGACCGGGCGCTCTTTGTCCTCGACGGCGACGGCAAGACCCGCTGGCGGCTCGCGCTGGAGAACCATGCCCCTATCGAGAAAGTCCTCACCAGCCCCGACGGTGCCTTCCTGCTCCTGGTTCGCACCGATGGCACGATCACCCTCTACGAGGCCCTCCCATGAGCCTAGCCCAAGATATCGCCGCGTTTATCGCCCCCTCCGCCCAAGCCCCCCCCGCCCCCACGAGTGGGGGAGCTGTCTTTGAATCTCTCGCGCTGCGGCTCTTTGCCTACCAGTACGCCCACAACCTTCCCTACCAGCGCTTCTGCAACGGCCGTGGTCAGACGCCCGCCACCGTTGAGCGCTGGCAGGACATCCCCGCCGCCCCCGCCGCCGCTTTCAAGCGCTTCGCCCTCACCTGCGTCCCCGAGAGCGAGTGCCCCGTTGTCTTTCACTCGTCGGGGACCACGGGTAGCGAGACCAGTCGGCACTTTATGAGCGCGGAGGCCCTGGAGCTCTACAAAACCTCACTGCTCGCAGGCTACGAGCGCCACTTCCCAAGCCAGCCGCTCCTTGCGCTCATGCCCCCGCCCGACCTGGCCCCCCACTCGTCGCTCTCGTTTATGCTAGAGACCCTCGGGGCCGAGTTTATCTGGGGGGAGAGTAGCACCTCGCAGCTGCAAAGCACGCTCTCAAGCCTCGCGACTCCCTGCACCGTCTTTGGGACTGCCTTCGCCTTTGTCAACTACTTCGATGCCACACCAGGCGAGCACTTTTCTCTCGACGAGAGCTCTCTGGTGATCGAGACGGGAGGCTTCAAGGGGCGGAGCCGAGAAGTCGAGAAATCCGAGCTCTACGCGCTCTTTGCGGAGCGCCTGGGCGTTGCGCCGGCGCACTGCTTCTCGGAGTACGGGATGAGCGAGCTGGCGAGCCAGTTCTACAGCCAGGGGGTCGATGGCCCCAAGCTCGCCCCGCCGTGGCTACGCACCCGCATCCTCGATCCCGTCACCGGCAACGACACCGCTCCGGGTCAGCCGGGTCTTCTGGCTCACTACGATCTGGCGAACTACAACTCCGTCCTTGCGATCCAGACCGAGGACATGGGAGTATGGGACGAGCGCGGAGGCTTTCAGCTCTTGGGCCGTGCACCTGGTGCCGTGTTGCGTGGGTGCTCCCTGCTGGCGGAGTAGCCCCCGCCCAGCGCTTTTAGCCTCCCCCAGCTCGCACCGCTCGCTACCCCCTCCGGCTTCGCGAAGGGGGTAAAACGCGCCGCTGGTCTCGTGACTACGTCCCCCTTCGCAGCGAGGAACGAGCGATTGCCGGAGGGGGTAGCGAGCGGTGCGAGCTGGGGGAGGCTAAAAGCGCCACATCCGGGCCGTAGCGGCGGACGCGGAGGTTCTGGAGCTCGATAGGCGCAGATAGACCGGGGCCGTCGAGCGGCGTTGGGGCGTGGGCACCGCCGATCAGCTTGGGGGCGATAAAAAACAGCGCTCGATCCACGGCTTGTGCTTGCCAGAAGGCCGCCGCGAGGGCACCGCCGGACTCCAGGAGGAGCTCCAGCAAGCCGCGCTCGGCGAGAAATTGCAGGGCGGGAAGAACGGCGACACGGCCCGAGCTATCGGCGGGAAGTGTGACCAGCTCGGCGTCCCAGCCCGGCTTTTGCGCTTGGCAGGTCAGAATCAGCGTGCCGGGGCGGTTGAGGCGCGCGGTCTTGGGCGTGCGGAGCTGAGAGTCGAAGATTACAGGGGTGGGGTTGGTACCGCGCACCAGGCGCACCGTCAGCTCGGGGTCGTCAGCGAGGACCGTTCCCACCCCCACGAGCACCGCATCGGCCTGAGCGCGGAGCTTGTGGACCACACGTCGGGCGGGTGCGCTGGTGATTGCCAGGGGCGCGGTGTGGCTTGCAGCGAGCTTGCCATCCAGGGTCATAGCCGCCTTGTGGGTCACAAAGGGCAGGCCCGTGCGCTGGTGCTTCAGAAACGCCCGGTGCGCGTCGATAGCTGCGTCCTCGCACACACCGATGGTCAGCTCGATCCCAGCGGCCTGGAGCTGGGCGAAACCGTCACCGCTCACCTGGGGGTTGGGATCGAGAGTTGCGGCGACGACCCGCGTGATTCCGGCCTCGATACAGTGGTGGGTGCAGGGGACGCGCGGGGAGCCATCGGGGCGCTGCCAGTGCGAGCAGGGCTCTAGAGTTGTGTAGAGAGTCGCGCCGCGTGCTCGCTCCCCCGCCCGTGCAAGCGCCATCGCCTCGGCATGGACTTTTTCGGTGTGGTAGGTCCAGCCCTCGCTGATCAGCGTACCGTCTTTGACGATCACCGCACCGACGGCGGGGCTGGGGTGGGTCTTCTCCCGATTAGTGAGGCGCAGGGCACGCCGCATCCAGAAAACATCGGGGTCACTGGGCATTGCGCTGCTTCTGCGCCTCTTCGGCGACATTGTCTATCACCTGCTGGATCACCTGGCGCTCCGCCTTGCGCATCGCCACAAACGACTCCAGTGCATCCAGAAGGGCGATACAGACCAGGCTCACCCCGAGCCCATAGAGCGAGATCAGGAGCATCAGCTTCTGGAGCGCACCCACCCGCCCCACAAAATCACGCCCCACAAAGATCAGCGCCAGCGCCAGGAGCAGGCAAAGCAGCGCCATTCCCGCCGTCCGAAAGAGCCGTGAGCGTGGCGAGAGCGCGCCATAGCCCTTGGAGTAGAAAAAGATCGTCAGCCCCACCGTGATCGCGAGGAGGACTCCAAAGACTAGGCTTACGCTTATCATGGCCCCAGCACCTCACGCAGCGCGGCCACACCGGCCGCCACGCCCTCGGGATGATTGAAGATCGCGGAGCCCGCGACCAGCACATCCGCCCCATCGCGGGCCAGCCCCGCCGCGGTCTTGACATTCACACTGCCATCCACACTGATCTTAAAGCTCGCCCCCGCCTCGGTGCGGAGCTGGGCCAGCTCCCCGACTTTTCGAGCGGCGCTAGGTAGAAATGCCTGCCCCCCAAAGCCCGGGTTGACCGTCATGACCAGCACCAGATCCAGATCGCCCAAGACATAGCGCAGGGTCTCCGGCGGGGTTGCGGGGTTGAGAGCGACTCCTGCCAGACAGCCCGCCTCACGGATCGCGGCGAGGGTGCGCTGGAGATGGGGAGTGGCCTCTTGGTGGACCGTGATCGCGTGGGCACCGGCGGCGACAAAGGGCTCGATATAGCGCTCCGGCTCGACCACCATCAGATGCACATCAAAGACCGCTTCCGGGCAGAGCGGCTTGAGCGCCCGGACTACCTCTGCTCCAAAAGTCAGGTTGGGCACAAAGCGGCCATCCATGACATCCACATGGAGCCAGTGCTCCCCGGTAGCCAGTGCCGCCTGGGCCTGCTCACCAAACCGGGCGTGGTCGGCGGCCAAGAGCGACGGTGCCAGTAAGACTCCCACGGGCTACTTCCCCTTGACCGGGGTTGTCTGCGCCCGGAGATCGTCGTTGTCGTAGAGCTTGATCGTGATGGGCCGCCCTATTCCGGTGACCTCCGCAGTCAGGCTCTGACCAGGCTCGTGGTTCTTCTCGTAGCCCGTGTGGGTCCCCTCGGAGTCCTCGATCTGGATCACGATATGGTGCGGCTGACCGTCTTGGGGCACCTTGTAGGGCACACGGAAGGTACGCTGGCGGGTGTCCTCTGGGTCGGGAAGCCCCACTCCGTCCCCGGTGCCTGTCGGAGTGCGCGGCTCAGGTGTCGGAGGCGGTGTCGGCTCAGGAGTGGGCTCGGGCTCGGGGCCTTTTGAGACCACAAGATCGATCTTGGTTCCGCGGGCACGCCGCTCGGAGCCATCCCCACGGGGGAGCTGCTGGAGAACAACCCCATTGGGCGTGATGGGATCAAAGCGCCGGGTTGTCTCCCCAATCTTCAGGCCGGCTTTCTCGAGGTCTTTCTGCGCCTTATCGAGGGTTGTCTCCTCCACATTGGGGACGAGCACCATCTCGGGGCCGCGGGAGACCTTCACGTAGATCTCTTTGCCCTCGACAATGCTCTTCTTACCGTCGGCGAGCTCTTTCTGGTCGTAGATAACCCCCGCCGGCTTGTCGTCGCGAAACTCCCCTTCCTCGGCAACCAGCTTGAAGCGCCGCTCATTGGCGATCGCCTTGGCCTCGGTGAGGGTCTTGCCACGAAGCTCCGGGATAATGACCTCGTTTGCGGGACTTAAGAACGGACGGATCCAGTTAAAGACCACTGCCCCGGACCCCACAAGCGCCAGGAGCAGGAGCAAGTTGATCGCCAAGAGCACCCCACCTGTGCGGCGTGGCGGGAGCGGGGCCTCGTCGTCGTCGGGAGCCACCTTTCGCAGCTTCTTGCCGGTAGGCGCAGGCGCTTCCGGAGAGACGGGCTTGGAGACACGAGGGCCTGTCTCCGGCTGAGGGGCCGCCGCAACCGGCATGACGCTCACCGGAGAAGCGGGTGCCTCCTCGGCAGAGCGAGGCTCTGGGGCCTGCTCCTGAACCTCCAGCGGTGACCAGGCAAGGGAGCGACCAAAGCGCAGCGCCTCTCGCACCTTGCGCAGGTCTTCCAGGAGCTCCGTGGCGCTGTGGTAGCGGTCCTGCGGGCGCTTGGCGAGGCCCTTGAGGATGATCCCCTCCAAGGCGCGCGGGATTGCTTGGTTGAGGGAGCGAGGCGCAGGCGGGGCCTCTTGGGCATGGCGCAGTGCGATGGTCACGGGATTGTCCCCACGGAAGGGAAGCTCACCGGTCAGCATCTCAAAGAGAACCACTGCCAGAGCGTAGAGATCGCCAGACGCGGTGGGCATGGTACTGGTCGCCAGATCGGGAGCGGCATAGGGAACGATCCGCATTAAGAGGCTGGTATCCTCGCCCACGAGCTGTGTGTAGGTAGGCGCGATCCCAAAGCCGGTGACCTTAACCTGTCCCTCGGGCCCAATTAAGATGTTCTGCGGACAGAGATCCCCGTGGGCGATCCCATGCCCATGGGAGTACTCCAGCGCCTCCGAGGCCGTGATAGCCACATCGACCGCGCTCGTGAGCTGGAAGGGTGCCGCTCGTCGAATGCGCTCTTTTAAGTCGATCCCACGCACAAACTCCTCCGCGTAGTACAGAGCAATCCCCTCGGAGTCGCTCCCCACATCGTAGGCACGCGTAATCGCGGCATGGTTTAGAGTGAGAACCTCGGAGAAGCCTGCCCGGAGAGCCTCAAGAAGCGCAGGACGATCCTGGAGCTCGGAGCGCAGAGTCTTGAGTGCGACAATCCGGTTGAGCTGCTGGTCACGGGAGCGAAAGGCGGTTAGAACCGGCCCCTCTCCCACACACTCCAGCACCTCGTAGCGTTTTCCAACGATACGGTTGATCAGGCGCACACGGTCTTTATCTTTGGAACGCCCCTCAGCGCCCAGCGGCTCTTCACTCGACACGGTTGTTCTTTCCCTTCTGGCGGGCAATAGGGAGCACCAGAGCAATGGTGCCTCCCATGAGGAGGATGCTATAGAGAGCGGTCAGTGCTCCCATCGGCAAGCGGAGCTGTAGAGCCGGGGCAAAAAAAGCCAGAGCTACCACGACAAACCAGCAAGCACAGGCCCCCTCTTTTACTCTCTGTTCTCTCGTCATTTGCGATTCACTCTGCATTGTACCCCTCACACCTCCTGTCGGTGGCGTACCAGCCCGGAGCGCACCAGCTCCAGGGGCACCGGGCAGAGACGCACGGCACCGAGTGCCTCGGCGAGCACAAAGCGCGCCTCCCCCACCACGGCCTTTTTATCCCGCGCGGTGAGTGCCAGGAGCGCCTCGTCGGAGATATCGGTGGGCAGGGCTTGAGGAAGTCCCAGAGCCTCCAGCGCCTCTCGAAGAGCGCCGGTCACCTCTCTGGGAGTCACGCCGGCCTCCTCACCAATGAGGGCCGCAGAGACCATGCCAATGGCAACCGCCTCCCCATGCTTGTAGCGCCGGTAGTGGGTCGCTCCCTCAAGGGCATGCCCGATCGTATGGCCAAAGTTCAAGATCGCCCGCAGGCCGGTCTCCTCCCGCTCATCGGCGGTCACGACCTCGGCCTTGAGCTGACAAGAGCGCGCCACGACATGGGCAATCGCCTCGGGATCGATCGCTTGGAGCGGTTTGGCATGGCGTGTAACATAGCCCAGCAGCTCGGGGTCTTGGATCACACCGTACTTGACTACCTCCGCGAGCCCCGCCCGTACCTCACGCCGTGGCAAGGTGGTGAGCACATTAGGGTCGATGACGACAGCACGGGGCTGGTGAAAGGCTCCTACCAGGTTCTTTCCCTCGCGAAAATCGACACCGGTCTTTCCGCCGACGGAGGAGTCCACCATGGCCAGGAGCGTGGTGGGTACCTGGAGATAGTCCAGGCCGCGCAGGTAGGTCGCCGCGACATACCCCACCATGTCCCCCACGACCCCGCCGCCCAGTGCTACAAGAAGTGTCTTGCGATCCAGCGCCGGCGTGAGCTCGTAGAGACCTTCGTACAGACGACCAATCATTCGGAGGTTCTTGTGGTGCTCACCCGCCGGGTAGCAGAGCGTGTCCACCTGCAACCCCACCTCCTCAAGACTGGCCTGAACCTGCTGTCCCCAGCGCCGAAAGATCCCAGGCTGGCTCAGGACCACCACACGTGAGGAGCGGGCGACTGCCTTCGCTTGCTCCCCCAAGGTGCTGAGCGCCCCCGAGCCGATCTGAATTTGGTAGTCGCGCCCCTCGGAGAGCGCCACGGGCACCACTTGGCTCATACCAAACCTCGCTGATGCTGGCGAATGATCTCATCTACCAGTGCTGCGGGTGGGCGTGACGAGGTATCGACAATGCAGTGGGCAGCGCTCTGGTAGAGAGGACCACGCTCTGCCAAGAGACTCAGAATACGCGCCAGAGGGGGCTCCGGCTGGCCGCTGGTCAGGAGAGGGCGCTCCCCTGGCCGACGGCTCACACGCTCCGCTAGCACCTCGGGCTGTGCCGTGAGATAGACCACGAGGCTCCGGGTCCGCAGAGCGGCGACATTCTCCTCACGCAGAATCGCCCCGCCGCCCGTGGCGATCACTTGGCGCTCCCCAAGGGTGATCCCAAGGAGGACAGAGGTCTCTTTATCGCGAAAGGCAGCCTCGCCGTCACGGGCAAATAACGTCGGGATCGAGCACCCTGCCACTCTCTCCACGAGAGCATCGGTATCTTGAAATCGCCAGCCTAGCCTCTGTGCGAGCAGGCGTCCCACGGTACTCTTCCCGCTCCCCATGAATCCTATTAGTGCAATGTTATCCAGCATTTTGTCTGACGCATTGTATCGCAAGCAAAAAACCGGGTGGCGAAGACGCCACCCGGTTCTGCGAACCCATCAGGCTAGCTTAGAGGTTGCTACCGGAACCCGCTCCTGTGTTGGTCTCCTCGATGATTCGGGGAGTTACAAAGATCAGAGTCTCAACACCGGTCACGGTCTTGGATTTCTGCTTGAACAGATCTCCAATGATCGGGAGGCTTCCCAGCAGAGGCATGCGAATCTCGCCGCCATCTTCCTGCTTGGTGATAAAGCCACCGAGCATCATGGTGTCACCACTCTTGATACGCCGGAAGGTCATCACACCTTGGGTCGTCTGCCGTGGGGGTGTCCCTGAGGTGATAGCCGAGGTGAAGGACTGCAGCTGTGGTGTCAGGAGCATACTAATCGTGCCGTCGCCGTTGATATGCGGGGTCACGCTAAAGAAGTTGCTCGACGAGATCGGGAACAGCTGATTCGCAACCACCGGCTGTCCACCAAACGGCGGCTGGATAACCGTCGACTGCTGGATGTAAGCAAGGTCGGTCACAAACACCGATGCAGGTGTATTGTTCGAGGTGCTGATGATAGGTGCTTGCAGGACGTTATTGGTCTGCTTGACATAGGCTGCCCGCAGGTTCGCGACTGCATTACCCGATGCATAGGCAACCGTCATCGTGGGCGAGCTTCCCGCCGCAGGTGCCATGCTCAGATCGAGGTTGTTGGCCGGGCTGAACTGCCACTGAATACCGAAGTTCTCGATATCCTGCATATTCACGGTCACAAACTCAGCACGAATCTCCACCTGCTTAGGAGCCACATCAAGAAGACGAATCAGCGCCTTGAGCTCATCGATATCAGCGGGGTCACCCTGAACAATCAGCGTGTTATCGGCATCGCTGGAGAGGATGTTATCGATCCCTGGAGGTCGCAGAGAGCGCTGCTGTTGTCCATTAGCGCCACCAGGACCACCTTGGCCCAGCCCACCCTGACCAAGTCCACCTTGGCCAAAGCCAGCACCACCACCCTGGGGTCCTCGGCCACCGAAGCCGCCGCCACCAAAGCCACCGCCGCCGAAGCCGCCGCCACGCTGACCAGCACCCAGAGCACCGGTTCCAGAACCCTCTGTGGGAAGACCCGTGACAGGCTTCTTATCGGACTCCATCAGCGACACATTGGGAGGCCCAACAGGCTGGGAGTTCTTGTTTGCTGCCATTGCCTCCGGAATAACCATCTTACTAACAATATAGTTGTAGGTCGGGTCATCCAGCATCTTGACAAAGTCAGAGGGGGGAAGGTACTTCAGCTCGATCTTAGTAAGCTGTGACTTACCGCGAACGGGTGCAGCCGGTACGACAACAGGAGCAGCCTCAGGCTTCTTCTCAACAGGCACTTCAGTCCCCGCAGGGCGGAGATAGTAGATACCATCGCTCTCTTCAACCGTAGCTCCCGCAGCCTTGGCAATCGCCCGCAACGTCGCCTCGACGCCCTTATCAGTCAGCTTGATCGTCACATTCTGGTACTTACCCGGAATGATAACGACATTCTCCAGCCCACTCTGCTGGGTCAAGACCACGACTGCATCTTCCAGACGTGCATTCCGGAGATTGACATCGATGTTCTTTGTGACATCTTTGCCCGTGGTTGTCTGTGCTCGAGCCGTAGTTACAGTTGTAGCCAGGGGAATCGAAAGCGCACATACCGTTAGCAAAGCGCTCCGTCGCCAGGAATTTTGCATACATATCCTCCAAATTTCAGCAGTACTCCGGCCTTAGCCTGATTTATTAGGAGCACTGCCAGGGGTAATTACTTACCCCTGGAAAACCACCTTGAGCTCATTAAGGGAAAGGCTCATTAACGAACAAGCACGAAGGTTAGCGCCCGAAGCCACCGAAGCCGCCCATGCCGCCGCCCATCATGCCGCCGCCCATGCCGCCCATCATGCCGCCGCCCATGCCGCCCATCATGCCGCCGCCCATGCCGCCCATGCCCATGCCGCCGCCCATGCCCATGCCGCCGCCCATGCCGCCCATGTTACCAAAGCGGGAGAAGAAGGAGATGGTCTGCACGCCACCAAGGACAAGCTGAAGATCCAAGGGATCAAGATAGGTGAGGTTGATACGCTCGAAAGCAGCCGGAGGCCGGACAGGGTTCGGATCTTCCGGGGGAGTCCCACCGAGATCCTGCGGATTCTGGGTAACCGTACGAGGCTTCACAATCCAGACATCGTTCTCTTTGGTGTAGGTGAGTGGTATGCTCGAAGCACGCATGATCAGCTTGAAAGCATTCTCAAAAGGCTGATCCGTGATCTTGAGGGTCACAAACCCAGCGACATTGTTATCAATAACATAGTTGTTGATATTGGCCTGCTTAAACATCGCCTCAAGAGCACCACGGAGACCTGCATCCTTCAAGTCGATGGTGATACGCGGCATGTCCTGCCCGGCCTTCTGTGCATAGGCACTTGTCGGGCTGAGGACAGCCACTGCGCCTAAAGAGAGTGTCAGAGCCAAAAATTGCATTTTGTTCATCTTATTTACCTGTCTTGCTTTACCCCGCAAATCAGTATGCACCGTCTATTTTGGTGCATTATACCTGCTTGATGCTTCAGCGCCAAGCAGGATTTTCACAATGTTCCAGAGAGCGCCTACTGGATCGGTGCTCCACTACCACCACCGCTGCCCTTAGCTCCTCCGCCAACGCCACCGGGACCACGTCCACCAAAGCCACCAGGCCCCATACCAGCAGGTCCCATGCTCCCAGAGCCCATGCCGCCCGGTCCCATACCCGAGCCTGCATTGGACCCAAATTGCTGACGTAGCGCATCGCGAACCGCTGGTGCCAGAGCAGAAAGTTTGACCTCGACCGTTCGCCCATCTCGAGCACGAAGAATCAGATTATCCATAGTAATCGACTCAACCACGAGGGGGGGAACGTTGGGAATCCCACTCTCGACCTCAGCGCCGGGCTGAACAATCGTAATATCCGAGTCCGGGGGGTTCCCTGACTCCAGAATTGCAGTGATACCACCGTTGTAGAAGACACCCGCAATTCGTCGAGGAACCGGCGGTAGCGGCGGCAGATCGATATCCGGATCGCCTGTCAAGGTCGTCGGGGGAACGTACTTTGGAGGTGCCTCGGTTCGATGGTTAATCACGTAGTCCCAGGCAGGCGTGATCTGAACCACCTGCTTGAAGATAGACTCAAAGGGGTCCTTACGGGATGCCAGTGCAACCATCCCCTCACGGATAGGAGCAGGTTTAGCTCCCGCCGCATCGCCTCCCCCCATACCGCCACCCGCACCGGGCATCGACATTGGGGCCATGCCACCACCACCCGCACCCCAAAGCTTCTTCATGCTCTCAGGTGCACTGTCAAACGAGCTCACACGTCCGCCCTTGCCGCCCCCCATAGCGGTAACTCCAGGCCCTCCCCCCGGCTTCGGGGCAATTCCTGGTGCCATCGGGTTACCAGGAGCCTGCATTCCACCAGCGACTGGTGCTGCAGCGCCAGGCGCTCCCGGAGCAGAAGAGGGCGGGGTGTCCCCACCCGAGGAGCCACTATTGCAGCCCATGAGAGCTACGCCCCCGAAGACTGTCAGGGTCAACGCGAATGTTGCGATTTTCATCTATTTCCTCATCGCCTCTTAATCTAGCGGCGCGCCGCCACCTGGGCCCGCCGTTCCGGCAGCACCGGCTCCCGACGGAGCACCGCCACCCGCCATAGGAGGCATACCACTACCACTCAGGCTTCCGCTCATCATTCCCGGAGGCATACCGCCCCCCATGCCCATGGCACCGCCGCCCATTCCACCACCGGCACCACCACTCGCCGCAGGGAAGGTCGGGCCAGCCTTATCTCCTTGGGTAAACTCAAACACCTGGAAGTTGTAGCTTCCCAGCAGGCGAGGAGAGTTCCCTTGCAGGCTAAAGCCCGTGACAAGCACAAGGCGATCAAAGTTATTCCAGCGCTCGACGTGGCGCAAGATGGCATCAAAGTTCCCCGAGACCGTCACTGCTCCCTTGTTATCCGCAAACAAGGGACTATTGGACTGGTTGGGATCATCGGGCGGGGAGTAGAGGCTGTAGTTGGCCTGGACGATCTGGACACCCTTATCCGCACGGATAAACTTATCAAGCTTGGGTCCTAGGACATAGAGCTGCTCTTTTTGAATCTGCTGCCAAGCCGTGTAGAGGTTCGAGATATTGATCGTCGGCATAAACCGGCGCTCGTAGCGTCCCCAGTCCGCCTTCGCTGCTGCAACCTTAACAAGAGCATCTTTGTAGCCCTTGTCCGCCATCGGCTTGCGATCCGCAACAGACTGGCGATCTTTATAGCGCGTGTCTTGGGTCGCAATTTCTTTGTTTTTCGGATCGTTGATGGTGAACCAGAGTGTCAGCGCAATAATCGCCGAGAGGACACCAGAGATGATCCAAATCTGAGGGATTGTAAGTTTGTTCATGTCGTTATTCCTGGCTCCTCACGCCTACTGGTCGACCGCGCCGCCCTTGCCACCCATACCACCAGGAGGCATACCACTACCACTCAGGCTTCCGCTCATCATTCCCGGAGGCATACCGCCCCCACCGGGGAAGCCTCCCATACCACCGCCAGCACCACCGGCAGGGGCCGAAGGCGGGGTGACATTATGAATCAGCTGAGCAGATACCTGAACGGGGAACCCACGTCGTGCATCCGGAGGCAGCTGCTTCATGGCCTGCATGGTCCGCCAGTCGGGCATGCCCTTGATACTCAGTGCCTTGATATCCGGGTTTCCAAACAAGGTGAGATAGAAGCGCCCGACATCCTCGAGCTTAGGTACGAAGGCATTGACACTCAGGCTATCTCCCTGCACCGCCATGCTGTTGTACTCCACACCACGGTAGGTATAGCGTGCGACATTGCGGTAGACCAAGCCGGGGAACTTGTTGTAGAACTGGATGTCCTTCACAAAGTCAACCTTCGCCTGAAGCGGAGCAATCTCGGCGAGCTTGTTCTTTGTGTTCTGCTCCGTGGTCTCGACCGCAGTCGCATCAAGATCGGCCTGATCGGCCTGAGCCTTGATGTCGTTGTAGGTCTTCTCTTGAATGGTAAAGCGATAGACCAGAGGTGCCGCAATACAGGTAGCCAGAAGAACACCCGCCCACACGAGGTTGGCTCTCTTCTTTTTCTGTTCCGCTATATAAGCTGGTAAGAGGTTGATGCGCAGCATCGTTTTCCTATCTTCCCGTTATCCGTTTGCTCAGTAAGACCGCTACCAAGGCAGCGGCCTTCAAAAATTCTTTTTACTCTTTGCCCAGGACGGCATCCCGCGCCGCGAGGCCCAGTGCAACCACCAGTGACGGTGCCAGCTCCATCCTCCGGGTCACGGAGACCTGCTTGGAGGCCACGTTGAGACCGGCAAAGGGATCGGCCACGGTTGTGGGGATTCCAAGGTCGTGCTCAATGTACTGGTCCAGGTTCTGCACCCGAGCAGACCCACCACACAGGACGATCAGGTCCATCGTGTCGTTGGGATACTTCGAGCGGAAGTAGTCCACCGAGCGACGCAGCTCCATCACAAACTCACCCAGCATGGGCAGGATCGCATTGAAGACCTCTTTGCGACGCTGGTAGTAAGGATCGTCGGGCTCCGATGGAACCACGGCACTCTCAACTGGGGGAGGAGGATCGCCCCCACCCGCTTCGGTCTCGGGTGTATCGAAGGGATTGGCAAAGGGATTCGCCGCCGAGGCAAAGGGGTTATCATCGGCGATGTCAAAAGGCGATGCCGCAGGCGCAGCAGGAGCCTCACCACCTCCAAAGAGGGGTGGAGGCAGCGGAGCGCTCATATCGACATCGAAGATGGAGGAGACCCCGCCATCGACATTGTTCGACGACTCGCCGTAGAGCATCTCTTCGGCTTGGCCACTCTTGACCAGGTCCATCAGGATGACCGCATGCGCTCGTTTTTCATCCTCGGCCGCATCCATGGAGAGCCCCATGCGATCCGCAATGGCGCGGGTCAGGTTGTCTCCCCCAAGCGGGATGGTTCGTGGGTAGCGCAGAGCCCCCGACTTGAACACCCCCACGTCGGTCTGGGATGCACCGATATTGACCACGACGACGTTCTTGCTCTGGAGACCCTCACGAGAGAGATCGATCAGCGCACGACCTGCGGCCAGCGGCTCGACATCGATCACCAAGGGGGTCATCCCCGAGGCGGAGACCGTATCGATATGATTGCGGATCATGTCGCGCTGGGCAACCGCCAGCAGGACTTCCATGTTGGGATTGTTAGGATCGTTGTCCGACTCAGGGTTATCGATCTTCTGGAAAGACATCTCCACATCGCTGGCAGCGAAGGGGATATGGCGCTCCACTTCCCACTTCATGGTCTCGGCCAGCTCGCTGGGAGTCATCTTGGGCACCTCGATCACACGAACCACCATCCCGGCGGCTCCTGCAACCGACGACACGCACTTGGTCGCCTTGATGCCATTTTTCGTACGCATCTGCTTGATCGCAGCCCCCAAGGTCTTAGGGTCGGCGATCACCCCCTGCTGGACCGTGCCCGGCGGGGTATTTTCGACAGCCATGGCCGTCACACGCAGGCTACTGCCCGCGCCGCTGACCTCGACCATCTTGATTGTCTGCGTCCCGATGTCCAGCCCAACGAACGATCCACCGCTCGGTTTGGCACGAACAACCGGTTTGGGGCGTGGAGCAGCCTTCGCTCCCCCGCCTGGTTTCCCTCCGCCCAATCTCGCCACTACGCTATTCCTTCCTTCTCTCTGAGACAGAACATGGGCAATTATACGGTGTTGCCTTTTTCCATGTCAAGCACAAATCACAAAGGGGCCGTCGAAACGGCCCCACAGAGAGTATTATCGCCCCCGCTTGAACCAGCCTAGAATTCCACCCAGGCCTGCCGTTTTCCTCTTTTGCCGTGGACTTTCTTCATCGTCTTCGTCAAAATCTTCGTCGGCGTCGTCGTAGTCCTCGTCGTAGCCATCGTCAAAGTCCTCCAGATAGTCCTCGTCGTCCTCGTCACTGTCGAACTCAAACGTGATCTCGTTGTCGTCCTTAACGGGCTCTTTGACGGGCTCTGGTGGCGTAGCCGGGGGTGACATCGGTGAGGTTCCCCAGTTGGTCTTCCGTGGCTCGGCGACACTCCGGGGAGCCTCTGGGAGCTTGATAGGCTCGAGGGGCTCGTCGCGCTCTGGGGTGCGTGCCGGCTCCATCGGGGCACTGGCAAACGTGATCGGAGGCGGCTGCGGAGCAGGCGTGGTTGTCCTTGCGGGAGTAGCCACGGCATGGGGTAGCTCGACCACGACCGCACGGGGCGACTCCACCACCGGCGCGGCAACCGGCGCCGGGGCGGTGACAACCGACATCACCGGCGTGCTCGGCTCAGGGGCCACAGGAGCCGCCACCACAATGGGTGCGGCCTGGGCCACAGGCGCACTCGGAGCAGCGGCAGGAGCCGACACAACCGGAGCAGGCGCCGGGGGAGGCGTGCCCACCCCTGGGTTCTTGAGCGACGGCATGGGAGCGGGTGCGAGTGCCTCGGGCTCCTCGTCTTCATCGTCGTAGTCGTCGTCGTCCATGCCCTCGGACATGAGCTGCTCGAAGCGATCTTCTTCGTCAATGGCTGCGGCCGCCTCGTCAGGCACACCACCCATCGCACCGGCCGCCTTGAGACGCGGGTAGTACTGGTTGTGGTAGTGCACCGAGTCCACGCTCTCGCTCGGCGCGGCATTGAGGACGACCCCGATCAGGTTGGCGCGGGCCTTGGTGAGCATGCCCTTGACCTGCTCGACCGCCCCACGCGGGACATCGCCGGCGCGGATCACCAACATGGTCGCGTCCACAAACGAGGCCAGCACCGAGGTGTCCGAGAAGGCAATGGCGGAGGGCGCATCGACAATCACGATATCGGCGACCGCCTTGAGGCGCTCATGGAGCTCGCGCATCTGGGCCGAGCCCACCAGCTCACTGGGGTTGAGCGGCAGCGGCCCTGAGGTCAGCACGAGCAGCGACTCGATCTCGGTGCGCTGGAGTGCTTCGTCGATCGCCTGGCTCGTCCCTGCCAGCAGCGTGGTCAGTCCCTTCTCATTGGGGAGCGAGAAGACCTGGTGCAGGCTGGGGTGGCGCAGATCGCCATCGACCAGGATCACCTTCTTGCCCGCCTGTGCCATCGTGATCGCCAGGTTGGTCGCGGTGGTGGTCGCGCCCTGGCCCGGCTTGACTGTCGCGATCAGGAGCGACTTAAACGGGTGCTCCAGCTGGCTAAAAAGGATATCGGTGCGCAGCAGCCGGTAGGCCTCCGCGGTGGGCGAGAGCGGGTCGAGGTAGGTGACCCGCGGGGCGCGCCGTGGGTCGGGGAGCTGCGCGGGAATCTCTCCCGCCACGGGCAGCCCCAGGACATCCTCGGCGTCTTTCTTGGTACGCACGGAGTTGTCGAGGGCATCTAGGCCGATCACCAGCGCAATCCCGAGGAGCAGCGCCAGGGTCGTGGCGTAGACCAGGAGCTTGATGCCATTGGCCCAGGTATTCTTCGACGGGAGCACATAGGCCCGTGTGATCTGGATCGTCCCCGAGCGGCTCGACTGGATATTCTCCATGGTCGCGCTCTGGAGCTCCTGGTTGATCCGGGCCAGGTTCTTGTCCAGCCCCTCGATCTCCCGAGCGAGCTTGCTGTACTCCGCCTGAAGCGCAGGGGAGCGTCCCAGGCGAACCCGTAGCTTCTGGAACTGGGCCTCCGGTGCGGCAAGCTGTGCCCGCGCGCCCTCAAAGTTGGCCCGCGCGGTCGCCAGAGCGTTCTGCGCCGTGAGGTAGTTCGGGTTGGGCTGCGACTGGGTAAAGTTTTTGTGGTTCGCCTTGGCCTGTGCCTGTGCTGTCGTGAGGGCCGCGCGTGCCGTCAGAAGCTCCGGGTCGCTCTCACCCTTGGTGGCGGAGAGGCGCTGCACCTCGACAGAGAGCCTCTCCACATCGGCCTTGGCGCGCTTGTACTCCAGGTTCTCGTCGGCGGGGAGGTTCACCGTGATGGTCTTGGGCGTGCTGGCGGCGTTGGCGACCGCGGCATTGAAGGCCTGCTCGGCGCTATCACGGATTCCCTTGAGCTCAGAGATGCGGCTCTCCAGGGTCTGGTAGGACTGGCCGGTGACATCTTGCCCCAAGAGGGCCGTGAACTCGTCCTGGTTTTTAAACGCCGCCATCCGCCGAACCGCATCTTGGCGAGCGAGCTCTGCGGCGTCTTTCTGCTTGACCAGCCGTGCGATCGCGACTCGGGTGGCACCCTGGGCGTTGGTGGCGTAGTAGTCCAGAAACGCGACCGAGAGCATGTTCAGGTAGAGCAGTGCCTCGCTCTCCTGCTGGAAGTTGCCCATCACCTGGATCTGGTTGTCGAACTGGCGGGAGTTCTCCGTGTCCATCAGGCTGATAATGGGCTTGACATCCACCTGCTGGCGGTAGATATCCGCGAGCTCGCCGGCCTCTTTCTTGACCCCCTCAGGGAAGTAGGCACCGTGGCGGTCGCGGGGGGCGGCGAGGCGTGCCACTTCGTCCTGGCGGAACTTGCGGCGCTGCGCGGCGATCGTGGCATCGCGCTGATTCTCGGGGAGCTCGCCATCGCTGACCAGCTGGCTCACTTTATCGGCGATCTGGGCATCGTAGGGCGCGAAGTACTGGTTGCGCTCCAGGATGCTATAGACCTCTTTCTTGCGCGACTCTTCGTCCTTGCGCAAGAGCTCGGCGGCCTGCGTGTAGATATTGTTGTTGCCGCTCAGCTGGGTCGCGAGCTCCGAGATACGCTTGCTCGTATCGGTCTGCACCATTGTGGTCTCGCCATTGTTTCCCATGGCAACACTCGGCCCGGCCTGCTGCAGGGTGAGGCGTGCATCCGCGACCACGCCGGCCCGCTGGTTCTGGATAAAGATCCCAATCACCACCAGAACCGCCGCCACGAGCGCCAGCCCGATCACCAGGTAGATACGACGGTTAATCAGCCGCCAGATTCGCCAGAAATCCATTGTTTCGTTCTTATCCGTTCACCACTTTGAGCTGCGGCTGTCCCTCTTGCCGGTGCTGGGGCTCCGTCTCCTGCACCAGGGCCTCGGGGAGGGCATCGAGCTCGATCCGTTGCGCATCGGGGGCCGACATCACCACGGCATACTCCACGACATTTTGTAGCTCGCGGATATTGCCGGGCCAGTGCTGCCGCGCCAGACACGCCAGCGCCTCGGGGGAGAAGCCCAGCGGAAAGGCCTTGCCGTTGTCGCGCGCGATCTTCTCCAAAAAGTGCAGTGCCAGCGCCGGGATATCGTCGCCGCGCTCCCGCAGAGGCGGAAGCCAGACCGGGACGACATGCAGCCGGAAGTAGAGATCCAGGCGGAAGCTGCCGTCTTGAACCGCCTGCCAGAGATCGCGGTTGGTTGCCGCAACTACCCGGACATCCACCTTGACGTTCTTCACGCCCCCGATTCGGCAGATCTCCCGCTCTTGCAGGGCCCGCAGTAGCTTTACTTGTGTCAGGTGCGGAATGTCCCCGATCTCATCCAAAAAGAGGGTTCCCCCATCGGCGAGCTCGAACTTTCCGGGCTTGGCCGCGGCGGCACCGGTGAAGGCGCTCTTCTCGTGGCCAAAGAGCTCGGACTCCAGGAGCGTGTCGGGGAGAGCGGCGCAGGAGATCGCCATGAAGGGGCCTTTTTTGCGCGGGCTTGCCTCATGGACCAGCCGCGCGGCCACCTCTTTCCCGGTCCCAGACTCCCCTAGCAGGAGGACGGTCGCCTTGCTTGCGCCCGCCGCCTTGAGCAGCTGGCTCGCCATCTTCTGGGTCGCGGGTGCGGAGCCGATCAGCGAGACATTGGGGATATTGACCAAGCTGGGGAGCGGAGCCGGGTTGGGCGCACTGGCCAGCACCGAGGCGGTCTTGCCCGTCCCGGGGGCGGAGCGGGTGATCGCCTCCAGGCTCACATCGGGGCCTGCGGCGAGGGCACGGTCCACGGCATCGCGCACCTGCTCCACATCAAAGGGCTTGGTAATGAAGTCAAACGCGCCCAGGCGCATCGCCTCGACCGCGGAGCGCACGGTCCCATGCCCGGAGATAATCAGCGCCCGGAGCCCCGGGTGGTGCTTGCGCACCGACTCCAGGACCTCCAGGCCGTTCATGTCCGGCATGAGGTAGTCCGTGATCAGCAGGTCTAGCTTGTGCTGCGCCTTGGCCTTGCGAATGGCGTCCCGGCCCCCGTCGGCCACGAGGACCTCGTGGCCATCCCGGGCTAGGACTGCGGATAGGACACGCCGCAGGTTGGGCTCGTCGTCCACGACCAGCACGGTCGCGCCGCTGGGTTTTATCTCGTCGTTCTCAGCTGCCATTCTCTATTGATCCTCAGTTTTTTGGGCATGGGGAAGACAGATCTCAAAGCACGCGCCACCCGCTGCATGGTTCTCCGCACGAACTGTCCCCCCTTGTGCCTCGATCGTCTTGCGTACCTGCGCCAGCCCTAGGCCCGTCCCACGGGCCTTGGTCGTGAAAAACGGCTCCCAGAGGTGCTCGATCACATCGCTGGGCAGGCCGGGGCCATTGTCCTCGACACGGAGCAACCAGCTCGCCTCTCTCGCCTCTAGGGTGAGGGTGATGCGGCTATCGATGCGTGTGTTTCCGACACTGGCCATCGCCTGGGCGGCGTTGATCAGCAGGTTACGGAGCGCCCGCCCGAGCTGCGCGGCATCCACCTGCACCGGGGCTTCGTCGATTTTATAAAACTCCTGCACCTGGGAGCAGCCAAGGCGTGCCAGCTCCTCGCGCAGGAAGCTCACCTCGCTCCGGACAATATCGACGAGGTTGTGCTCGTAGAGTGCAGGCGGGGTTGGCCGCGCAAACTCCAGCAGATCCGTGGTGAGCTTGCCGAGCCCATTGACTTCTTCCACAACGATGTTCAGAAAATCACGAACGGTTTCATCTTTGCTGTCTTGGAGGAGAAACTGTGCCGCGCCCTTGATCGAGCCGAGCGGGTTGCGCAGCTCATGGGCGATGGTCGCAGCGAACTGCCCCATCGCGGCCAGTGCCCGTGAGCGCTCCATCTCGCGCTCCAGCTTGGCCTGGTCTTTCGCCGCCTGCGTGAGATCGTCGATTGTCTGGCGCTGGGCGATCACGGCCCCGGCTTGGGCGGCAAAGAGGGAGAAGACCCGCAGGTCGCTCTCGGTGTACTGGGTGGCGGGGGCGTGGCGGGAGACACATAGGACCCCAAGCGCCTCGTTGGTGACTCCCAGCAGCGGCGCACAGAGCGCGCTCTCCACCTCGGGGCGCTTGGCGATATCGCCCTCGGCGAGGAGGGGGTGGGTGTGGGGATCGCGGTTGACCAAGATCGGCTGGCGTGTCTCCGCGACCCGCCCGGCGATCCGCTCCCCTACCAGAAGGGTGACAGAGTCCGAGACATCGTTGGGCAGCCCGACCGAGGAGACCATGTGCAGCAGATCGGTCCCCCGCTCGCGCAGGAAGACCGAGCCGGTGTGGGCATCCAGTGCCGCCACAGCCCGCTCGGTGACATTTTTCAGGAGCCGCTCCAGGTCGGTGTGGGCGGCGGAGCGCCAGAGCTCGTAGAGGGCCGCCAGCTGCCGCTCCCGTCGCTCCAGCTCCGCCACAGCGGGGGAGGGCTGGAGCGGGTGGGTCGCGACCATCCCCACGGGACGGCGGGTCTTGACGCGTACAGTTGTCTGTCTTTTTACTATCTCGGCCATCGGTGAAATTGCCTGTCTCTCTGGTAGTTTCGGCAGGTTTGCCGCAAGAATGGAGAGGAGGGCGTATAATTTAGCCGTGTCTCAGGTAAATCAGTACCAGTCTCTCCCCGCGATCTACGATGCGCTCATGGCCGGGGTCCCCTACAGCGTCTGGCTCTCTCGGATGGAGCGTGCGGTGCGCGAGCGGGATCGAAGCCCAAAGTCTGTGCTCGATGTCGCGTGTGGCACGGGGGCGATCACCGAGCTCCTCTACCGGCGCGGGTACCGGCCGCTCGCCGGCTTTGATATTGCCCCGGAGATGATCCAGATCGCCCAGACCAAGGCCAGCTCCAAGCGCTACGAGATCCCCTACCATGTCGCCGACCTCGCCGAGCTGGACTTGGGCGGGCAGCAGTTCGACTGGCTGGTGAGTGTCTTCGACTCCCTCAACTATGTCACGGAGCCCACGCGCCTGCGCGAGGGGCTCCAGCGCCTCTTTGCCCACACCGCTCCGGGGGGAGTCTTCACCTTCGATATGAACGCCGCCTACGCCCTGCGCCATGGGCTCTTCACCCAGCACGAGAAGAACGGCCCGATCGAGCACGACTGGAAGTCGCACTGGGACGAAGAGACAAAGCTCTGTCGGGTGGAGATGGACTTCTGGGTGACCGATCCGCACACCAACACCCGCCGCTACTTCCACGAGACCCACCAGCAGCGGGGCTACACCCTGGCGGAGATGCGGCTCTGGCTCACGGAGGCGGGCTGGACACAGATCGAGGTCTTTGGCAACTACGGCGATAAAGCCCCCAACTCCCGCTCCGACCGCTGGCTCTTCGTTTGCGAGAAATCAAGATTGGAATCGTTATAGTGACCGCTACGGTAGAAATGCAGTTCGCCACAAAAAATTTGTAGAAACGAAATGCCCACAAATGATTGAATTCGCAGATGAACATATGGTTAAGGGGCGTGCAACTGAGGCGCTCGCAGCTTATCAAGAAGCTTGGTCGCACATGGCTGGCCAACTTGACGTTATACAACAAGTGTGGTTATTGCTTTCGATCGCAAATTCGGCCATTCGTGCAGGAGACTTTGAAGAAGCGTTCGATGCGCTATCTGCTCTTCTGGAAGATTACTCCACATCAGGTGTCGTTATTGGCAACCCGCTTTTTCACTTACTGGTTGGCCTATGCTGTCACGGGCTCCAGGAGGATCCCGATGCTGAAGTTGACAATTTTGCTCGCGCACTGATATGTGGTGGGCAGGAGATGTTTGTACAAGAAGACCCCAAGCATCTACATAAAATTAAGACAGTTTTAGAACCACCTGCTGAAACGGGGACATGGGATGGGTACAATGGCTGCTCTCGTGACTTGTTGAATGGCGCGACGGGCTATCTTCGAAAGATGCTCACGGAGAAAATTGGTACGCCTCCCCCTTATCAATGATGAGATTAGCGAGCTGACCACCCAACGGAGCACTACATTTCAGAATACGAGCTGTTGCACGCAGGGCCACAAGCAGCGCAGCGGAGACCGTCAGCACCACTACCGGCAGGGAGATGGCAGTTTAGGGAGGTACAATACCGCCATGGCTGGACAGAAAGTCCCCCTCCTCCAACCCGACGAGTACCTTGCCTGGGAGAAGACCCAGAAAGAAAAACACGAGTACATCTCAGGCGAGATACTGGCAATGGCCGGTGCCAGCTACCCTCACAATGTCTTGGTCGCCGAAGCGGTTCGCCTGCTAGGAAACGCTCTGGCAGCGAGCGCGTGTGTCACCCTATCCTCGGATCAGAGAGTGCGGATTCGAGAGGCGGGGCCGTTCTTCTACCCCGATGTGAGCGTCGCCTGTGAGCCCTTTCTGGACGACGAGAGCTGTCTGCGAAATCCGGTGGTGATTATCGAGGTGCTCTCAGACTCGACCGACCACTACGACCGGGGAGAGAAGTGGAGCCACTACCGCCAGCTTCCTTCCCTGCGGCACTACGTCCTGCTATCCCAGAAAGAGACGCTGGCGGAGCACTACAGCCGCGCATCTGGGGAGCAAGCGATCTGGCAGTTTGTCGAGCTCCGTGGCCCGGAGGCGCTCCTTGACTTGGTCGCCCTGGACACACAGCTCCCCCTCGGTGCGCTCTACCGCCGCCTGGAGTAGCGTGGGGCCGGCGGGTAGGCTTATCCGTGGGCAGCGAGGATCACCCTCGCCGCACTCTCTCCCGAGCGCAGCGCGCCCTCGATACTACTCGCCTCGGTGAACTCTGCGGCAAAGTAGGTATGGGGCAACGCGGTGACAGTGCCGGGGAGAGTCGTGGCCACGCCCCGCGGCTGCGCAAACTGGGCGTAGGGAGTCCGGTAGGCACGCAGGGGCCGGTAGGTCGCCAGCGCCGACTGTGCCGATCGATCCCCCATAAACATGCGGTGCAGGTCCGCCAGAGCAGCGGCAAAGAGCGCCTCGTCGTCTTGCTCGGGCACGCCTAGCACCACGGCCGCCAGCAGGCACTCGCCGTTGGGGGCGTACTCGGGGATGGTGTTGGTCAGAAGGGCAGCATGGTTGACAACGGGGTCCTGGTTGGCGTGGAGCAGGAGCCGCTTTCCCTGCCAGAGGGGAACTTTGCCCGCAAAGTAGAGCGTGGTCACCCCCACCGCGCCCGTCGGGGTCGACAGCCCGGTCAGTCGCGCTGCCTCGGGTGCCTCGGTCGCCACGACCAGCGCATCGGCATCCAGCGACGAGAGACTGCTAACGGGGGACTCAAGGCGAATCTCCAGGCCGTCGGCGAGCTGCTGGGCGAGGGCACCCATGCCCCGTGCCGGAAGCGACGCCTCACCCTCTGCCAGCATCTTCCAGCAAAACTGAAACACCCGCGCCGAGGTCTGGAGGCTCCGGTCCAGGAAGATTCCCCCAAAGAACGGGCGGATAAAGTTCTCCACAAAGAGCGGCGAGAACCCACGGCGCTTAAGAAACCGCTCCGTGGTCTCATCGGGGCCGTCGAGGAGCGCGGAGAGTGGCTTGGCCCCGACCTCGCCTGAGAGCCGCCAGGTCCGCCACTTATCGAGCGGTGTGACAATCCCGGTGAGCACCGACGGCAAGAGTGCCTCGGGGTCGCGGGCGGGGTCGGCGAGGGTGTGGCGGCGGTCTCCCTGGGCGATCAGCGCCCCTGGAGCGAACGCCCGCAGGTCCAGCGCGTCGTAGCGCAGCTGGCGCTGCGCCGCGGGGTAGGCAGTAAAGAACACCTGGAAGCCCCGGTCGAGCGTGAAGCCCTCCACGGTATCGGAGCGCACCCGCCCCCCGATCCCATCGGACTTCTCATAGACCACGACCTCCACCCCCGCCTCTTGGAGCAGGCGTGCACTTGTCAGCCCCGCCAGCCCCGCCCCCACGACAATCACTTTCACGGCGTTATTGTACCGGGGCTTTAGGTACAATCCCGCTATGTTCCCCCTCCCCCCTGGCCCCCCCGCGTTTTTCGGCCCTCTGCCGGTTCGGCTCCAGACCGCCCTGAGCGGTGCGGCCACGCAGCTAGAGCCCGAGGTTACCGCGCCCCTCGCTGCGGGAGCCCGGCAGGTGCGTGTGCGGCTCGATATCGGCAACAATGCCATCTACCATGGGACGGTCAGCCGCTCGATCTACGACGACTCCGAGGTGCAGAACCTGCGGTTTGGCGAGGCCTTTGGCACGAGCTGGGGTGAGTGGAGCTGGCAGGCGAGCGTGGTCCAGCGCACCGGGGGGATCCTGGATCCCCTTATCCGTTTCTGGCATGAGAATGTTGTCCCCTTCAATGACCCGTACTTTAAGAATGTCCCCAATGGCCAGGTCAAGGGCGAGGTCTACGACAGTGCGTCACTCTTTTCCTACAGTGGCTCGGCGGCGGCGCTAACCCAGGTGACCCTTGCGGCAAAGCGCCCCCTGGCTCCGGGCATCTCGGGGCGGGTGGTGGTCAAGCTTCCCGTGAGCGGGCGGAGCCTCTTTCTCGATAGTGGCACTCTCGACCTGGGAGCGGGTCTGCTGGGGGAGCGTGCGCTCACCCGGCGCTGGCGGCTCCATGGGAACCTCAACCTCGTGCGGGCGGGCGCGACTACCTTTGGGACGCTCACCGGGGGCTCGCGCTGGCTCACGGGGAGCACCCTCGCGGCGGAGTTTGCGAGCTCGCCCCGCACCAATCTCGTGGTTCAGCTAGAGGACACAGCCTTCCCCTACGAGCGTGATCTTCGTGGCAGGAGTGGGCGGCGCCAGCAGACAAGCTTTGGTGCCTGGGTCCAGCAAGACGCCAGCACGCGCTGGCATGTCTCGTTCTCGGAGAATATCTACCCCTTCCTGGTGACAAGCTACACCCCCGATGTCATGGTCTCGCTGGGATTTATTCGAGTGCGCTAAGCAATCCCCGTGAAAATTACGGAAATCAGCCTAAGGATTCTTGCTGTATACCCGACCATATAAGACCAGATGGACTGCAAAGTCCACGGGGAGCCTTGCTTCTATGTCGTTTCAGTTTCTGCCATTAGAGAAAATACGTGCAGCGGAGGATCAGCCGCGCAAGACATTCTTCCAGGAATCTCTGGAAGAGCTCGCTGCCTCGATCAAGGAACGCGGTGTCCTTGAGCCCATTGTCGTCCGGCCTCACAAAAAGTACCCCGGCTTCTATGAGATCATCATGGGAGAGCGTCGTTTCCGCGCCAGCCAGCTGGCCAAGATGGAGACGATCCCGGCGGTCATTCGTGAGATGAACGATGAGGACGCCGCTGCGGATGCGCTTCTGGAGAACTTCCAGCGGGAAGACCTGAACGCCATTGAGAAAGCCCGAGCGATTCAGGGCCTGCTCAAGTTCATGTCCTACGAGAAGACCGCACGGACCTTGGGGGTCTCGGACACCACCATTCGCCGCTTGCTGGACCTCCTGGAGCTTCCCGAGGCGATCCAAGCGGAGCTCATCACCCGCCCCGGCACCCTACCGGTCTTTGGGGAGGGGCACGCCCGTGCTCTCCTAGCGCTCAACAGCGACCCCCAGACCCAGATGCGCCTTGTCGAGAAGATCAAGTCCGAGAAGATGGGAGTTGGAGCGCTGGATCAGATCATCCGCGCCATCCAGCAGTACCCCACCAAGAAAGAGATCTTCCTGCGGGTCTCCGGCTCGGTCGCCGACCAGATGATCCGCTCGTTCCGTGCAGGAGAAGAGAAGGCCAAGCCCTACAAGGGGCAGACCGCCAAGGATCACATCAAGGGGATCGACCGCAAGATCAATGACCTCTCCGATACCCTCGATGCCCGCGTTGTCGACTTTATCTCGGTGGAGGAGATGAACCACTTGCTGGCCTCCCTCACCCAGATGACCAAGCAGATCGAGTCGTTCTCGGGCAAGGTTCGCCAGGCCCTGGAGAAAAAAGACTACGGCTTCCGCGAGGTCTATATCCACTGCCCGCTCTGTGGCCGAATCGAGCTGGTGGGCGCGGTGCGCTGCTCCATCTGCTGGACCGTGCTACGGCGCTGTACAGACTGCGGCAACTACGATGCTGCCAATGGTCGCTGCTCTGTCTTTACCAAGGAAGTGAGTGCGGATGAAGCGGAGGCTCCCCGGGAGTCGTCGCTCTCCTACCGCTGTGTCGAGTATCGCCCCAAGTTCGCTCCCAAGGGTCTCCCTGTTGTTGGGGAGAGCCGTGGGGGTGGTGCAGGGCTTAGAAAGTTCTAGGTAGAGTTCGATGCGAATTGGACAGAAGCTCCGTGAGGCCATCACCTCCAGCTTTATTGAAGTGCGGCTGGACGAGGACACCCCCGCGCCTGTCGTGCCCGTGGCAGCGACACCGGTCGCCCTGCCCGAGCTCGTGCCCCAGCAAGTCGTCGCTCCCGAACCGGAGCCCGTGCGGGAACCCGAGCCCGATCCGCTCGCGCCCCCGGATATCTCTGCCACCATCACGCCCGACGGTAACCTCAACGATCAGGTGATCTACGGGAGCGCCAACCTCTCTCAGGCCCCCTTCACGGCGGAGCAGGCGATCGAGGTGCTGATCGAGATGCCCTACGGGGTCACGGCGCGTGGGCGCTGCCAGGCGATGGAGCAGGCGATCTCCGTGACCACCAATGATCCGTCGAGCGCCGGCCACCTGGTGGTGAGCGATGCCGCCCAGAAGATGGTCGCCCTCAACCAGTACCTGACCCGCAACCGCGAGCAGCTCAAGACCTTCCGCCGCAATATCGCTGAGGAGATGGAGCGCCTCCACGAGCGCCTCAACCAGCTTCGCATCCTGGTCGATGAGACCAACGCCAACCACCAGGCCCTCGAAGAGGCAGCTCGTGTCCGGGTGGATAACCTGACCGGTGTGATCGCCTTCTTCGATGAGTTCCAGGCCTACCTGCGCCAGCAAGAGGAAGAGAACAATCCCCAGGAGACCGGTGAGTTGCCTGCCTACCTGCGTGAGGACACGGCGCGCAAGCTCCTGAAGATCGACAAAGAAGCCGCCTGAGTGTGATATAGTTCCCCCTGTGGGACTTGTCTACTCCACCGAAAAAGGCCGCCTCTGCCCCGACTGCGGCGAGGCGGTGTGTGTCTGTAAAAACAACCCCGTCCGTCCCCTCGGCGACGGGGTTGTTCGCGTGGGGCGGGAGACCAAGGGCCGCAAGGGCGCGGGCGTGACCACGATCTCCGGGCTCCCCCTCGACGATACCGCGCTGGCGGGGGTCTGCACCCAGCTCAAGAAGCGCTGCGGCACGGGTGGGACCGTCAAAGACGGCATCATCGAGATCCAGGGCGACCACCGAGACCGTATCGTCGCGGAGCTAACCACACAGGGCTACCGGGTGAAACGCGTCGGGGGGTAGCCAGTTTGGGAGCGTCTCCCCGCGCCCACGGGGCGCTCTCTCCTATTGTGCCGGGGACTTTCAGCCCCCGCACAAAAATAAAAAGCTCCTGCCCGAATAAACTCCGCGCCGCGCGTATCTAAGCTTGCGATGGAGTGTGATGTGGCCTGGAGTCCCCAGAATGCAAGAGAGACGCAGCGGCAGGCGGCGTTTGCTCGGCTCTGGGAGCAGGAGCGGGAGCGGGTCTGGCGGCTGAGTGTGGCGCTCTCGGGGAGCCGCGACGATGCCGATGACCTGACCCAGGAGGTGGGAGTGCGGGCTCTAGAGGGCTTTGGCCGCTTCCGCGGGCTCTCGTCGGCCTCCACCTGGCTCCATCGCATCACCGTCAATGTCGCCCTGCGCCATCGTGAGCGGCGGCGAGAGAGTGTGGCTCTGGACACAGACGCCGCCTCCGGAGAGGTCGGCCCCGAGCGGCAGGCTGTCCACGCCGACACGCTCCAGCGCACCCAGGCCGCTATCGAGCGCCTCCCCGATGAGCTCCGCACGCCTTTGGTGCTGGTCGCTTGGGAAGGGCTCAGCTACAAGGAGATCGCAACCCTCATGGAGATTCCGATAGGGACGGTCATGTCGCGCTTGCACACCGCGCGGCAGCGACTGAGAAAGGAGCTCGGCGATGCGCTGTAGTCCCGTCCTCGTAGGTGCCCTCGCCGATGGCGAGCTGCGCGGCTGGCGTGCCTGGCGCGTGCGCCGCCACCTAGCGCACTGTCCCGCCTGCCAGCAAGAGCTCACGGCACTGGAGGGCCTCAACCAGACCCTCGGCCAGGTATCCCCGCTACCGGCACGCCAGCCGATCCCTCGTCCCATTGGAACTGTCCGGCCCACCCTCGCGGCGCTCGCGCTGGCCTGTACGGCAGCGGCTCTTGTCGTGCGCCTGCAGGTCCCCTTGGAGGCCGAGCTCCCCCAGGAGACGCCTCGGCCTGTTGCGGTGCCGGTGCGCCCGTCCCCGCCCTCCCCCCGCCAAGTGGCCCTCGTGCCGCCCCACGCGGTTGTCTCCAAGATGCCGTCCTCCGCGCCGCGCCACGTGCGGCGCAAGCGGTACCGCCGGCCAATTGCCGTAGCCAAGGCGACGCCCCCGCCTAAGCCCGAGACCGAGCAGATCATCGTGATCGCCACAGTCATGCCCCCGCCGGAGCCTGTCACGGTTGTTCTTGACAACAACGACGACGACGGCGGGACAATCCATATTGAATCCACCATCCCTGCGGCCTACGTGGTCGCGATGCAGAAAGAACAAAACTAAATGCGAACCTTTCCTCTTCTTTTTCTGGGGCTTGCCCTCCTTGCCCCGCTGACCGCCTCTGCACAGGAAGCACCCGCCGAGGCTCCTGCAGTTCTCCTCGGCCAGCGCGCCGCTGCCCCTGCCAAGAACCCAAACCTTCCTGTCTCCGTAAAGGATAAAACCACCAAGCAAGCCCGTGAGGCGCTGGAGAAGACCAAGATCGACCTGGAGCTCCGAAATGCAGAGCCCGAGCAAGCCTTCCAGCAGCTCATCAAGCAGATCGGGGTGGACTACGATATCGACACCGCGTTCTACCCGTTTGGCGGAACCGAGATGGACCTGCCCGAGCGCGCTCTGAACATGAAGCTCACCAAGGCATCGGCGGCGCGTGCCCTCGACTCGTTCTGCCAGGCACTCGGGATCGGCTGGTGGGCGGAGAAAGTCGACGATACCGTGATGGTGCATGTCGTCAAGCTCCAGGGGACGATGGGCAAGATGGACATGCTCGCCACCCTCGGGGTCAATGTCCCCATGATCGCCGCGCAGGCCGCACGTGGTGCGGAGCTTGGCATCGCGATGGCGGGGCTGGACATGGGGCTCTTGCCTAGCAAGCTGGTCAAGGCCGATGCAACCTCACCGCGTGATGTCAAGACCCTGATCGAGGACCTGTGCAAGCAAGCGGGCTTGGTCTTTGCGATCGACAGCGACGTTCCCAGCGCCAGCAAGGTCCTCGCCTTTGAGAATGTCCCGATCAAGACCGCTCTAGAGACACTCTGCGCCACGGCCAACCTGAGCATGAGTGTCTCGAAAAAAGGCGAGAAGACCGTTGTCACGTTCTCCAAGGCGGAGGGGCACAAGGAGTAGCCTTCCACGCCCCCTTCCCCCCACGTGTGGGGGCTAGGGGGCGAGCCGGGCGTCGGTGTCGCGGATGATGCTACTGACCGCGGTTTTATTGAAGCCCTTGAAGCCTTCCCAGCGCTGGAGAATCTCCAGGTGGCTGCCCAGAGCGCCGGTCGTGGCGAACTTCTCGGCCTGCTCGCTCGTGAGGTGCCCTGCGGCAACCAGCGGCGCGAGGCGCTCGTGGGGAACGAGCCAGGGCTCCCCGACCGTGAAGGCTTGCCAGAGCATCGGCAGGTCGGTGAAGGGGGCCATGACACCAAACCCCGCGACAAGGGCATCGTCTTTGACTTTTTGGCAGAGAAACTCACACTCGATATGGTGCATCCCCGCCCGCGCAATCGACGAGCCATGGAGCGCGCACCAGAGACCGATGGTTCCCAGGGTCGTGCGGGGGGCCAGCTCCACGGCAGCGAAGTCCAGGTCCAGCTCCTCCGGGGCGATATCGACATCGGCGAAGATCACGACCCGGCTCTCGGGGTGCTCTAGGACCTGTGCCCCCCACCCCGCCTCGGCACCCGCGTAGAAGCGCTCGCGGCAGAGAAAGCCCATCGCCACAAAGAGCCGGATCAGCGCGGGAAAGGCGGCGCGGGAGCAGCGGTAGGTGTGGTGGTCGTGGTTGGCCCAGCCGATCCCCACGGCCTCCTGCCGGGCATACTGCCAGCGCGCCGCGGCGTTGCGTGCCAGGTAGTAGACCCGCTCCGCCGCAAAGAACTCCTCGGTCGCCCGGCCACGGCCCAGCACGGCGGCATGTTTCTCAAACAGTGCTTGGGCTGCCGCAATCGTGGCGAGCTCGTCGTCGGTGCGGGGCCGCTGCGCAAAGTCAGTGCGGGCGGCGTCAAGGCCATCAGGGGCAGGCTGCGGCGCAAAGCCGCGGTAGCCAACACGGACAATCGGCATGAGCTCCCCATGGGGCAGAGTGAGGTGGGCACACTGGTAGCCCGAGTCGTTGTCGCCGTGGCAGGCCTCGATGGCGAGGTCATTCTTCGCCGCAAACGCCGCGATACTCTCGACACCAAGAGCCAAACACGGCGTCGTCCGCTTGGCCTTCACCCGGAGCCGCGGCAGGCGTGCGCCCGGATGCTCCCAGACCTCATCGCCCTCGGGGAGCGTCGTTTTCACCAGCCCCAGCGCCTCCCAGTGCTCCGTCAGGCCCTCACTTGGCGGCAGAATCCAGTGATCCACTAAGGCAAGAATATCCACCCCAGCATCCTCGGCGAGGCGCTGGGCCAGCTGCGCGACAAGCGGGTTCTGGTCGGCGAAGCGGGTAAAGAGCTCCTGGAAATACGCGGCTGCCTCGGGGCAGCGCGGCCAAGGGCCAGCGGTGTTTTCGGTTGGTGTCGAGGGCGTACTCATGGGTTTAGTGTACCCAGATGTGCCCCCTGCGTATCGCCTCGGCGGCTTCTTGGTAGCGGACGCCATCATGGAAAGTCAGGTACGGGGCGTGTGGCTCTCCGCGAATGTCGGCGACAAAGTCTTGGGCAAGGGCGGCCCAGCGGTCCTGGCAGCCGCCGTCGAGGGCGGGGAGAGCGGCGGTGAGGCGCGACGGGATGGGAAGCTCTTTTCCATCCAAGAAGATACGAAAAGCGGCCTCGCCGTCGGCGATCAGGGTACCTCGCTCACCGACAAGACGGAGCTGTCCCGCGGTGACCGAGGGGCCCGAGACCAGCGCGACCGAGACCTCTCCAGTGGGGGTATCGAAGCGCAGCTGGGCTTCGTACGATGTATCCGCATCGCACTCTCGCCACTCGGCCTGCGCGAGCTCATCGGGAGTGAGCGTGTCGGCGCGAGCGCCCCAGTCGCGGAAGTCGTGGATGCCGGGGAGAACCGGGGCTTGGGAGATGGCAAAGGCGGCCTTGCCGGTCGCGGCGCAGACGGGACCGGCGAGGACACGCTCTAAGATCGAGAGCAGGTGAGGGAAATGCCCATTGAGGAGCCCACCGCCCTGCTCCAGCGAGAGCGCCCACGACCAGGGCAGGGGCGGCGCAAGGTGAGCACGAACCTGGTAGGTTGCCTTTGTGATCGCCCCGATGGTCCCCTGCGCCACGAGCTCGGCCAGCCAGACAACACTGGGATCGTAGCGCCGGGTTGCGGCAAAGGCATGGCGTAGGCTGGTGCTCTCCACAAGAGAGCAGAGCGCCCGTGCCTCCGCGGTGGTGGTCGCCAGCGGCTTGTCGCAGTAGAGGTGGCAATCAAGCGCCACAGCGGCTTCTATCACGTCGCGGCGGAGGGCAGCGGGGGTGGCGAGGGCGATAATCTCGGGGCGCAGGCGCTCCAGGGTCGCGCACCAGTCCGTGGAGGCATGTGGCACGCCCAGTGCGGTGGCACGTGCCTCCACAACGGGCAGCTCTCGCCCACAGAGCGCGACCACCTCGACACCCGCGTGTTGCAGGGCGCGGGTGTGCCCCTCCCCCGCAAAGCCCGCTCCGATCACCACCGCCCGTAACACAGCTAGTGGCCTCCGCCCCCACCGCCGCGGCCCGTCTGGGCCGGGACGGGACGTTTGAATCGTAGCACGATAGGTGCAGCGGCGGCAAAGCTAAGCAGGATCAGGAAGAAGCCATCGTTGAAGCCCATGGTCTGTGCCTGAAGCCCGACCTGCCGCGCGATCCCGCCCAGTGCGGCCCCCTTGGCGAGCACGGGGCTCATCCCATGGGCCACCAAGTTCGCGGCAAGGGCCGACTGGCGCTCGGCGAGGGCGGCGTTTCCCGCGTGGAGCGACTCGGAGAGCATGGCCTGGTGGAAGCGGGTCTGGTTGGTCAGGTAGGTGCCAAGGATCGCGATCCCCAGCGAGCCGCCGAGCTGGCGTGTCAGCGAGATCAGCCCCGCCGCCTGCTGCACTTCCTGGGGCTTGAGCACGGAGAAGGCGATCTGGTTGATCGGGGTGAAGAGAAAGCCTAGCCCAAAGCCGCGGATAATCAACGTGAAGGTCAGGCTGTCGGTGCCGATCAGGGTCGAGAGGTGCCCTAGGTTCCACATCGAGAAGCAGAACAGGATCATCCCAATCCAGATCAAGACCCGCGGGTCGGCCTTGCCTTGGAGACGTCCACAGATCAGCGCGGAGACCATGGTCGCAAAGCCGCCGGGCATGAGCGAGAGCCCGCTGGCCGTGGGAGTCAGCCCGAGCACGAGCTGGGTGAAAAGCGGGTAGAGGAAGATCCCGCCGTAGAGCCCAAAGCCCAGCACCAGAAAGAGCACGAGTGTGGCGCGGAGCTGCTGGTTCTGGAGCACCTTGAAGTCCACGACCGGCGCGGTGTTCTTGGGCGAGAGCTGCCAGAAGACCAGCGCGACCAAGGCGATAGTCCCAATCGCGGTGAGCTTGACGATCAGCTCGCTCTGGAACCAGTCGTCCTTGTTGCCCTCTTCCAGGACATACTGCAGGCACCCCAGCCCCACGGTCAGCAGGCCAATCCCCAGCCAGTCCGCCGGCCGCTTGCCACGGCCAAACGGCGAGTCCTCCAGAAACGCGGTCACGGGGAGCAGTGCCAGCAAGCCGAGGGGAATGTTGATGTAGAAGATCCAGTTCCAGTTGTAGTTGTCGGTGATCCAGCCTCCGAGGGTCGGGCCGACTGTCGGGGCGACCACGATCCCGATCAGAAAGATCGCCTGGACAAGGCCTTGCTCTTGCGGGGGAAAGATCTCCCGGAGGGTCGCCTGCGCGGTCGAGAGGAGCGCGGCGCCGCCCGCCCCTTGGAGGATGCGGAAGAGGATCATCTGCCCCAGCGTGGTCGAGGTCCCACAGAAGAACGAGGCGACAATAAAGAGCACGATAGACGCGATGAGGTAGTTGCGCCGCCCAAAGCGCCCCGCCAGGAACGCCGTCATGGGCAGCACGACCACGTTGGAGAGGATGTAGCCGGTAGCCACCCACGCGATCTCCTGTGTGGTCGCGTTGAGGTTCCCTGCCATCTGGGGCAGCGAGACATTGACAATGGTGGTGTCGAGCACCTCCATCACCGCCGATGCCCAAAGCCCCAGCAGAATCCACCACCGGTACGGGCTAACCGTGCTTGGCATCATTTCTTGCCGTCCCAGCCCTTGAGGATGCGCTCGGAGTGCTCGGTTTTATCCGCGGTATCGACCACAGCGACACAGCTCATGCCCTGGGAGAGGCCGTCGAGGTCCCCATCGAGGGCGATTCTGACGGGGATGCGCTGGACCACCTTAGTGAAGTTGCCGGTCGCGTTGTCGGGGGGGAGCAGGCTCATGGTTGCGCCGGTCGCGGCCCCGATCACCGCGACATGGCCGATAATGGTCTTGTTGGGTAGCGCGTCTACGTGGACCGTCACCGGCTGCCCGATCCGAAGGTCGCGCACCTGGGTCTCCTTGAAGTTCGCGGTCAGCCAGACAGTCTTGCCCTGGGTCAGGGTGAGGATGGTCTGGCCTGGCGCGAGTGCCGCCCCGACATTGGCCGTCTTCTTCACGACAATCCCAGCCGTGGGCGAGCTGAGGGTGGTGTTGGCGAGTGCCTTGCGTGCACTGGCGACCTGCGCGGCGGCCTGGTCCACCTGGGTCTTGGCGGCGTTGACTGCCTCGCGCTTGGCGGTTACCTGGGACTGTCCCGCGTTGGCCGTGGCGAGCTCGGCGGCGAGCTGAGGATTTTGTGCGGTGGTCGCGGCGAGGTTTCCGGCCTGCACCGCCACTTGGCCGCCGCCTGCCCGCGCCAGCCCGACTCCGGCCTCCGCCACCTTCGCCTGCTCCTTCGCGGCCTGCGCGGCCTGGGTTGCAGCGGCGTGGGCGGCGCGTGCTTGGAGAACCTGAGACTCGACACTCTTCACCTGCGACGCGGCCTGCTCCACCTGGGACTCAGCCTGTGCCACCTGCGACTGCGCCTGCGCCACTTGCTCCTTTAGCGCCGCGAGGTTGGACCGTGCCCCCTCGGCCTGGGAGTGGATCGCCTCGAACTGCTGGCGCGTCACGGCGTCTTTTTCCAGCAGCCCCTTGTAGCGTGCCTCGTCGCGGCTGGTCTTCTCGACATCGGCCTCGGCACCCGAGAGGCGCGCGGCGATCACGTCCACGCCCTTTCGCGCGGTCTCGACTGCTCTCTTTGCTCCGGCCAGCCCGGCACGGGCGGTATCGGCCTGTGCCTCCAGCTGGTGGACCGTTGCGGCGGCCGCCTCGGCCTGCAGCCCGACCTGCGCGGCCTGGGCCTTTGCGGCGGCGAGCTGCCGCTGCGCTTGAGTGAGCTGGCTGGTACTGGTCTTGTCCGCGAGGGCGACCTGGGCCTGCGCGCTCTGGGTACGGGCTTGCTGGATCGCCTCGGCGGAGCGGGCACGCTGGATCGCGGCATCGGTCGAGCGGCTCTGGAACTCCAAATTCGCAATGGCCTGTGGCACCTGGCTCTTCATCGCCGCGAGCGCTGCCTCCGCCTGAGCGAGCGCGGCCTTTTGCGAGTCACTGTCCAGGGTTGCCAGGAGCTGCCCCTCTTTCACTTCATCGCCCTCCGAGACCGTGATCGCCGAGAGCGTGCCACCGATCACCGGGCTGACATTTACCAGGTTCCCCGTGAGGTAGGCATCGTCGGTCTGGACATGCGTCCGGCCCCAGACGTACTGCTGCGCGCCATAGACCGCGCCACTGCCCAGCACGAGGACCAGCAGAATCAGCGGCACGGGCGAGCGGCGCTTGGGGGTCTCTGGGGTAGGAACGGGTGCTTGACTCATCTTGTTTTCTCTCCTATGGCGCTCTCAAAGCGGGCGCGGGCGCTGTGGTAGTCGTAGAGGGCATCGACTGCGGCGTTCTCGGCACGGACAAGCGCGGCCTGGGCATCGCTGAGCTCTAGAAAGAGCCCCACTTGCCCGGCGTAGCGCACCTGGGCCAGATCGCGGGCGGCGCGTGCCTGCTCGGCGGCGGCGCGTGCGGTCTCGATCTGCTTCAGGGCGGTGCGTAGGTTCAGGTAGGCCTGCCGGGCCTCCAGCGCGGCGTTGCCCTTGGTGATCCCCACCAGCCCCTGCGCGCTCTCCGCCCGCAGCCGGGCTTCGTCGGTGCGAGCCCGGGTGAGCCCCCCATCGCTGAGCGGGATGTTCAGCGAGATTCCCACCGCCGCAGTGCGCTGGCGGGGGTACTGGAACGATGTGGTTGGGTAGTAGTTCCCCGTTGCCTGGAGCGCGACACTGGGCTTGTCAGCCACCCGCGCCAGGGTCACGCCGAGCTCGGTCGCACGGGCCAGGGTCTCCGCCTGCAAGACATCGTCGCGGCTCTCGGCGAGCCTGTTGACCGTGGTCTCGTCGGGGAGGTCGGGGACGGTCGCCACGTGCTCTAGCTCGATCTTGGTGTCGAGCGGCAGGTGCACCGCATCGTTGAACGCCGCCCGAGCCACGGCTTCGCCGTTCTTGGCGACCTCGACCGCTTGCTCGGCCTGGACCAGTGCGGTGTTGGCGCGGAGCAGGTCCACTTTCTGGCCGATGCCGCCGTCGAAGAGGGTCTGTGCCTGCTTCTGCTGCGCCTGTGCCGCCGTCAGCGCCGCCGCGGCCACGCTCACCTGGTCGCGTGCCTTGAGCAGGCCAAAGTAGGTCAGCCGGGCTTGGAGCGTCTTGGCGCGCACCGCTCCCTCCACCCCAAACGTATCCGCGAGGCTCTGGAGCCGCGCCTGGCTGGTCGCGGTACGTACCTGGCCGTAGAGGTCGAGCCGCTGCGCCAGCGTGATCGCGAGAGTCTCGGTGTGATCGGGCAGGGCGGTGAAGGGCGCGGCTCCGGGCGTGAAGACAATCCGAGTCGGGCTGTCGAAGCGCAGGGCGCTGGCACTGGCCGAGAGGGTCGGCTTGAGCGCCGTGGCCGTGGCATCCGCGCGCTTGCTATCGGCCTCCACGGCGCGCTTGGCGTTCTTGACACTCGTGCTCCGCTCCAGCGCCTGGGCCACCGCCCGCTCCAGCGTGAATCTCTCGACTCTCTCTTGGGGCGCTTCCTGCACCCAGACTATCGGTATCACTTTTCTCTCCTCAAACCATGGATCAGAACCGTCACCAGGGTCTCTACCAGCGTGTCGGACGTGACCGCTCCACTGCGGAGCAGGTCGTCGTAGTCCGGGTCCCGGACCACACTGACAAAGGCCTGGAGCGCGGTGCGGGTATCCAGGTCCACGGCGATCTCGCCACAGGCCTTTCCCGCCTCGACAATCTCGCCCAGGTTGTCCATCATCTGCCGAAATGCCGCCTGGTACGCCGGGTTGGTGCGGATCACCGCCACGGGCGCGCCGCCAAACGAGACCATCCGACGCTCAATAAACTTGCTCCGCAGCGCCCAGCGAAAGTAGGTCTCCAGCCGCGCGAGTGGGGAGAGGGTCGGGTCGAGCTGTGCCAGACTCTCCTGGCCGCGCTGGATATTGCGCACCACCGAGGCTACCGCGATCGCCTCTTTATTGGGAAAGTGGGCGTAGAGGGTCGGCTTGGTCACCCCCGCCCGTGCCGCGAGCGCATCCATGGTCAGCGCCTCGTAGCCGGTCTCCAGGGTCAGCTCCCGCGCCGCATCGAGAATGGCATCGGCGCGCTGCTGCCGCTGGCGCTCACGCAGGCTCTCACAAATCACTTTACTCACCAGTTAAATTTTTTACCGCAGAGTAAATCATTTGTCAAATAAATCTGAGCGAAGCGAACGGCCGAAGACCCCATAGCCGGACGATTTCCGTCCTGGCGTTGTACAATAGCCCCATGAAACGAGTCGTTACCTTCGGCGAGGTCATGCTTCGCCTCTGCCCTCCTGGCTACCTGCGCCTGCTCCAGGCCACGTCTTTAGAGATGACCTTCGGCGGTGCCGAGGTCAATGTTGCGGTCTCCCTGGCGCAGCTGGGCCTCGATGCCCGCTTTGTGACCCGCCTGCCCAAGAACGATGTGGCGCAGGCCTTTATCAACCAAGTGCGCGGCCTCGGCGTCGATACCACCAAGATCCTCCGGGGCGGCGAGCGCATGGGCGTGTATTTTGTGGAGAAGGGCGCGTCGCAGCGGGCCTCGACCGTGCTCTACGACCGGGCCAATAGCGCTATCGCCGAGATCACCCCAGACGAGCTAAACTGGGACGAGATCTTCGAGGGCGCGACCGCGTTCCATACCACCGGAATCACGCCCGCTCTCTCCGACAGCGCGGCGGCGGCGGCGATCGTGGGCGCGAAGGCGGCCAAGGAGCGCGGTATCTCGGTGAGCTGCGATCTTAACTACCGCAAGAAGCTCTGGAGCAGCGAGAAGGCCGGGAGAGTCATGGGCGAGCTGATGCCCTACGTGGACTGGTGCATCGCCAACGAAGAGGACGCGGAGACGGTCTTTGGGATCAAGGCGGCGGACACCAACCTCACCAGCGGCGCGCTCTCCCACGACGGCTATATCGAGGTCGCACAGAAGCTTGTCGCGCGTTTTCCCAACCTCAAGGGAGTCGCCATCACCCTCCGCGAGTCCTACTCCGCGAGCCGCAACGGCTGGTCCGGCATGCTCTACACCGACAGCACCGCGCACTTCTCCCGCCACTACGATATCGACATCGTAGACCGTGTGGGTGGCGGCGACTCGTTCGCGGCGGGCCTGATCTACTCGCTGGTCAATGGCAAGTCCGCCCAAGACGCCATCGAGTTCGCCATCGCCGCCAGCTGCCTCAAGCACTCGATTATCGGAGACTTCAGCTACATCAAGCTCGCCGAGGTCGAAACCCTCCTCAAAGGCGACGGCTCTGGGCGTGTCCAGCGCTAACCGATGATCACCGAGCTGATTTCTTGGCTCCGGGAGAAGGGCGCGCCCCTCCACCCCGGAGCCACCGACCAAGAGCTAGCCCAGCTCACCGAGGCGCTGGGTGCTCCCCTCCCCGACGACATTGTCGCCCTCTACCGTGACCACAACGGCATGGGGGAGTGGCTCTACTCCGAAGAGGAAGAAGACGAACACGAAGCAGATGAGGGATACGGCGGGCAGTTCTTCCGCCTGATGACCATTGCCGAAGTGTTGGACGTAGGCAATTTCATCTATGACGATCTCGCTTTCTCCGTTGCCCTCCGCGCGTGCATCCCTGACCGCTGGGGTTGTTTCTGGACCGACGATGAGTCTAACCATCTTTTTCTTTGGCTTGACGGGCCTCTCCAAGGTCGGGTCGGTCTGCTCATGCACGCCGATACCTGCTACCCGGTTCTCTTTCGTTCGCTAGAGTCGTTCCTTCGTGCTCAGAAACGTGCAGGCCATCGTGGCTTTGCTTATGGTGCCCTCACAGGCGACTATCCTCCTCAACAAACGACAGCTTCGCCGGTAGAAGAGCAAGGCGTCGTGGCTCAGCTCCAGTTACTACTGCAAGATGAAACAGACTCCGACGAGCGCCTGATGGCATCACGCTTGATCTGCCTTCTCCTGCCGTGGGAGCAAAGCGCCGAGCTCATCCCGCTATTGGACGATAGAGACTTCTACGTTGCAGAAGACGCTGCGGAGAGCCTGGGAAAACGCCGCTACGGCCCTGCGGTCGAGGCGCTACGACGGGCAATTCTTGCCAAGCGCCCCAATGTCCCCTCCGCCGCCGCCAAGGCGCTCTGCCAGATCGCGACACCTGAGGCCATTGAGGCGATCTTCGCCAGCCCCGCAGGCTACTTCCGCTCCGCAAGCGATCCCTGGAGGGTGGCGGAGGCAATGATAGAGGCAGGCTATCGGTTCCGGCCGGGGTCGCCCAAGCCCGAGTACTGCGCCCCAAGCTCGGATACCTGGCACCCGTTCACGTTTCCCTGTCCCAACAAGATTCTCTATCCCGAGAGATTCCAAGATGCCTCCTAAGCTCACGGAGACGCTGGAGACCCCGCGGCTCTGGCTGCGCTGGCCGGAGCCGGGGGAGGCGGCGATGGTGCTGGAGTCGATGGCGCACAGCTGGCCGGAGCTGACCCCGTGGCTCTACTGGACACGCACCGGGCTCCCGACTCTGGAGCAGTGCGCCCAGCGGCAGAGCGAGGCGCGGGACGCCAACGCGCAGGGTAAGGCACTGCACTTTAGCCTCTACCAGAAAGCCGACAGCGCGTTTGTCGGGAAGCTCTCGTTCTTTGAGATTGAGTGGGGCGTTCCCAAGGCGGGAGTCGGCTACTGGCTCGACACGCGTTTTGTGGGCCTTGGCTTGATGACCGAGGCAGTCCAAGAGCTCACTCGCTATGGGCTGGAAGAGCTGGGTTTGGCCCGCATTCAGCTCGACTGTGACCCACGAAATACCGCATCGGCGCAGGTTGCAGAGCGCTGTAGCTACCTCTACGAGGGCTGCTTAAAAAACTGGTCGCGTGATCTGACAGGAAACCTGCGGGATATGGCGGTCTATGCCCGTACACCGGTATAATTCCTCGGAAGGATCACCGTTCTATGAAATGCATCACTGCGCTTGCCGCGCTCTCTCTTGTTGTTGGCACACTCTCTCCCGCACAGGCGCAGGAAAAGGTCGTTCTAGAGAACCTCGGGATCACGTTTAAGACCGTCCCCGGCTACGATATCGTCCCCCCGGAAAAGCTGGCCCCCGGCCTAGACTTCGAGCTCCGTGGACAGTGGTCTAAGAGCAAATTGGGCTTCCAGTCCAACAATAGGAGCCTGACCATCCACGTGGTCGATGGCATGGCGATCCTCGCCCTTCCTGCCGATAAGACAGGCCTCTACAAGCCCGGCGAGCTCCCGGAGGGCGATGCCAAGACCATCACGGCCATTATTGAGAAGATCATCCCCGGCTTTGTGGTGCAGAAGACCGCCAAGGTCAAGCTCGCCAACCACGATGCCCTTGCCTGCCTCTTCAGCCTGGATGTGCCCGAGGCCAACGATGAGGTCACGGGGCGCCTGGTCTTTGTGGCGACCAAGAACAAGGTCTTGCTCATCCTCTTTGGCACCACCAACGAGCAGTGGGACCTGCGCTCTAAGGACCTGGACAGGATGTTAGGGACCCTGAAGTTTATCGGGGAGGAGCCTGCTCCCACCGTGAAACCAGCCGCCCCCGCCGAGAAGCCCACTAAACCGGCCCCGAAGAAGGCCAAGGGCAAGTAGGTGCTCCCCGAGAGCTGGCACGGGGTCTGGCGCGGCAGCCTGACCCTGCGCCCGCCCCTCAAGAACTTCCCTCCAACCTCCCCCATGGAGCTTCGGATCGCGCCGAAAGAAAAGGGCCGCTGGAGCTGGGTGATCGCCTACTCCGGCCAGCCCGAGCGCGGCTACGAGCTTGTGGCCGTGGCGGAGAAGCCTGGTGCCTTTGCGATGGATGAGAAAAATGGCATTCTGCTGGATGCCGTTCTAGAAGACAACGAGCTTCTCTCCGCGTTTGAGGTGGACGGCCTGCTTCTCCTCACCCGCTACACCCTCTTGCCCTCAGGCATACGCTACACCACCCAAACCTTTCAAAAAGGCGCGGTGGGGCCGCATAAAGTGGCAAGCTGGAAGCCCAAGAGCCTCCAGAGCGCTCTCCTCAAGCGCGCAAGCGGCTAAGAATGGTTAACTTTATATAGCCAAGCAACTCAGAGAAGAATTATTATTGCGGATCCTCATCAAGTTCATGTATTTAATAAAGATGTCCACAAAAATATACTAGAAATTAAATGTGACGATATGGATTTAATACAAATCGAAAAACAAATAAAATTTCAATTAAATGACAATCCATTGATTAGATTCGGAACCAAATTCAATCTAGAATACTTTATTTACCTCAAATCAAGCATTGATTTCAAAATAAAATTACTAGATTTATTCAATGATTTTTATACTTGTCATTATAAAGAAGATGTTAACGCTATGGCTTCGGTATTAAAAGGCATGTTTCCTAGTGATATCGCTGAAATTTGTAATAATTATAATGATGGGTATATTGACGAAAATATGTTTCATAAAGCATTAGATAAATGCCAGGAAAACATTGAGAAGGTGAAATATGAAATAAATCATCATAAAAATCATGGAGAATTTATAAACCACTATATTAATTTCATTGATTTATCTTTAAAAATAGCGTTCATGGTTTTATCTCATGATTACAGAAAAATTATTTACATTTTATAGATTTTGAAATTATTGATAATGATGGCAGTATATATGATCAGGTTGACATATTCACCATGGGTGAACTTTACCTATCAGGGACCTACATGAAATCCCATAATGACATGAAAATACTATTTTGGAATTGGATATTAAAAGAGATCTTTCCTATCTTAAGCCTTGACACACAGAGTAATTAGGCAAATCCACACCAGTTGTCAAACCGTTCTTAAAAGTGGTTCTCCTGGTAGTTTGGTGAAACTTTGCCCATCGGAGCGGTAGCCTCGCTTGTGTGCGTGAAATTCACCGTTTGTTTGATTATGGGAGATGGGGAAGCCTCTTCCTAAAAATCTATAACAGAACTCCTAGACGGTCTCAGTTGCCTGTAGTCGATGCAGTCGGCGGAACCATAGCAATGCACAAGCGAGCTTGATTTGGGCCAGATAGAGTTCGGCTTTCTTGTCCCAGCTAACCAAGATACCTCGGCATCCGCTACGCCACCCAAACCTTTCAAAAAGGCAAGGCGGGGCCACATAAAGTCGCGAGCTGGAAGCCCAAGAGCCTCCAGAGCGCCCTGCTCAAGTGCGCAAGCGGCTAAGCTCGGCCGCGAGGTTCTCCCGTGCCCGTGCCTCGCGCTCGGGGAAGGGGCCAAAGTAGAGCCGAGGGCGCTGCAAAAAACGCTCCAGCACCGCCGCACGCCCGGCTCGATAAGCTGTGTCAGGGACATGCGTGTACTCTTGCCGGATGAGAGCCGCGTAGCGCCGGTAGGCGCGCGGCGCAGCGCCTAGGATCCAGAGATCGGCATCCAGGAGGAGCCGCATGTCCTCGCCTTCGTCCAGCAGCTCGTGCCTCTTGGTGGCGAGGATGAGCAAGGCGGCCCGTGGATCGCCCACGACCAGCGCCGCGCTCTGCTCCTCGTTGTCGTGAGCCTTGGGATCGTAGACCGCATCGTGCCAGAGGGCGGCGGTTCGTAGTGAGCTGGGTAGCTCCGGCCCAAGCCAGCGGTGGAGCGCCCCTAGCACCGCCCGCAGGTGCCGCACCGTGTGGTAGCGCCGGTGCGGCTCGGCATAGCGTGCCAGAACCTCAGGCGGGATCACGGCTCTCGTCAGAGAAGACACCGTCGTAAACCTCTGCGAGAGGAACCTCAGCCCCTAGGAATTCCAGTCTCAGCGTATCATGAAGCCCCTCTATGCTTCGGTAGGTCCAGAGCCCATTGGCCTCGCGCTTGTACGACTCCACGAGAGCCCTATCCTGTGAAACCAGAATATACTCCTGCACCGAGGTGATCTGCCGGTAGAGGAGAAATTTACGGCCACGATCCAGTGCCTCGGTGCTCGGTGAGAGAACCGCAATCACGATCTCAGGATTTGTCAGGATATCCAGCGTGTTGTCGGCGTAGGTGCGTGTCGCACAGGTAATCACAAGATCGGGATAGAGGTAGTGCCCCCCAAGAACCTCTACCCGCATCTCATTCGCCATCGCCCTGCATCCCCGAGCTCGCAGGAGGGGCTGAAGAGCACCAAGCAGGTTGCTCACAATATCAACATGCTCAACCGATGCCCCGGCCATCGCGACAATCACCCCGTCAATTCGCTCACTGCGATGCTCCGCAGTGCGTTCCCGTTCGAGGTACTCTTCGGCGCTGACTTGTGGCTCTAGCTTAAAGGCGTACATCCTCCGCTATTTCTCCGTGGGCGGAGCGACATGGCGCAGGGTGAAGTTGAGGACATCGCGCAGGTGCTCGTCCCAGTACGGCCAGGTGTGGGCACCGTCGAACTCCGCGAACTCGAAGGGCAGGCCGCGCTCAATAAGGCGGCGCTCCATGTCCCGGTTCATCTGGATCAGGAAATCGTCCTTGCCGCAGTCGAAGTAGAGCACCGGACCGCGCCAGGTGCCGTCTTTGGCCGTCAGCTTCTCGATCTTGGGCCAGACCGCATTGGTGGTGTAGCGCTTGTCCGTGTCGGTGGGGTAGATCTTCTGGACAAAGTTCATGATCGGCTTGCCCTCGCCCCAGCCCACGACCCCCGAGAGCGACGCCGCAGCGCAGAACTTACCGGGGTTGTCCAGCGCCAGGTGCCACGAGCCGTAGCCCCCCATCGAGAGCCCCGCGATCGCACGCCCCTCGCGCTTGTTGATCGTCCGAAATGTCCCTTCCACCTCGGGCATCAGCTCTTTCTCGAAGTAGGTCTGCCACTTCCCAAAGCCGGGCGAGTCCAGGTAGAACGAGTCGCCCTGGGAGTCCGGGAGCACGACAATCAGCGGCAGGTCGGCGAGGTAGGCAGCGGTCCCTGCGTTCTTGAGCCAGTCGGTGTGCTTGCCAAACGCGCCATGGAGCAGGTAGAGCACGGGGTAGCGCTTGGTATTGCCGGACTGCCAGTAGTCCTTAGGGAGCAAGACCGTGCAGGGCACAAAGCGCCCCAGCGCCTCGGACTCGATATGGAACGTGAGCGCTCCCTTGCGCGCCGCCGCTTTTTGCTCGTCGGTGACCACGGGCATCACGGGCGGCGGGGTCTGGCCGCGCGGAACAAACTCGGGGGCGTAGGGCAGGCTGCTGTTCTTGGCGCGAAAGGCCGCGGGCGGGGTCGGGCGACCGGCCTCTTGCCAGGCGCTCGCGATCAGGCTCGCCAGCGCGACGCCCCCTTTCTCCAGACGCTTGACCGCAATGGGCTTGGCCACGGGCGTGAAGGCGCTCCAGTAGGCATCGGCGAAGGTATCGCCGCCCGCCGCCGCGCTCGCTTTTTTGTCCGCCGCTAGGATCGCCGGGACCTCGTTGATGCTCGCCTGTAAGATCGCAAACGCCGCCCCGACCGGGTCTTTTTGGAGGGTGATGGTCCCCGGCTTGAGCTCGGAGTAGGCGACACTCTTCTCCAGCATCACGGACTCAAAGCGCGCATGGATTCCCTTCTGCGACGGCTCCGAGAGCTGGCCGTCGTAGTTCTCCGTGGCGTGGAAGGGCACGTGGGCATCGGCGACATAGTGCGAGAGATAGGCCGCCTGCACCATGGCATCGTCCCAGCGCTTCTCCCGCATCGCCAGCACGAGCAGCTGGTAGATACGGCGCACGGTCCAGGGGTTCATGCCATCGCTGCGGAGCTTCATGTAGTCGCGCAGCTTCTGAACCGCGGCAAAGTCCTGGGGAATCTTGCTGAGATCCGCCCCGAAGCCAAAGCGCTCGCCATCGAGGAAGTGCCGCGGCGCCTCCGCGCTATCGGGACGGTTGCGCCAGCGGTCGGGGTGCGACGAGGCAGCGGCGAACCAGTCTTTGTTGAGGAGAAAGAGGGTCTTGAGCGACGAGTCTGGCAGGGAGTCCACGGCGAGCTTGGCGACATAGGTATGCCCGACGCCTCCCCAGGCGTGCGAGACCGAGGCAACCGCGACAGTCGCCAGGAGTGAGAGAGCGAGCTTTTTCATTTGCGTAGTCCTTGCTGGGTGATCGTGAGCTGGAGGCGCTGGAGCATGGTGTCGTCGTGGCGGATCTCCAGGGTGTGTACCCCAAAGTGATGGAAGGTCAGGTCCAGGGTGGGCAGGAGCTTGGCGGTCACGGTGTCTTCCTCGCTCGGGAGCGTGAAGTCCAGCCAGTTGGGCGAGTCGAGCGCCTGACCACTGGGCGAGAGCAGGTGAAACTCCAGCCGACACGCTCTCCCCAGGTCCGTAGCGTCGAGCTCTAGGTTTACAAAGAGGGGCATCTTCTCCAGAGTCACGGGGAGGCTAGGAAACCCAAAGCCCTCGGTCAGGCCACAGAGGTCGATCCCATTCTCCCCCTGCCGCACCCCATCCACAAACACCGCACAGGAAATCGTCACTTACTTCTTCTCCGCTCCATAGCGCACCTTGAACTGGCGCAGGGCTTTCCATAAAATCGAGCCGGTGACTCCGGCGAATGCCAAGGTAATGAGCAGCATAATCCAGCCAAAGTGCGGCTCTGCCTGAAACGCGATAACCGTGATGCTCGAAAAAACAAGTAGTCCAATGACAACACGAATGCTCAAGACGGTCAGGATAATCTTTTCGGCCGCTTTGGTAGGCTTAGGGCGCACACGCTGGCGGGGGATCACTGGCGCTGTGCCTCCCGCTCCGCGAGCTTTTGCTGGCGCTCAGCGCTGAGCTTCTTCCACAGCACGATCGTGCTACGGTGCAGAAAGAGGGAGCCCGCCGCGAGCACCCCCACCGAGACCCAGCTCTTTTGCACGAGGCTGTAGACCACCATGATATTGGCGACCAGGCAAAGAAAAAAGCGCCCCAGCAGGTGCAGGAGGTCTGCGGGATCGGTGATGGGCTCAGCGCGTTTTGGCATAGCGTCTCTATGGTACCGCACCCAGTGGCCCCCTGACCCCCACGCGTGGGGGAAATATGCGGAATCGGAGTCCTTACGGTTCCCCCAATCTTGGGGGTCAGGGGGCCGCGTCCCAGGCCTCTTGGGCGAGGCGGGTCATCAGCAGGCCCTGCTCCCAGCGGTCGGAGATCTCTTTGCCGTCGGGGGTGGTGATGGCGTAGCGCGGGGGGCCAAGCTCCGACGAGAACGGGAGGATATCGCCGGGGGCGGCGGCGGCTTTCCAGCTTTGGATCGCGATCGTCCAGAGTTTCACAAAGAACCGCGCCCAAGGCGTGCTTCCATCGCCGCAGTCCACCTGCACCTGCTCGCCGTTGCTGATGCGGCCGTGGATATGGGAGACACGCTCTAGGATCGGCAGCATCCGCTCGTGGGCGCGCTCCGCCTCCCAGCCGTAGAACTCCCCGACCACCACAAAGTGCGAGAGATCGGCGGTGATGCGAATCTCGGGGACGCGCTCGATCAGCGCTAGGGTCTGGGGGATGGTCTCGGTGAAGTTGCCGCGGTGGGTCTCCACGAAGTAGCACAGGCCAGCGTCGTTGGCGAGCCTCCTGCCGTCGGTGACCAGCTTGGCGACCTCGTCGAGGGGCGTGTAGGCATCGGCGGGCTGGGCCATGACATAGTCTGCCCCGACCCGCACCGCACGCTCGATCAGCCGCTGTGTGTCGTCGATTTTAAAGGGCCGGTGCCCCAGGGCAAGCCGCAGCCCATGGCGCTGGAGCGCCTCGGTCACGTCTTTTTCGTTGCTGTCGTCCAGCCAGCACTCGACTCCCTCCAAGCCTGCCGCCTTGCAGCGCGCGAACTTCTCGTCGAGTGTCCACTCCGCCGCGCCGTTCATCGGGAGCTTGACCATCCCCCAGAGAGTCTGCTGCACCCGCAAGCGCGGTGCGCTCTGTGTGCCGTCGTTGAGCCTATCAAAAGCCGCCATGGTTTTCCTTCGTCCTCCAGCAACCAAGTTCGACAGCAGCTCCGCGAGGCCCTCCTCAGGCTTAAACTTGCTAGTGTGTCAGTTGGGTATCGAGGAAGCGCTTGACGTTCTCGGCGATCTGGGTGGGCTTGAGGCCCTGCGTGACCACGTGCGCGGAGATATCTTCATTGTTGACCAGCGCACGGTAGCTCCACTGTCGGAGCGGGCTTCGCCCGATATAGGCAACTCGGGGTGTCTCACGGATGGTGACCTGATAGCCGCGGTGGGCCTCTTCTAAAACAACTCTCATGTGCAATCGATTCTCCCAATGTACTCTACCAAGCGGGACGGGGAAATGTTTCCCGCACTAGACAGACGGACCAAAACCCGCCCTAGCCTGCACAGGGGGCAGGATCGACAACGAGTGTCCGGGCAAATCTGTCCGGGCTTCATTCGTTGTCCGGGCCGCCTGTCCGGGAATCCTACGCCAAAAGGTACAATGCCCTCTATGCAAACCCTGCGACGAACGCTCTCTCTTGCCCTCTGCTTTGCGCCTTGCTCTCTAGCACTGGCTCAGCTGACTCCCCCCGTGGACAAGCCCGTGGTGGGGGCGCGGATGCCGGCGCTCTCTCCCGATGGGAGCAAGCTGGCGTTTGTCTGGCGGGGCGATATCTGGGTGTCACCGTCGAGCGGCGGGCGCGCCTACCCGGTGACCACACACGCGGAGTACGATGCCTACCCCGTGTTCTCCCCCGATGGCAAGTGGATCGCGTTTCAGTCCAACCGCACGGGCTCGTCGGATATCTGGGTCGTGCCGGCGGAGGGGGGGACGCCACGCCAGCTGACCTTTGCGGGTGGCACCGAGTCCCCCACCGACTGGTCCCCCGATGGCAAGAGCCTGCTGTTTGTCAGCCGCCGCGACCGCCCCTACGACACGGTCTTCTCCCTGGACCTGGCGACCCGCCGCTTCACCAAGCTCGCCGAGGACTTCAAGAAGCTCAACCGCCCCACCCTCTCGCCCGATGGCACCCGGCTAGTCTACGAGCGCAATGGCTTCCCCTGGACACGGCCGCGCTACAGTGGCTCCGCCGCCGCGCAGCTCTGGACCGAGGATCTGAGTTCAGGGAAGAGCAGTCCCCTGGTCGAGGATGGCAGGCAGCACCTCTACCCCCACTTCCTCCCCGATGGCAAGAGCATTGTCTGTGTGACCTACGGTGAGGAGAGCCCCAGTGTCACGCTGCTGGGCAAGACACCGCCCAAGCTCGACGATAGCCCCAAGCGCACCCCGAACCTCTGGGCCTTTCCCGCAGGCGGCGGCAAGCCCAAGCAGCTCACGCAGTTTGTGGGGAGCGCGGTGCGTTTTCCTTCCGTGGCGCGCAGGTCCGGGGATATCGCCTTTGAGCACGGCACCGACCTCTACCTGCTCAAGGCGGGTAGCAACGAGCCGATCAAGCTCTCCCTGCTCTGCGGCGGCGATGACAAGAGCAACGCCGAGCAGCGCAGTGTCATCAGCAACGCCGATGTCAGCGAGGCGCGGATCAGCCCCGATGGCAAGACCTTTGCCTTTGTCCTGCGCGACGAGCTCTGGACCATCCCGGTCGATAAAGCCAAGAGCCGCAACGCCGACCAGGCGACGCGTCTCACGGACTACCCCGGCACCGACCACGACCTCTGCTGGAGCAAGGACGGCAAGACTCTCTTCTTTGTCTCGGACCGCAACGGCAACGAGCGGGTCTTTGCGATGGAGGTGGCCACCAAGGCGGTCAAGCCGGTCTGGACGGGCCGCTCCGATGCCAGCACCCCGATCCTCTCCCCGGACAGCAAGACCCTAGGCTTCTGGGTGAAGGGCAAGGAAGAGGAGGGCGCGGGCTTCTACACCTGCCCGGTCGATCTCTCCGCGCCCCCGACCCGCCTGCTCACAATCGCCGGCGATGTCCAGGGCGAGGTCGCGTGGTCGCCGGACCAGCGCTGGATCGCCTTTACCCGCCGGGGCCGCGAGTCCGGGGGGACGAACCTCTATATCGCCAAGAGCAATGGCACCGACCCGATCAATGTCACCCGCCTGAATGCGTCGCACAGCGCCCCCACCTGGTCCGCCGATGGCCGCTACCTCTACTTCGGCAGCAACCGCGACGGTAGCAATGGGCTTTGGGTTCTCCCGCTCACCCGCGAGGAGGCACGCGGCGCGGAGCTGGAGGTGAAGTACATCAAGCCTGGCGACCCTGTGCAGGTGACCATCGACTTTGAGGATGTCCACTACCGCCTCCGCAAGCTCAGCAGCACCCCGCCCGAGGCCGATCTCCAGCTCACCGACTCCGACGGAACCCTCTACTTCCTCTCCGGCGGCAATGTCTGGGCCGCCTCCTACGACGGCAAAGAGGTCCGGCCGCTCACCGGGATCGGGGGGATCGGGAACCTGCGGATCAGCGCCGCGGGCGACATGGCCTACTTCCAGCGCGGGGGCCAGCTCTTCTCCCTACGCACCCGTGTCCCCGGTGCCCAGCCCAGCCTGATCGGCTTCAGCGCGTCCTATATCCAGAACCTGCGCGCCCTGCGTCAGGCCGCCTTCAACCAGCTCTGGCGGAGCTACAACACCCGCTTCTACGACCCCAACTTCCACGGGCGCGACTTCGCGGCCCTCAAGGCACGCTACGAGCCGATGCTGGAGGGTGTGGGAACGCGCGAGGAGATGGCCAACCTGGGGAACCTCCTGCTCGGGGAGCTCGAGGCCAGCCACTCCGAGGTGAGCGCCGCGCCCGGAACCACGATCGGCCCGAGCACGGCGCAGCTTGGGGTGTACTTTGACTACAGCTATGTCGGCCCCGGCATCCGTGTGAAAGAGGTCCCCAAGCGCGCGCCCGGCAGCTACGAGAAGACCCGGATCAAGCCCGGGGAGTACATTGTCGCCATTGATGGGGTGGATGTCACGCTTGATGAGAACCTCTACAGCGTCCTCAACGACAAGGGCGAGCGGGACTTCACGCTCCTGGTCAACGACAAGCCGGGCCGCGACGGTGCCCGGACCGTCACCTACAAGGCCCTGAGCGAGGCCGAGTGGAGCGACCTGCACTACCGCAACCGAATCGAGGCGCGGAGCAAGCAGGTCGAGCAGGCATCGGGTGGGAAAGTAGGCTATGTCCATATCTCGGGGATGGGCGGCCAGAACCAGCAGCAGTTTGTCCGGGAGTTCTACGAGTGGGCCGAGGGCAAGGACGCGATGATTATCGATGTCCGGGAGAACGGCGGCGGCAATATCGGCGATACCCTGATCTCCTGGCTGCGCTTCAAGCCCTACGCCACCAACTCCCCCCGCGGCGGCTATGTGGTCCCCGCCCCCATCCTTGAGGGACGCCAGCCGTGGAACAAGCCGATTGTCGTGCTCATGGGAGACTCGTCGTTCTCCAACGCGGAGATGTTCCCCTACGGCATGCGCGCCACCGGCCTCGCCAAGCTCGTGGGAGAGCCCACCCCGGGCTATGTCATCTGGACCTATGGGCTGGGGCTTGTCGATGGGACGGGTGCCCGCATGCCCTTCCAAGGTGTCTGGCGCACCGATGGCACCCCGCTGGAGAATATCGGGGAGCGCCCCGACTATCTCGTGCCCTGGAGCACCGCGGACTACTTCGCCGGAAAAGACCCGCAGCTCGAGAAAGCTATCTCCCTGCTGAAGAAATAGCCGCGAGCGCCGTGCGTGCCCGGGTGTAGCCCGGGTCTCGTGCAAGCGCCTGCAGGAGATAGCCTCGGGCCTCGTCGCTCTTGCCCTGCTCCTGTAGGCAAACCGCGAGGTTGTAGTAGCTCTGCGGCGACTCCGGGGAGAGCTGGAGCGCCCGCGCAAACGCCTCCTGTGCCGGGCTTAGCTCCCCCTTGAGGTAGGCAGCCTCCCCCAGGCTTGTCCAATACTCCGCGTTCGCAGGCTCCTGCTGCAGCGCACGGCGTAGATACAGCTCGGCATCATCGGGGCGCTTTAGGGCCAGCAGGCGGTTTCCCGCACTCCAGCAGTCCTGGCTATCCCAGTGGGCTCTCGGGAGCCTGAACCAGTCTCCGCCCACGAGGAGGAGGAGCCCCGCCAGAAGCACGAGTGCCTGCTTCCCGAGGCGCTCGTGGTAGCAATGCAGAAGCTGCCAGCCCCCCTCGACCGCAAACAAGAGCAAGAGCGGAACCAGGGGCAGGCGGAAACGGTCTGCGGCAAAGAACACGACAATACTCAGAAAGTACAGCCCTAGGAAGCCCACCAAGAGCTGGATCGCCGCACGCTGAGGGTGCCGCCGTAGCGCCAGGAAGAGCCCCACTCCGCCCAGCGGCCCCGCCCAGGCAAACCCAAAGGGGGCCAGCCAGAGCAGAGGGACCCAGGCCTCGCGGATGTAGTGGTAGCCCGTGTTGTTTCGAATCTCGACAGACGAGAGGGTTAAGATCGCCTTCTTGAGCGTGAGTGCCAGCGCCTCTCTCGGGTGCGCCTGCCACCAGCGGAGCGTTTGGCCCACCCAGTAGCGCGAGACCTCGGAGGGGCGCAGGCGCTTGCCCAGGGCCTCCTCCGCGGCGCGCTGTCCGTAGAGCGCGACCGAGTCTTCGTAGGCGGAGTCGAACCGATAACGCTGGGGGGTGCTGGGAGTAAAGCCATCGGCGTGGGCGCGGTTCCCGAGATAGAGGTTGATCCCTCCCTGGGACGCGATAAAAACAGGGTCCCCACTGACGCGTGCATTGCGAAGCGTAACGGCGAGCGGAGGCAGGAGGGCAAGGACCACAAAGAGCACCAGCGCTCGCCACGGCCGCCGCGTCTGCCAGAGATACCACAGCCCCAACGGGAGCAGGACCAGCGCATTCGGGCGGGCAAGTGCCGCAAGCCCTGCAAGCCCCCCGGCAAGCGCCACGCCCTTCAGACCAACACCGGAGCGCACCAGAGCGGTCAGGGCCGCTAGGGTAAAGAAGACCTCCACCACGGGCGTATGGAGCTCCAGGTTGTTGTAGACAAGCGGCCCGTAGAGCGCCATGCTCACCGCGGCCAGAAACGCAACACAGGGACGAAAGAGGCGCTCTCCCAGGAGATACAGCAGCAGGACACTCCCCGAGCCGACCACGAGCTGCACCAGCCGCGGTGCCCAAGGGCCTTCACCCAGTGTCGCATAGACCCCCGAGAGGAGCCAGAGGTAGAGGGGAGCACGGAAGTAGGGCTCGGCGGGGGCCTGCCTGTGAGCGAGGGCATGGGCCTGGAGGCTATGGTAGAGCGCATCCATCCGAGGCACCCAGAAGAACGGAGAGGCGGCGTACTGGGTTAGGCAGAGAAACGGAATGCCGAGGGCTAAGACAAAGAGATAGACCAGGCTCTTACCGCGCCTCGCACGTAGCCAGGCATCTGCTTTTTCTGCGACACTCTCCACAACCTTAGTATCGGTACAACGACTAGGTTCGTGGAGGAAAAAAGACGCTAGGGGCGAGCCCGCCCCTAGCGTCGCGCTTCCTAGAGCTTGAGGCCCTTGGGCAGGATGACGCTGTCGATCACATGGATCACGCCGTTGCTGCCGACAATATCGGTCTTGACAACCTTGGCCTTGTCGACCGTGACGCCGTGCTTGGTGCCCACGGTGATCGAGGCGCCGTTGACGGTCTTGACCTTGGTGCCGCTCTTGAGCTTCACGACATCCGCCGCCATGACCTTACCGGCCACGACATGGTAGGTCAGGACTGCCTTGAGTGCCTCCGGGTTCTTACCCAGCTTGTCGAGGACGGTCTTCGGGACCTTGGCAAACGCCGCGTTGGTGGGAGCAAAGACCGTGAAGGGGCCGGTGCCACTGAGGGTCTCCGCCAGACCGGCGGCCTTCACCAGGGAGACGAGGGTGGAGAAATCAGGGTTGCTTGCGGCGATCTCGACGATGGTCTTGTCCTGGGCAAAGACGGGGCGCACGGGAGCTAGAGCAGCCAGCGCAAGCGCGGCAAGGACAAAATACTTTTTCATGGGAACAACTCTCTTTCAGAGGGGTTTGAGATTCTGTAGGGAGGGCGCGCTCCTCCTCACTTGCTACTCTAAACGCCACTCTTTCCAAGCTGTTCCCAATTTTTAGTATTTTTTCTCAGTCCTTGCTTTTCCGCCCCCAGGCAAAAATAAACCCGGTCCAAGAGATCAGACCGGGTTTCCATCACGTCCGATGGACAGTGAAAAGGAGGACATGCGCTGGTTATTAGTACGAATTCCCCCCGCGAATTGTTCCCTGTTTCTAAAAAATAGCTTTTTGTCGGCGCATCACGGGCAGCTCCTTGTCTCCAGGCGGCTTCTTGTGATACACCCTCTTTTACCTTACCGTACTCTCTTTGAGGCGTCTCTCTCATGCGACTTGGCTACTCTTACCGCCTCTCCCAGTATGCCTTCGGCCTAGGCGTCCTTGCGCTTGTGGTTGCTGGGGGAGTTATTTTTTTCTTGAACTTAATCACGCTGCGCACGGAGCAGTTTCAGACGAAGCTCTCCACTCGGCTCGCCCAGGCCACTCCGGTTGAGGAGCAGGAGGAGGCAACACCGCCCTCTCCGTCGCCGGAAGCCTCACCGTCGCCGGAGCCCGCCAGAGGAGGCAAGCCCCCCAAGAGCGCGGTCGCCTCCCCGCCGCGCGAGCGGTCCCTCACCCGGCTTGCAGCGCTCCAGACCGTGCGGATGCTCCGGCCCCTTGCCCTCTACCTGCTCCTGACCGGCGTCGCGCTGGTGCTTCTGCGGAGTGCTAAAAAACAGGAGCCCTCGCTAGCCTTTGCGGGAGAGGAACATAACCTCAATCTCGTCCCAGTCGAGGGGGCGGCGAGCCCAGCTCCCAGCAGTGCCCCCCCAGACATGCTCGACACTTAGCCCCGCGCCCTCGTGCATCTTCACAAGCTCGGGGACGATGTAGTGCCGCCCCTGGAGCATCCCGGAGTCGTCGCCGGGCCAGGTCTCCACCATGCTCAGCGGATCGAGTGCGGTCTCTTTCCCCGCGCGGCGGATCGTCCGATAGCCATTGAGGGTGGTCAGGAGGAACGCCGCCCCCGGCTTGAGGCAGGCCGCGATATGCCGCAGCACCCGCACATTGTCTTCGTCGGTCTGGAGCAGGGCAAACGCTCCCTCGCACAGGCAGACCGCGGCATCGAAGGCGAGTGGCCGCACAAAATCGCGGGCATCGGCGAGGACAAACTCGGCGCGCTCGCTCAGGCCCTCGCGGGCGGCGGCCTCTTGCGCGAACTGAATAAACTTCTCGGTAAAGTCCACCCCGGTGACCTGGAAGCCACGGCGTGCCAACTCCAGCGAGTGCCGCCCCGGCCCACAGCCCATGTCCAGAACCCGTGCGCCGGGGGTGAGCCCACAGGCATCGATCACAAAATCGACCTCGGCGAGCGTGTGCTGTGTGAACACCTCAGTCAGGTAGCGCTCAGGTCCAAGCGCCTCAAAAAATCGTTTCCAGTCGTTCATAACTCTCTGCCGACCGTGCTCAGGTCGCCGGACAATTCTATCATCCCTGACGTTTTATCCGTGAGGCAGCTCCGGGATGGCGAGCGGGCGCCCCTTGGGCCCGTTGTAGAAATAGAGCTCGTCCTTGCCGTCCACAACCCCTTGCAAGACGGGCTCGTCGGTGTCCAAGCGAATGCCCTTGCGGGTCGCTTCCTGCTGTAGAAACAGCCGCAGCCGCTCCAGCTTGACCTCGTCGGGGAGGTCCCCCTTGATGGCAAATGCCACCGCCTTCATGGATACAATAAGTTTGGTTCCGCGCACGACAGTCCTCCGGAGAGAGTATATCCCGCTCAGGAGGCAAGTGTCTTACTCGGTCTTTATACGCTCTACTTCAGTGACGACTGCCTCATAGAAGCCGCGGTGCTCCTTCTTGATGTACGTGTTTACCTCTTCAGAGTCTGGCCCAGGGGTACATCGATGCAGAGACGCAATCCCTCCGGTCCAGTAGTAGTTATTCACCGCTTCGTCGAAAGAGAGCGGGGTCTTTCTCCCGTGGGCGTAGGGCTCCTTCAACGTAATCGTTTTTGTCTTCTCAGGCGCAGGGGTCGGGCAGATAGTCACCAACGTCCCCCAATTACAGCCACCGGCAAATGGGTCAGGTCTCGGTGATGGTTCCGGAGTGGCACGCTCCCAGCACCTTCCTGTGGTCATTGTCCAAGGCCGGGTAGCGATCAAACGATACAGCCCCACAGAGGCCACGATACCCAGGAGGGCAAAGGTGATTTTCTTGGGTTGGTTCATGCCGGTTACTCCTTCGCTCCCCTCTCCAACAGCAGCGAGATCACACTGTCGCGCTGGGTGGCGCGTGCGAGCTTGAGCGCGGTATCCCCTCGCGTCGTTCGGTGATTTATCTCCGCACCATGCTCCAGCAGCAGGCGGACAATCCGCGGGCTCCCGGCCTCCGTGGCGGCAATCAGCGGTGTGATCCCATCGAGAAAGGCCACGTTGGGGTTGGCGTTGTGCTTGAGAAGGGCCTTGACCGCGTCTTCGTTGGCGTTGGTACAGGCCATAAAGAGCAGCGGCATCGGCTCGTACCCCGTGGCGGGAGTGCCCCCGGCCACGAGCGCGACGAGCTTCTCCTTGACGCTAGGCTCCGAGTAGGTTCGGTCGAGGTAGTTAGGATCTACCCCTTGCTCTAAGAGGGTTTCAAAGATCGGGCCGTCTTCATAGTCTTGGATCGCGGTCACAAAGCGGTGCGCCTGGGCATCTGGGCTACGGGCTACCATCCACCAAGCCCCCAAGACACCGGTAACCACAAGCGCAACGAGCCCTACGATTACTTTACGATGTTTTGTCATGGCGGTATCTCTCAGGATGGAGCGGTCTTACGGGGGGCGCTCCCGTGCGTGGGATCGGTCAGGGTCATCTGGAGGTAGCTCTGGTAGCGCCGAGGGCTGACCCGCTGGTCGTCGACCGCGGCGCGGACCGCGCAGCCAGGCTCCTTGCGGTGGCGGCAGTTGGGGAACTTGCAGTGGCCCATCAGCGGCTCCAGCTCCGGGAAACAGAAGGCGACATCCTCGGGGAGCAGGTCCCAGAACTCCACCTGACGGAGCCCCGGCGTGTCCGCGACCCAGCCACCGACCTCCAGGGTGAGCAGCTCTGCGCGGACGGTCGTGTGGCGCCCAGCGTGGGTGATCTCGCTGGTCTCCCCGGTCTTGAGGCGCAGGCCCGGCTGGACCGCGTTGAGCAGCGACGACTTCCCCACCCCCGACGGCCCACAGAACGCGGAGAGGCGGCCCTTGAGCCGGGCACGGAGCGTGTCGATCCCCTCGCCCGTGATCCGGCTGGTGGTGAGGATCTCGTAGCCAATCGCGCGGTACTCCGCCAGGGCCTCGGTGAGCTCGCTGGGGTCGGCGAGGTCGGCTTTGTTGAGGACGATCAGGATCTCTAGCTCGCTATCCTCGGCGAGGACAAGAAAACGGTCCAGCTTGAAGAGATCGGGGCGGGGCTCGGCGGCGGAGAAGACAATCACGGCCAGCTCCAGGTTGGCGACCAGGGTCTGGCGCTCCCGCTCGTTGCCGGAGCGGCGCACCAGGGCCTTGCGGCGGGGGAGCACTTCCTCGATCACCCCCTCGATCCCCGAGTCGCCCACCGCGATCACGACCCTATCTCCCACGGCAATCGGGTCGGTCTCGGCTAGTTTCTTGACCTTCTCCACCCGCCGAACATGGCTGGCGGTCTCGGAGTAGGTAAAGCGCTTCTTCAGGTTTCCCCGCAAGCGGCAGGGCAAGATGCGCCCCGTATCGGTCTGAACCGTGTAGAGCCCACGTCCCGCCCGTGTCACGATGCCTTCACTCAATCATTATCCCCTCGCTGTTGCACGAGGTATTATAGCGCCGTGTTCACGATAAAGGAAACCTCGGCGGACTCTCTCCTCGCCCTGCGCTGGCGGGTGCTTCGCCCCGGCCGCCCAGAGAGCACCACGCACTTCCCCGGCGACGACCTCCCGACCACACGCCACTTCGCCGCTCTGGATCAAAAGGGCGAGGTTATCGGCTGCGCTAGCGTCCTTGAGGCAGACTCCCGGCTCCAGCTTCGCGGCATGGCCACTGCCCCCGAGTGGCAGGGCAAGGGGGTGGGACGTGCGGTATTAGAGGCGGTCCACCAGTACGCCAGCCATCGCGCCCTCCCGCTCTGGTGCAACGCACGGGTGAGTGCGGTGGGCTTCTATGAAAAAAACGGCTGGCAGGTAGAAGGGGACCGCTTCGAGGTCCCCGATGTCGGCCCCCACTACAAGATGCACTACGTTACGGGGAGACTACCAGGGCCTGAAAGTCCCCGTCTGATGCCGCCTACAACGAAGCGGCCCGAGGCCGCGTAGAGTACTTAGACTTCTCTGCGGGCTCGGCCCGCTTCGCGCTTGCGCGGCCCAGAAGTGGACTTTCAGGCCACTGACGGACGGTTCATAGCAAAGGCCCTAGTTGAGGGTGGTATTGACCTTCTGGAAGGACATCACCTGGTAGCTCCGGTCCGCGGCGGGGTAGGCCGGAGGCGGGTTGTCGGAGATACGCTGGTCGTAGTTGCGGTTGAGGATAAAGCCGTTATTGACCGTCCCATCCAGCTGAACCACCCCCATCTGGCTGTTGTTCTTGACAATAAAGCCCCCCAAGAGGTTGATCACCCCCGGAGCACGGGTCGTAGGATCGACCACTTGAAACGTGTTGTAGGCCATGGTCACCGCATGGATCGTCAGGTAGGTCAGTGCCGTCCCCCCACCATCCAGCAGCGGAACGCGGTAGTTCCCCGCCACCAGCCCCAGCGTTCCGGTACTGTCCGTCGCGCTATTGGCACTGGACTTCAGGTTATTGGGATTGGTGCCATCGGTGATCAGGTTCTTGTAGACAATGCCACCGTCGATATTGATGGTCTTGTTGCTCGCCGTGGCGATGGTCCAGGTATTGGGCCGCACAACGGTGGAGCCGGACATGTAGTTCATCGCAATCGCGCCGGAGAGGCCACCGGTGTAGGGAGCGGTCTGGCTGCCAATGTTCCCATTGACATAGATCGTCCCATTGGTCGTGCCGCCGGTGTAGTTAGTGGTCCCATCGTGCTGCCAAGAGGCCGTTGGGCTCGCCCGCTCGTAGGTCTTTATCTTGATATCGTTGTTGAGATTGCAGACCTCGATGACATACTTTTTCTCGCCCGTTCCGTCCTGCTGGATAATCTCAAAGATCTGATCGTCCTGGCCAGAGTGCAGGTTGGTGGACATCGTAAAGTCCTTAACATCTCCGCCAATGTAGATGCCTGCGGTCGGGGTGGAGCCGCTCATGGGGATAAAGACGCCCCTAAAGCCGATAGCGGGCTCGCTGGCCGTCCCCAGCGCGGCGTTCTTCTGGTCCGTGGTCGCGGTGGGCATCTTGATGATCGGCTGGTCGGTCTTGGGCGCACGGTTCGCCGCCGTGATATGCCCCCAGGAAGGCATCCACCAGTTTGGATCGTAGCCGTAGGCTCCCGCTCCGTAGGAGTAGACCCAGTTGATCTGGGAGTAGCTCATCGCGGTCGTGAAGTAGCCATCATCGGGGTACGTGAAGATCCAGTCGGTGGTGTAGGGTGCGGTCCAGTCTGCCATCTTGAACAAGATATTGATGCGCGCATTGGGATCGACCGCGTTGCCCGTCGAGTCCACACCATTGACATGCACCGGACCTTGGAAGCGCGTGCTGCCCGCAACCCACCAGCCCGACGGAGCCGTGTCGCTGAAGTACGCGTAACGTGCAAAGCTGTTCTGGCGCACAAACACACGCGATGTGTAGCTGTAGCCCTGGTACTCACCGATGGACTCAATCCCAAACATCTTACGGTTCGAGGTCGCGTTGCTCGCATACGGGTAGAAGCGAATACGAGCCGTGCCGTTCACCTGACCCGCAGTCGCGTTCTCGCTGCTCGTCGGACCCTGGTTGATGCTCACCTCCGTCCAACCGCTCACCGTCGTGCCACCGTAGAACGCGGCCACATCCGAGGGCGCAAACGCCGTCAGGTTCGTCGGGGCGCTCGACTGCTGCATCAGCCACTGCAGCGACATACGAACACCCGCCTCAGAGATCGTCTGCGCCCCAAGAAGCTCCGCACGACGACGCGTCAGGTGTAGACCGCTCTTAGCAGACGAGGCCACGTCCCCGCCACGCCCCTGGTTGAGCATCGAGATCATGTACAGCGAGAGGATCAAGAAGAGCAAGATCATCACACCGACCATCGCCACACCGCGGCGATTTAGTTTCCCTCGTTGGGGAGTCTTTGTTTTCATTTTGCGAGCGAGTAGCTTTCTTAAGCATTAGTTGAGGGTGGTATTGACCTTCTGGAAGGACATCACCTGGTAGCTCCGGTCCGCGACCGGGTAGGCGGGCGGTGGGCTATCGGCGATGCGCTGGTCGTAGTTGCGGTTGAGGATAAAGCCATTGACAACCGTCCCATCCAGCTGGACGACCCCCATCTGGCTGTTGTTCTTGACAATGAAGCCCCCCAGGAGGTTGATCACCCCTGGAGCACGGGTCGTGGGATCGACCACCGCAAAGGTGTTGTAGGCCATGGTCACGGCATGAATCGTCAGGTAGTCCAAGACGGCTCCCCCATCGTCGAGCAGGGGCACACGGAAGCTCCCCGCCACCAGCCCCATCGTCCCCGATGTGTCGTTGGCGGCTCCGGCATTGGACTTCATGTTGTAGGCATTGGTCGTATCGCTTACCAAGTTCTGGTAGACAATGCCGCCGTTGATATTGATGGTCTTGGTGCTCTCGGTGGCGACAGTCCAGGTATTGGGCTTGAGTATCGTGCTCCCGGACATCATGTTATTGGCAACAATCCCCGAGATCCCTCCGGAGAAGCTTCCAGTCTGTGAGCCAATATTGCCATTGACATAGATCACCCCATTGGTCAGGTTGGTGTAGTTAGTCGTACTTACCAGAGTCCATGCAGCCGTGGCACTGGCGCGTGTGTAGACCATCAGACGGGTATAGGGATCATCAGGGCAGATATCCAGCGAGCTTTTGATCTGGCTTGTCCCCGAGCCGGCCTGGATAATATCGATCAGCTGGTCCTGGTGTGTCGTGCGCTGCTGGTAGGAGAGGTTCATGTCCAGCACATCGCCCCCCACATAGATCCCTGCGGTTGCGGTTGTCCCGGAGGCGGGGATAAAGACACCAACAAAGCTAGATCCCGGCTCACTGGCACTGCCGAGCGCGGCGCTCTTCTGGTCCGTGGTCGCGGTGGGCATCTTGATGATCGGCTGGTTGGTCTTGGGAGCACGACTTGCGGCGGTGATATGCTCCCACGACGGCATCCACCAGTTCGGATCGTAGGGCGAGGCGCTCCCACCAGAGCTATGCACCCAGTTGATCTGGGAGTAGTCCATCGCGGTCGTGAAGTAGCCATCGTCAGTGTAGGTGAAGATCCAGTCGGTCGTGTAGGGTGCGGTCCAGTCATCCATCTTGAACAAGATATTGATGCGCGCATTGGGATCGACCGCGTTGCCCGTCGAGTCCACACCATTGACATGCACCGGACCTTGGAAGCGCGTGCTGCCCGCAACCCACCAGCCCGACGGAGCCGTGTCGCTGAAGTACGCGTAACGTGCAAAGCTGTTCTGGCGCACAAACACACGCGATGTGTAGCTGTAGCCCTGGTACTCACCGATGGACTCAATCCCAAACATCTTACGGTTCGAGGTCGCGTTGCTCGCATACGGGTAGAAGCGAATACGAGCCGTGCCGTTCACCTGACCCGCAGTCGCGTTCTCGCCACTGGTTGGCCCCTGGTTGATGCTCACCTCCGTCCAACCGCTCACCGTCGTGCCACCGTAGAACGCCGCCACATCCGAGGGCGCAAACGCCGTCAGGTTCGTCGGGGCGCTCGACTGCTGCATCAGCCACTGCAGCGACATACGAACACCCGCCTCAGAGATCGTCTGCGCCCCAAGAAGCTCCGCACGACGACGCGTCAGGTGTAGACCGCTCTTGGCAGACGAGGCCACGTCCCCGCCACGCCCTTGGTTGAGCATCGAGATCATGTACAGCGAGAGGATCAAGAAGAGCAAGATCATCACACCAACCATCGCCACACCGCGGCGGCGCAGATTTTTAGTGGGAAGTAGCTTCATCATCTTAGTTAATCGGGATCGGTGTCGGGGTGGGCGTTGGAACAGGCGTGGGTGTCGGCACCGGGGTTGCGGTGGGAACAGGAGTGGGTGCTGGAGTAGGTGTCGGCACGGGAGTCGGGGTTGCGGGTGCCGGAGTCATCCCAAAAGGGGTCGGGGTTGGGGTCGGGCGCGGTGTCGGGCTGGGACTCGGTGTCGGCGTCGGAGTCGGTGGCACCGGAGTCGGCGAGGGCGTCGCCGTATTCGCCTGGGGCAGGAGCAGCGGGTTGTTCGGGTAGGTGATCGTCGTCTGTGTTGTCATCGCCGTATTGGCCATGTAGATCACGCGCCCGGAGGTCTGGGTCACCTTCGACTTGCTATCGGTGCTATCGCTGGTCTGCTCGCCATAGGCATAGGCGGACTCCCCACAGACCGCCTTGACCTCCACTGCACGCTCGGTGGTGTTGTGTCGCCGAAAGTACAGCGCGTTCCAGGCCGTACTGAGCTCATTGGTCAGCAAGCGAGTCTCGACCCGGTTTCCATTCTCAAAGCGCCACACCCAGAGGCAGGTGCCATAGCCCGGGTTGGTCGTCCCATCGGGGTTGCCTCGGTAGACCAGTGCGGTGCGAGTGATCACAGCGGCTCCCCGGTTGACCGGCAAGTTGCCTCCCGCGAGGACCAGATCAGCTCCACTGGAGCCCTTGACTGTCGCTGCCCCCGCGGGTGGGTAGAGGATAAAGACCGCCGTGTTGAGCTCCGAGGGCCAGGCCGCATTCACCGTCCCGCCAGGATTGTCTGCCACATAGTGGCTTACCGCCCCGAGCTGGCCCGCATCCCAAGCCGGGTTGCTATCGCTGGGGAGAACCACACCGTAGGCCTCGTGGAGCTCATTATCGAGCCACTGCATCACGAGCCCGGCGGAGCGGGTGCTATTGGTCATGGCATGCATCTTCCCCACGGTTCGTCCCGTGGTCATGAAGAGCTGTGCCACCACCAGAAAGAGCAGGCTCATCAGCACCATGGCAACGAGTACCTCGGTGAGAGAGAACGCCCTTGCTAGCTTCTTAAACAACGTTTTATTTTTCAACATCATCGCTAGTTCACTGTCGCTGCTAGTTCACTGTCGCTGCTAGTTCACGGTCGCGCGTGGGATCAGCGTGGTCCCCGAGAAGGCCTGCATGTTGCCCTTGCTCGTCCACCACTGAACCGTCACCGTGGCACGGATCAGCCCGTACTCGGTCGCTCCCGCGGCATTGGTGTAGGCACTGGGGCTGTAGGGGGCCAGGTAGATATAGCCACGCGGGGTATTGCTACCGGTGATCCGAGCACCGGTCGAGTCCACTCCTCCGGCAAAGGACTGCCAGAGCTTGTCCCGGTCCGTAAACTCAAAGGTCACGCTCTGGTCTCCCAGGGGGTTGGTCGCCGGGGTGTTGGGGGAGCCATCGATAATCGCCAGCCCGTTACCGCCCAAGTTCGGGGCGTTCATCCCGTTGTAGCCAGCGTCTTGGAGCTGGTTGATCTTGTGCTGGACCAGGGAGGCAGCCTGCGAGAAATCGGTGCTGTAGCGGCTGGTGCGCAGAGAGCTAGGAACCACGGCGGCGACCATCACCACCATAAACAGCACGACCAAGAGGGAGAGGACCACCTCCATGATCGTAAACGCACGAGGAATCCTCGGGGACACGCGGGCTCTATTCTTGAAACGGCTAAGCATGATTTCTCCACTGAGGATTATCGGTCTCTCAGGAGAGCACATTTAGGTTAGGCAGTCTCTCGCCAAAAACCGTAATGCTACTTGTTTTTCCCTATCTTGCTCCCTTACTCCCCCTAAAATCGCGAAATGCCAGGTACTATTGCTGGTTGAAAAGGAAAACCAACCTATGGAAAAAACACCTATCTTTGGCGCGGGCGCTGCGGTCTCGGGCGCTCCCTACACCCCGGCTGTCCGTGTGGGCGACCTGCTCTTTATCTCCGGTCAGCTCGGGCTCGACCCTGAGACCAAGCAGCCGCATGCCGAGTTTGCCGCACAGGTCGAGGGCGCGATTGCGGGGATCAAGGCGCTTGTCGAGGCCGCGGGGGGGACACTGGCCAATGTGGTCAAGACCACGATCTTCCTCTCGGGCGACATGTCGCGCTTCGCGGAGCTCAATGGGCTCTATGCGGCGCACTTTGCCGACGGTGTCAAGCCGGCGCGCTCGACCTTTGCGGTCGCGGCCCTGCCCCTGGGAGCGCTGGTAGAGATCGAAGCGATCGCCGTTTTATAAGTCCTCTAAATTTGGGAAGGGTCTGCCGAAAATAGCTCTAGAAGTTATGAGACTTTCGCAGACCCTAGAAGCCCGACAGCACCAGACCCAGCGTATCGACCCGCGCCAGATCCTCGCCAGCGAGATTCTCGCCTGGACCACCGAGGAGCTGGAGGCGGCGATTGAGCGTGAGCTGGCCGAGAACCCCGCCCTGGAAGCGCAGGAGAATGAGTCGTTCTCGGCGCTGAGCAACACCCAGGCCACGGCGGAGCCTCTCTCCCTGACCATTGCGATCGGCGGCAAGAACGACACGGCGACGGCGGCGGAGAACACTGCCCCGGCGCTTCAGGTGATGGGCGGTGGGCTCGATGACGAAGACCCGCTGGACCGAGTCGCCTCCAACACCACCCTGCGAGAGCACCTGCGTAGCCAGGTCGGGCAGGTAAAGGCGGGGGTTCCGCTGGAGCTACTGCGCTACCTGATCGAGAATGTCGATGACCGGGGCTACCTGATCGGGGACCTCGACGAGATGATGGAGCGCTTCCGCCTCACCCGAACCGGCCTAGAAGACGCGGTGAAGGCCCTCCAGAGCATGGACCCCGCCGGGGTGGGAGCGCGTGACCTGCGCGAGTGTCTCCTACTCCAGATCGACTATCTTGAGCAGACCGGGGAGGGCCATGCCCTCGCGCGGCGTATCCTCACCCGCTGCTGGGACGAGCTCGTGGCGCGCCGCGAAGACCGGATCGCCACTCGGCTCAAGGTCTCCCCGAGCGAGGTCAGCCGCGCCGTGCGCTTCTTGCAGCAGGCGCTCTCCCCCTATCCCGGTGCCCTCTTCCGCCCCAGCGACCACCGCGCGGCGGCCAGCGCCCCCGTGGTCAAGCCCGATATTCTCTTCTTGCGCACCGAGGCCGGCATTGTTGTCGAGCTAGCCCGCGACTTTGAGCAGCTTGTCTCGGTCGCCCCGCTCTGGAAGCGCCTCGCCGATGGTAGCGAGACCCACTCGGATGAGGCGATGCGTCGCTACATCCGCGACCATGTCGATCGCGCCCAGAGCTTCATGGCCGGTGTCTCCCGCCGTGGCCGGACCCTGCGCGCCATCGCACGCGAGATCGCCCGGGTCCAGCAGGGCTACCTCGAGACCCGAAACCGCGCCTTTCTCAAGCCCCTCACCCGCCAGGCCTTGGCCGAGAAGCTCAAGCTCGATGAGTCCGTGATTAGCCGCGCGGTCGCCGATAAGTGGGCACAGCTCCCCAGCGGCGAGATCATCCCGCTGGATGCCTTCTTTGGCAACTCCCAGGCGGTGCGCGAGGCGCTGCTGAACCTCATTAGCTCCGAGAGCCCCAGCAACCCCTACTCCGACGACGAGATCGCGGCGATCTTAACCGAGCAAGGCTTTCCGCTCGCACGGCGCACGGTGGCAAAGTACCGTGGGATCGAGCGCATCCTCCCGGCCCGCCTGCGCAAGCGCAAAGCGGCGTAGGCGTTTTACATCGCCGCCGGTTGGAAACCGGCGTCTGCAACGGCCTTCGGCCACAAAGCCCGTGCCGGGCTGGCCTCCCCCGGCTCAGCGAACCGGGGGAGGCAAAACACGCCACGGGGGAGGCTAAACGCAGCGCGGGGGACAGCAAACTCAAGCAGCGGCTAGAAAAGCTCGTTCCAGTGCGGGCGCAGAACATCCCCAAGGGCGGGGATCAGCAGGCAGAGCAGCGCGAGAAAGCCCACCCCGAGCGCAAAGCCCAGCAGCATCTGCGGCATCCCACTGTGGAGCAAGCGGCGCAGCGGCGTGGGGGTGATGGTCGAGGCCTCGTGGCGCTCTAGGAGGGTGCGGGCCGCGGCAATCGCCTGGACGAGCTGCGCCTCGGTCGCGGGGCGGGTTGTGAGGTGCTCCTGGAGCCAGGCCCCGACAGAGCGCCAGTAGAAGAGAGTCAGCAGGCCGGAGAGCACAAAGCCAAGCTCCCCCAAGAGCGGCGTGAACGCCCCACCCAGCCCCAGCAGGAACATCCCCGCCATGAGATTGGTCCCACAGCGCGGGTGGACGCGTGGCATCCGCGCCACTTGGTCTGGCAGGAGCGGGACACTCCGCTCCACAGCATGGACCACCTGGTGCTCGGCCGCATGAAAGCCCGCCAAGGGCGAGAGCCGGATCAGTGCGAGAAAGCCCGTGAGGGTCACGAGGCCGGTCAGGGTAAGCTCGATAGCCTCCCGCCAGCTTGGGGGGAGCGGCAGAGTGGGAAGGTAGGGAGTCACGACAGTCAGCAGCGCCAGCAGCGCAAACTGAGCGACAAAGAAGCAGAAACCGGTCGCGACCAGGGCCGGGTTGCCCACCCCCGCCGCCACACTGCCGGTCGAGAGGTGCACCCCCACGGGAGTCGCCATCCCCGCGAGCTGCGGCAGGGCAAGCGGGCGCAGGAGCTCACGCACCAGGTCCCCCGCCCCGATCATCCCCAGATAGAGCCCGTTGCCCTCGGCAAGCGGCAGGGCCTCGACTCCCTCGGCAGCCAGCGCGTCTTGTAGCTCAGCCACACTCAGGAGCGGATGCAGAGCAGCGGTGGGGGCCAGCACGGTTCCCTCCACGGGAGCCTCCAGCCAGCGGCGGCGCTCCGGGCCATCGGGGGCCCGGCAGAGGTAGGCCGCCAGCGAGCGCTCGGTGACAAGGCCCAACAAAATCCCCCCCGAGAGCACGGGCACGCAACGATACGGGGAGACACGAACCCACTCGGCGGCGACCCCCACTCGCTCTTGGGGAGAGACTCCAGGAAGGGGGCGAGCAAGCATGTGAATGGGGCTCGCGGCTATGGCGGAAGAGGACATGCTGTGCTACACTCTATCACGTTTTCCCATGCCAAATCGAGACCCTGAGTACCGCCGTCTTCTCGCCCTCGCCCTCCAAGACGATGTCGAGCGCCAGAAGGGGATTCGTGTCAGTCGTGTCATTACCGGCGACCCCAGCCAGCGCCTCGCGGCGCTTACCTTCGACGACGGCCCGCATGGGGAGAAGACCGGTGACCTGCTCACCGTCCTGCGCCGCCTGCGTGTGCCGGCGACCTTCTTTGTTGTGGGCAAGATGTCCCTGCGCTACCCCAACCTGATCGAGCGCATTGTCCTCGATGGCCACGAGCTCGGCAACCACACCTACAACCACTACCGCCTCCCCCAGATCCCGCTCAGCGAGGTCGCCGGTGAGCTGAACCGGACACGGGATGTCCTCACCGGGATCGTCGGTGCCCCGACCCGGCTCTTCCGCCCCCCAGGCGGCGAGTACAACGACCGGATTCAGAAGATCATCGCCCAAGAGGGCTACACCAACATGCTCTGGACCGACGATCCCGCGGACTACAAGCTCGGGCGCACCGCCTCCCGGATCACGGAGCTGGTGATGCGGGACCTGACCCCCGGCGCGATCATCCTGCTCCACAGCGGCCTCCCCGAGACCACCAAGGCGGTCCCCGAGTTTGTCGCGCGTATTCGTGCCCAGGGCTACACCTTTGTCACCTGCTCCGAGCTGATCCAGCGCGGTAACGGCCTCCTGCACCTGCAGAACCTACCCGCCCACATCAGCCGCACCGCCGCCAGCTAGCGCGTGCGCTAGTCCACCCGGAAGCCGTAGCCCATCCCCCGCCGTGTCTCCAGGAGCGCGGCGGTCTCCTCGGGGAGCTTGGCACGCAGACGTCGGATATGGATATCCACAGTCCGCTCCCCGCCCTCGTAGTCAACCCCCCAGACCATTGCCAGGATCTGCTCCCGCGGGAAGCGCCGGCCCCGGTGGGTCAGCAAGAAGCGCAGGAGGTCAAATTCCCGCGGGGTGAGCGCCAGCGGCCGACCGTCGGCGGTCGAGACCTTGCCCGCCCCCAGGCTCAGCCGAATCCCGCCAAAGTAGAGCATGTCCCCCGCCTCGACCGAGCGCTTGCGGAAGAAGAGCAGCGCCACCCGCGCCTTTACCTCCTCGGGCTCGTAGGGGGGCAGGAGAAAGTCATCGACAAAGGCACGGAGCTCGGGAACCCCGAGATGCCGGCGGGTCAGCAGGGCCAGCACGGGGGGCACGGGCACTCCCTCACCCCAGATCGTGAGCATCCGGCTCCGGGCGCTCCGCAGGAGAAAGAGGTCGCTACTATCCGAGAGGTCCGCAACAATGAGGTGCGGCGGCACCCCATTAAACGCGTTGATCCACTCGCCATCCCCCGCCTCAAAGGGCAGCGGACAGACATGCAGACTCGCCGCCATCAGCGCATGGGTCACCTGCAGCGGCGGCCGGTCCGGGGCATCTCGGGTTAAGATAAGAACGTTTTGCAACTCTGAGAGCTGTTGTATCGCCAGAGCGAGCGCTTAGCCACCCCCTTCCCTCGCGCCCTAAGGGAGAGTCTCCAGAAAAGCCAGTAGATTTCCGCGCTCCTCACGGGCGAGGCGACGGAGCTCCTGAAGGGCATCGGAGAAGTACAGCGGGTGCCACGGCTGCGGCGGCAGGGCCATGAGCGTGCTCAGTGCCTCGTACATCTGGGCGAGCCGTGCCCGAAGCGCCTGGTACTCGCGGTCGTCCGCGGCGATCGTGATCGGGAGCGTAAACCAGACCGTCGGCAGGCCCTTCTCGCCCTCGTTGGTCGCCCAGATCGTCCCGCCGTGACGCTCAACATAGTGCTGGCAGGACCTCACACTCTGTCCTTTTCGGAGATCCTGTGTATCGAGGGGCCACTCGCCGTAGCGCTCTCGCTCCTCGGGGGGCAGAGGTGTACCGGTATGCTGCACGGAGAAGAGGAGCTGGGTGCTATCGTATCGTGCGCCCCGTACCACGACCTCGCTTCCCGCAGGCGAGTCTTGCATGGCCGAGTGAATCAGCACCATGAGTACCTGTGAGAGGGTGTCGTGATCCAGCCGGACCAGCACGGGCACGCTCTCGTCGAGCTCCAGGCGTACGTGGTGATTGCCGGGATTGTAGCGGGGATCGCTCCAGCGATCCAAGACATACATCCCAATAAACTCCCGGAGGAAGGTCAGCACGGGGACGTAGTTGCGCCCCACACTGCTCGACCGACTGGGAGCGAGCCGCTTTAGAAGCGTGGCGCACTCCTTGAGCAACGCTATCAGGGAGTCGAGTGCTTCAGGGGGATAGGCACGCAGGTGGTGGTTGTCTTGGAAGGCCTCCTGGAGAATCCCCTGGATCGCCGGAAGATACTGGCGCAGGCTGGACAGTGTCCCTTGGTCCATGATCGTCAGCGTGTGCGTCTCATGCAGCGCTTTAAGCTCCAGAAACCGGGCGATCGTGAGGCCGTAGTCCTTGGCACGCAGCTCCAGCTGTGCATAGGCTTGGTCGTCGAGGTCAAGAGTAACAGTCGGCATAGACAGCGCTCCTTAAAAGCAAAAGCCCCACCCCCTTTGATTCCCCCGTCGGACGGGGGCTAGGAGGTGGGGCCAGCGGAAGGGACTACCCGGCGACGCGGCTAGAGAGAGACTCGGCGTTTTCGTCGAGCTCGGGCTGCTTGATCGGGAGGGTGAAGTAGGCCGTGGTGCCCTTGCCCAGGCCCTCGGACTCGGCCCACATGTCGCCGTTGTGTACCTCGACAAAGTTCTTCACCAGGAACGCCCCGATTCCCGTGCCGTTGATGGAGCGGGTATCGCGGTTGTCGGCGCGGGCGAACTTCTGGCCGAACTTCTGGAGAAACTCGGGGGTCATTCCCAGGCCCTTGTCGGAGATCGCAAACTGCAGCGTGTTCTCGTCCTTTCGGGACACGTGCAGGTGGACCGGGCCGCCATCCGGGGAGTACTTCAGCGAGTTGCCCACCAGGTTGTGGAGGATCTGCTCGAACTTATCGCCATCGGCCTCGATCACCTCGGGGACATCGGAGTCGATCGTGAAGTCCAGGGTGTGGTTGTCCTTCTTGTAGGTCGAGCCATTGTCGATCATGATGGCCTTCTTGACCAGCTCGTGGAGCTGAACATCCTCAAAGTTGGGCAGCATCGATGCACCAGCCTCGATACGGCTCACGTTGAGCAGGTCATCGATCAGGCGCTTGAGGCGGTCACACTCTTTATCGACAATCCCGTAGAACTCCAGGCGGTCCGAGTGCTGGAACATCGTCCCGTCCTCGTCCATGAGCAGCGTGGAGATAAAGCCCTTGATCGAGGTCATCGGGGTGCGCAGCTCGTGGGAGACGGTCGAGACAAACGCGGTCTTGAGCTTGTCGATATTCTTTAGCTCGGTGATGTCGCTAAAGATCGCCGCGGTGCCCACCATCTCGCTGTTCTCGTTCTTGACCACGGTGGACTGGATCTGGAAGGTGCGCGACGCATCGGCGGTGCTATCGTTGATGGTCACCTCTTCCTGGATCTCCTCGGAGAGCGCACGGGCCAGCACCTCGCGGACGGTATCGTCCTTGACCAGCTGGTCGTAGGTGCGCACGCCTAGCACCTCGCTGGGCTCCAGGCCGAAGATGCGCCGCGCCGACGAGTTCATCTGGAGGACACGGCCATTGCGCCCGATCATCACGAGACCGGCGGTCAGAGCGTCGGTCATCTCGTGGAGCTGCTCTTTTTCCTCCACCACCTTGCGGAAGGTCGAGGCCGTGTTGATCACCGCAGCCGCGTTCTTGGACATGCGCTCCAGGAGCTGAATGTCCTCGTCCACAAAGACCCCGCCAAACTTCTTGTTGAAGACCCAGATCACCCCAATGGTCTTGCGGTCAACAACGGCGTTGGTCTCGTCGTCGCGCTTCTCCACGATGAGCGGCACGGCGATTCCATTGCGGATGCCCAGCGAGGTAAAGGTCTGACAGTCTTCCCGAGCATCAGACTCGGTGTCGTAGATATTGACTGCCTTGCTGGTAGCGTAGCAGACACCCGAGGCCCCGGTGCCTTCATTGAAGCGGAGCTCCTCGATCTGCCCCTCTTCAAAACCAAGAGCAGGCTTGCCCGCATAGAGCTCGCGTGTCTCTTGGTCATGGATCATAAACAGACACTTAGCGCCCTGAACAATCATTGCAATTCGCGTCATAAGACGCTTTAGAGTTTCCTCTAGCTCTGAGAGCTCTGCGGTAGGTTGGGCATTCTCATTGGCAGTCTGAACCTTCTGTTGAAGGTCCTTGATCATCTTCTCGAGCTGACTGACCGCCTGGGACTTCTGATTGACTTCGGATTCCAGGCTGAGAATACGGGCTTTGAGGGACTCGACGCTGTCGTCCAGGTTCATCGAGGGCAGGATCCTTTCTTGCGTACAAGAATTAATAGAACTTAGAATGTAGGACGGCGCGGCAGAGCTGCCGCGCCGGAACCCCATTATACACCAACCTCCCCTGTCAAGGCAATGGACAGGGGAGGCAGTGAAGAAAACGACAGATTAAGTTTTGGAGCGCGTTTAGCGGATCTGGTTGATGATGGAGAACATCGGCCCCATGATCGAGATCACGATAAACCCGACGATCACCCCGAGGAAGACAATCAAGATCGGCTCGATCAAGCTGGTGAGCGCCTTGACGGTCGCATCGACTTCCTGCTCGTAGAACTCCGCGACCTTGACCAGCATCTCGGACATGCGGCCGGTCTCCTCACCGATATCGATCATGTGGGTCACCATCGGAGGGAAGAGGCCAGACTTTACCAGTGGCGGCGAGAGGCGGCTTCCTTCCCGCAGAGCGATCTTGGTATCGTTGATCGCGCGGCAGAGCACCTCGTTGCCCGCAGTCTCCGCCACGATCTCGATCGCACGCATCATCGGGACACCGGAGCTCAGCAGCGTACCAAACGTGCGGCAGAAGCGCGCCACGGAGAGCTTGAGGACGATCTCTCCCATGATGGGGATCTTGAGCTTGACCTGGTCGATCTTATAGGCACCGTCGGGGGTCTTGCCGTACTGCTTGATCGCAATGGCGGCAAACAGCGGCGCAAAGACAAACAGATACCAGTTGTGGACCATGAAGTCCGACATGTTAAAGAGCGCCTCGGTCATGGCGGGCATCTGCGCCCCCATATCGGCAAACATCTGCTTAAAGGTCGGCAGGATGAACAAGAACATCGCCGCCAGGATAATCATGGCGAAGCACAAGACAATGATCGGGTAGGTAAGGGCGGACTTGACCTTCTGACGAATCTCCTGCTCTTTTTCGAGGAACTGCGCCAGGCGGTCAAGAATGGTATCCAGGATACCTCCCAGCTCGGCGGCGCGGATCATGTTGATGTAGAGCTTGGAGAAGCAGTTGGTGTGCTTGGCCATGGCATCGCCCAGCGAGACACCGGTCTGGACATCGCGCTTGATGGCGTTGAGCGACTGCTTCAGGGGGAGGTCCTTGGTCTGTTGCTCCAGGATGTCCAGGCACTTGAGCACCGCAAGCCCCGCATCGACCATCGTCGCAAACTGCCGCGAGAAGACCACCAGAGACTGGAGCTTGGGAGCCCCCATCGCCTTCTTGCTGCCCACCGATGAGAACGCGCTGGCTTTTTGCTCGCTGATACTGAGGATATGGAGGCGCTGCTCATGGAGGCGGCTCAGGACCGCTCCCTCGCTATCGGCCTCCATCTTCCCCTTGACATTGTTGCCCGAGGAGTCGATTACGTCATAGACAAATGTTGGCATGGAAGCTTAGTTCCCTCCCTTAAGGTGGCGCATAAAGTTATCGCGGTCGTTACAGCGGGTGGCAGCCTCTTCCATCGTGACCATCCCGGAGCGGTGAAGCTCTGCCAGGACCTTGTCCATCTGCTGCATGCCGTACTGGGCACCGGTCTCGATCGAGCTCAGGAGCTGGTGGCTCTTGCCCTCACGGATCAGGTTGCGGATCGCGGCGGTGGCGACCATGATCTCAATGGCGGCAACACGTCCCCCCCCCACTTGCGGAAGGAGCTGCTGGGCAACCACGGCCTGGAGCGAGCCGGCAAACATCACCCGGATCTGGTCCTGCTGGTCAGCGGGAAAGACATCGATAATACGGTCGACTGTTGCGGGGGCGCTGCGGGTGTGGAGCGTCCCAAAGACCAGGTGGCCCGTCTCCGCAAGGGTCAGTGCTGCGGCGATGGTCTCTTTATCACGCATCTCACCGACCAGGATGATATCGGGGTCCTCACGAAGGGCGGCGCGGATACAGTTGGCAAACGACTCGGAGTCCTGCCCAATCTCGCGCTGGTTGACCATCCCAACTTTGTGCTGGTGGATGTACTCGATCGGGTCCTCCATGGTCAGGATGTGCACCGGGCGCTCGGCGTTGATCACATCGATCATCGACGCAATTGTTGTCGACTTTCCGGAGCCGGTGGGACCGGTCACGAGGATCACGCCTGAGTGCTTCTTGGTGAGCTCCTTGAGCACGGGGGGCAGGCGCAGCGACTCCAGCGAGGGGATCTTGGCGGGAATGGCACGCATCGCACACCCCACCGAGCCACGCTGTCGGTAGACATTGAAGCGGAAGCGCCCCACCCCATGCACGCCGTAGGAAAAGTCCAGCTCCTTGGTGCGCTCGTAGCGCTCGATCTGGTCGGAGAGCAGGATATCGTAGATCAGGCGCTGGGCCTCACGCGGGGTGACCGTCTCCCAAGGCGTCGGGATCAGCTTGCCATCGACGCGGATCATCGGGGGCAGGTTCACGGTCAGGTGGATATCCGACGCCTTCACCTGCTGGCTGTAGCGCAGGATGTCATCGATATGCGTATCGGCCAGGGGGGTGACACTGGAGGCAGCGCTACGGTTATCGTCGAAGCTTTCCAGTCCCAAGGACGCGGCGTGGGAGCTCCCTGGAGGCATGAGCAGAGCCCCATCTTCCAGGAGGCCACGGAGCATCTGTGTCCCGTCCAGAGCAGCCGGGGCGTTGGTCGCAGCCGGGCGTGGTGAGCCGGCGGTCGGCAGCAGTGGTGCCAAGTCGTCGTCAGGGAGAATCGAGTTCATGCTCAAGATTTTCGGAGTACTCTCGCATAATCTTCAGGCTTTGATTCGGGATTTCCCAAAGCCCTTCCGAAAAAAGGGACTGGAAAAACCAGCGATACAAGCCGATAAAGAACATAAGCTTATGGCTCTCTTAACTGATGGCACCAAACCTGTTGCCGAAGCAACACTACACCGCTGGCTCCAGGAGTACGCACGCCGCCGTGGCGAGGGGGGTGGTCGCTCCTTGGGCGATCTCCCCCTTCCGGTACTCCGCGAGAAGATTGCACGCGCTCACGGCCCCCTTGTGGAGTCGGTGGCACGGAAGTTTTTAGGCACGGGAGAGCCGCTGGAGGACCTCGCGCAGGAAGGCTATCTGGGCCTCCTCTCTGCCCTAGAGTACTACGACCCCGGCAAGGGTGTCCGCTTCTCCACCTACGCAACCCACTTTATCGGGGGGGCCATCCGGCACTTTCTCCGCGACCGCAGCCGCATGATCCGCGAGCCCGCCTGGCTCCAGGAGACTGCGGGGCGCCTGGAGCGCGCCATCGAGCAGCTCACCGCCCAGCTGGAGCGCGAGCCCACGTCGGGCGAGATCGCGGCCGTCCTCGCGATCCCCGTGGAGACGGTCGAGGAGATCCAGGCATCGCGGGGTACCTTCCGGGTGGTCTCCTACGACGATAGCGCGGGCGGGGACTACGACGGCATCTTGGAGTCCATCGACGACGACGACGAGCCGATGGCGATCCATGTGGAGAACCGCATTGTCCTGCGCCAGCTCATCCAGCGGCTCCGGCCCTTTGAGCAGCAAGTGGTCTACGAGTTCTACTTCCGCAACCTCAACCAGACCGAGATCGCCACCAAGCTCAGTGTCTCCTGTAACTATGTCTCGGTGACCCTGCGCAAGGCGGTAGACCGGCTCGGCAAGCTCCTCGGGGAGGCCGAGGCCTACGACCGCCGGCGCCAGCGTGAGCACTCGATTGTCGATCCCTACACCGGCCTCTACACCTACGAGCACCTCGTGGCGCGCCTCGATGAGGGCATCTCACGTGCTGTCCGAGCGGGCATGCCCATCTCGGTGATCCAGTTCCAGATCCAGGGTATTCCCAGTAGCGGGCGCGCCTACGACGAAGCCATGGAGGCCTGTGGCAATCGGCTACGAACATCGATCCGCCGGATGGACATGGCGGGCCGCGGCGAGGGAAGCACGCTCCTGGCAGTCCTCGGGGGAACGGGACCTCAGGTCGAGGTCGCCGCACGCCGCCTGACCAGTGTTCTAGAGGATGTGGGTCCCCAGGTCCACCTCCCCCTACGCATTGTCACCGGCACCGCCTGGCACCCCGAGCAGGGCCGCACGGCCCAAGAGCTCCTGACCGAGGCACGACGCGCCCTCGACGAAGAGCGGGACCATCCGCGAAACCTCCCGAAAGCGGCCTAAGTCCCGTGGACCGCGTTTGCTAGAACGCCGTGTCTCGTTCGGGTACGATAACAACCATGCGACGAGGGACTGTTTTTCTGGCGATGGCGTTGGGGCTCCTGACTGGAGCGTGTGCGCGTGCTCAAAACCCAGGCTCCCCCAAGATTGGGGGCGGGGGGGGCGATTTTGTCTGGTTCGAGGCGGAGAGCCCCCGAGCGACCAACTTTCCCGCACGCCACTCGTTTATGCCCGCCAACGACACCGAGAAGGCCGTTCTCTCCGGCGGGGCCTGGATCGGGGCGGAGGGGCCCCGGAGCCTGCCGCTGTTTCTAGAGTACGAGGTCACAACTCCCAGCGCGGGGAGCTACGACTTCTACGCCCGCAAGTTCTGGAAGCACGGCCCCTTCCGCTGGCGCTTCGACCAGCAGCCCTGGCAGTTCGTGGGGAAAGACCCCGCCCTCCTCGATGACGCATCGATTCGGCAGTTTGTGGGGGCGAACTGGGTCGGGGCGGGGACGGTCTCTCTCACGGCGGGGAAGCACACGCTCCGCATCGAGCTGACCGAGAACAATGGCGCGGCGGCCTTCGACTGCTTCGTGCTCACCAAGGTCCCGTTTCTCCCGCGCGGCAAGAGCAAGCCTGGCGAGAAGCTCAACCGGACCGAGCCCGGCTGGTTTGCCTTCGAGCCCGACTTAGATGCGTTCCAGCCCACCTCACTCGACCTGCGTGGGCTCAATGAAAAAGTCGCGGGCGAAAATGGGTTTATTGTCCGCAAGGGCGAGAGCTTTGTGCACAGCAAGACCGGCCAGCCCGAGCGCTTCTGGGCGGTCAATGCCGGCGGCGAGCTCACCCGCATGCCCCCGGCAGCGCTGCGCTACCTGGCGCGGGACCTGGCGAAGAAAGGCGTGAACCTCGTGCGGATCCATGGGGCGCTCTGGAAGGACGACAACTTCCGCGCGATAGACCCCGAGAAGCTCGCGGGCCTGCAGCGCTTCGTGGCCGCGCTCAAGAGCGAGGGAATCTACTCCTGCCTCTCGATCTACTTCCCGCTCTGGCTGGAGATCCCCGCGGGCGACTCGCTGGCGGGCTATACCCCGGGCAAGAAGCCCTTCTCCCTGCTCTTCTTCAACCCGGAGTTTCAGGCGATCTACCGGAGCTGGTGGAAGACCCTCCTCACGGCCCCAAACCCGAGCGGCGAGCCTCTGGGCCGCGACCCCGCCGTGGCCCTGACCGAGCTCTGCAACGAGGACAGCTACCTGTTCTGGACCTTCTCCTACGACAGTATCCCCCCGCCACAGATGGCGCTCTTAGAGAAGCAGTTCGGGCAGTGGCTGGCAAAGAAGTACGGCTCGGTCGAGGCAGCCCTGGCGGCGTGGAAGCAGCCCGATGCCAAAGACAAGCCCACCGAGGGGCGTGCGGCGTTCCTGCCGATCTGGAACCTCGGGAATCAGCGCAGCCTGCGCTCGCAAGACACGGTCGCGTTTCTGGCACAGAGCCAGCGGGCGTTCTTTGATAGCACGGCCCAGTACCTCAAGACCGAGCTCGGCTTTCAGGCCAGTGTCTACGGCTCGAACTGGGTGACGGGTGAGGCGCGGTTCCTGGGGCCGCTGGACAAGTGGAGCAACACGGGTCTGGATGCGATGGACCGCCATGGCTACTTCGGCGGCAAGCACGAGGGGCCACGCGCCAGCTACAGCCTGAGTGTCGGGGATCTGTATGAGGATAAGTCCGCGCTGAAGTCGCCCGACGAAGGCTTGCCACTCTTTGACCTCAAGTGGAACGGGCTACCGTCGATGGTCTCCGAGGTGAACTGGCCCATGCCCAACCGCTACCGCGCCGACCTGCCGATCCTTGCGGCGGCCTACGGCGCGCTCCAGGGCTCCAGTGCGATCCACTTCTTTGCCCTCTCCGGCCCGAGCTGGAGCCAGCAGCACGGCAAGTTCGACCTGCAAGTCCCGAGTGTGCTGGGCCAGTCCCCCGCCGCCGCCCTGATCTTCCGCAAGGGCTTGGTCAAGACCGGCCCGACCGTTATCGAGGTGAACCTGAAGCAGGCCAGCCTCTTCGCGCTGCAAGGTGCCCCGGTCAGCGCCCCGGTCAACCTCGATGCCCTGCGCGCCGCCGATCTCCCAAGCGGCCAGACCAAATCCCTAGACACACTGCCCTCGCTCGACCCGCTGGCCTACTTGGTCGGGCAGGTGCGTGCCAATATCTCCGAGGCCGGAGCACCATCGAAGCTGGGCAGCCTTGCGGGAATCGACCGCGCGAAGAAAGTGGCAAGAAGCGCGACCGGGGAGCTGGCCTGGAACTGGGGCAGTGGCCGCGCTGTGATCGCCGCGCCACAGGCCAATGGCCTCCTGGGCTTCCTCGCTGATGCGGGCACTGTGAGCCTGCCCGGAATGACCATCACCAGCCAGCTCGACTACGGTGCGATCACCCTGGTGAGCCTGGATGGCCTGCCGATCGCCACGTCCAAAAAGCTCCTGCTCCAGGTGATGTCTGAGGACAAGAACTGGGGCTGGAAGACCGCGCCCGGCGACAAGGGGCTCCAGCGGATCGAGAGCCTCGGCGGTGCCCCGATTCTCGTCAAGAACCTCAATGGCACGGTCAACCTCACCCGCCCCGATGCCGCCTCGCTCACGGTTACGGCGCTAGATGCCAATGGCTACCCGGTCGCCAAGCTCGGCACTGCCAAGACCATCCTCCTGCGCCCCGACACGCTCTACTACCTGATTGAGAAATAGGATCAAATGAAACGACTCGCTCTGCTCAGCCTCGCCGCCCTTACCGTAGTGCCGCTCTACGCCCAGGTCGCCCCGCCCACGAAGTCTCTCTTCGATGGCAAGACCCTCACGAACTGGAAGAGCACGCCGTTCGGTGACGAAGGCTCGGTCACAGTCAAAGACGGCATGATTGTCCTGGCCAAGGGGGATGAGATGACCGGGATCACCTGGACCGGCGACACGGCAGCGCTCCCCAAGCTCAACTACGAGATTTCTCTCCAAGCCCAGCGCATCGACGGCAACGACTTCTTCTGCGGCCTGACCTTCCCGGTCAAAGACGATCCGTGCAGCTTCATTGTCGGCGGCTGGAACGGCGGGGTGGTCGGGCTCTCCAGCCTCGATGGCAAGGACGCCGCCCGAAACGAGACCGCGCGGTTCATGGAGTTCACCAACAAGCGCTGGTACAAGATCCGTGTCCGGGTCAGCGAGCGCGGCATCGCCGCCTGGATCGACGACAAGCAAGTGGTGGGGGTCGAGACAAAGGGTCGCAAGATCGGCATCCGCTCCGAGGTGGAGGCATCACGCCCGCTGGGAATCGCCTGCTACAACACAGTCGCTGGGATCAAGGACATCCAAATCCGCCCCCTCACCCCCGACGAAGCCAAGGCCTCAATCCCCGTTCCGCCCGTGCCAAAACCGAAGTAGTCTCGTCGCATGATGCGTGTGGGAACTAACGAAACCGAGCTAATTGCGATTCTGCGCGAGGTCGTCAGCTTGATAGGCGAAGGTCGAATCGAGGATGCCGTGGACTGCCTCTTCGTCGTGGACAGAGAAAAAGCCTGCTCGCTGATTCGTCTCGGGATTGCCACCAACGGAAGCTACAACACCACGTTTCTTAACGATCCTGAATGGAACTGGCAAACCCACCTCGCCCCGATCACCCACAGCAATGAGGTCGTCTTCTACCGTGTCTCTAGGATTTTTTTGGAAGACGGGTGGATGCAGGAAAGCAAGCCACGAGACTTTTCCGGTATCTCCGCCTCTCACTACGATTCCAGCCTCTACGCAGGAATCGCTACAACCTGGCTTATGATGGCCGAAGACTACTCCGACCTTGCCATTGAGTTCTGGATTCGCCGCGTCCCTGGTGGCCTCGCGCTGGAGTACGACCTCGTCAAGCGTTAATCGACCTCTTACCCCCTTCGCCCCTCGGAACGAGGCGGGTACCCTCTGGGTGTGGCGAAGGGGGTCGGCGGTGGTGCCGCCGGGGGGATGTTAAATGTCGGTAAACCGCCCCATGCCGCGCAGGCGTGTGGCCCGGCGGGCGAGGAGCGCATCTGTGGTGAGCGGGGTGAGCTCGGCGAGGGCGGCGGTGATCGCGTCGCGGATGGCTTCTGCGGTGGCGGCGGGGTCGCGGTGGGCGCCGCCGAGCGGCTCTTTGATCACGCCATCGATCAGGCCCAGCGCGAGCGCATCGTGCGCCGTGACCTTCATCCAGCGCGCGGCGTCGCTTCCCTTGGTGGCATCGCGGGCGATAATCGCGGCGCAGCCCTCGGGGGCGATCACGGAGTAGAAGCTATGCTCCAGCATCAAGACGCAGTCCGCGACCGCGATCCCAAGTGCACCACCCGAGCCGCCCTCGCCGATCACGATAGCGATAGTGGGCGTGGGAAGCACGGCGAGCTCACGGAGGTTGCGGGCGATCGCCTCGGAGATGCCGCGCTCCTCGGAGGGCACATTGGGGTCGGCGCCGGGGGTGTCCACAAACGAGACCACGGGCTTGGTGAACTTGCCGGCGAGCTGCATCAGGCGCAGGGCTTTCCGATAGCCCTCGGGCTTCATGTAGCCGAAGTTGCGTTTCTGACGCTCTTTTAAATCGCGGCCCTTTTGCTGCCCGAGCACCATCACGCTCTGCCCGGCGAGGCGTGCGAAACCGCCCACCAATGCGCCGTCGTCGCCGAAGAGCCGGTCCCCGTGCAGCTCGATAAAGTCATCGCAGATCGTGCTGATGTAGTCGAGCGCGTAGGGCCGCTGGGCGTGGCGTGCCAGCAGGACATTGTCCCAGGGGGTCAGCTTATCAAAGAATCGTTCCACGTAGCCATCTCGCTGGGCGCGCAGTTTCTGCACCTCAGCCGCCGCCGCCGCGTTGTCCGTACGCTGTGCGGCTTGATCCAGCTTGGCTATATTGTCGTCGAGCTCGGCAAGAAACTGCTCAAACTCTTGGATAGTCATGTTTTCCAATGGTTTCAGGATCCCAGAAATGCGAGCGTCTTTGCCAGCATCGTCGTTAACTCTTTACGGGCGACAATTTTATCGACCTGCCCGTGCTCTTCCATAAACTCTGCCGTGCGGTAGTTGGCGGGCGGCTTGACACTCTGGGCCTGCGCCGCGACCCGCTCGCCCGAGAGCCCGACAGTCGCGCCCGGCTCGGCGTAGATCACATCCCCGAGGCTGGCATAAGACGCCACGGCCCCCCCCGTGGAGGGGTTGGTCAGCACGACAATATAGGGCACGCGGGCCTTATCGAGCTGCGCGACCGAGAGGCTGGTCTTGGCCATCTGCATCAGGCTGGTGAGGCCCTCTTGCATGCGCGCCCCTCCCGAGGCGCAGAACGTGATGAGGGCGCTCTGCTCCTCCAGGGCACGGTCGGCGGCGCGGGCGAACTTCTCGCCAAAGACACTCCCCATGGTCCCCGCGAGGCGGCCCCACTCGAAGTCCGAGACCGCGAGGACACAAGGGTGGCCGCTGATGGTCGCCACTCCCGTGACCAGGCCATCGGTGCGGGCGTTTTCCTCAGCAGACTCGGCGCCGGTGAGCTTGTCGCCGTAGCCGGGGAACTGCAGAAAATCGAGGGCGCGGATGTCGCGACGGCCAAACTCCACGAAGCTGCCTTCGTCGGCGGTCATGGCGATGCGCTCATCGGCGCTGAGACGGTGGTGGTGTCCGCACTTGTTGCAGACCTTGAAATCCCGCTCAAAGTCCTTGGTGTAAAGAATCGCGCCGCACTTGGTGCACTTGGTGAAGGCACCTTCGGGTACGGCGGCGGGGGCGGGACGGCGAAACCAGTCAGGCATAAAATTGCATACCTTGATATAATCCTGGGCACGTATGTCGCTTCAAGAACTCCGGCGTCAGATCGACGCCCTCGATGCCCAGATTTTAGACCTTCTAACCCAGCGGGCGCATGTCGTCCAGGAGGTAGGTCACTCCAAGACACGCACTCAGACTAAGTTTTTCTCGCCTGAGCGCGAGCGCCAGATCTTTGAGCGTCTCGAAGAAGCCAACCGGGGACCGCTCCCGCCGACGGCGGTTCGTGCGATCTTCCGGGAGATCCTCTCCGGGATGCGAGCCCTGGAGGCGCAGATTCGTGTCGCGCATCTTGGCCCAGCGGGGACATTCTCCCACCAGGCAGCGCTCGACAAGTTCGGGACGTCTTCCGAGCTCAAGGCCGCCGATACTATACCCGATGTTTTCGCACTCGTCGAACGGGGCGAGGCGGACTACGGGGTGGTCCCTGTGGAGAACAGCACCGAGGGGATCGTCCCCTACACCCTCGACATGTTCCACGAGAAGGGCACGCGCCTCAAGATCTGCGCCGAGGTCTATGTCCCTGTCGTGCACAACCTCGCCACCCACGCCGAGACCCTCGCCGACATCCAGAAGCTCTACGCCCACCCGCAGGCCTACGCCCAGAGCCGCAACTGGATTCGGGACAATATCGGCACGAGTGTCGAGGTGGTCGATGCGACCTCGAACTCCAAGGCCGCCCTGCTCGCCGCCGCGGACCCGACCAGCGCCGCCATCACCACCAGTATCGCCAGCGAGCTCTACGCCATCCCCCTGCTCGCCCAGCACATCGAGGACTCGCCGCACAACCGCACGCGCTTCCTCGTGATCGGGGAGAACGAGCCGCAGCCATCGGGCAAGGACAAGACCAGCATCTTCTTCTCGGTCCAGCACCGCGCCGGCTCGCTGATGCGCGCCATGGCCGCCTTCGATGCCCACGACATCAACCTCACGATGATCGAGAGCCGCCCCACCAAGCAGCTCCCCTGGGAGTATGTCTTCTTTATCGACATCCAGGGCCACCACAAAGAAGCGCAAGTCACCCGCGCCCTCAAGCTCCTAGAGGAACACAGCCTCTTTGTCACGATCCTAGGCTCCTACCCTGAAGCCAACTGAGAACCGCCATGCCCTACCGTCAGCCCCTTCAGATTCTGAGTGTGCACCATAAGCTCGTGCGCAGCCCCTCGGGGCTTCCCCTGAAGCTCTCCCTGAAAGTTCGCCTCAACCAGGAAGCCAAGCTCGATGCACAGCTCAAGACAGTGGTAGGAAGGTCGCTGATGACACTCAGCCGCCCAGTACCTCCCGTCCAAGTTGCTCCGCCAGCGCCACCTCTCACCAAGACAGACAGCCGGCCGCAAGAGATCGAGCTAGAAGGCGAGCTCAAGGATGCGGAGGGGCAACAGCTCCGTCCAGGGGGCTACCTGCTGGAGATCACAGCAACCACCGACGGTGACCAGAAGGTGACCCGGCGGCTTCCCCTCACCCTGATACGCTAAAGCTCACGGAGGTTAGCGAGGGCTCGACTGGGACAGCAGATCGCAGATGAGCATGCGGTGATCGGAGTTCTGGGTCTTGACGGCAATCAGCGCCTGCGGGTTGTGCCCTCGTAGCCAGAGCTGGTCTATCCGGTGAATCGGTAGGTCGTTGGCGATCGTGTTGCCCCAGCCAAGCCCCGCGACGGGCCAGACATCTTGTAGGCGGAGGGGGTTCAGCTCCGAGAAGACGCCGTCACCTGCCGGAGCATTGAGATCGCCCCCGACAAGCAATGCTCCATCGCGGGAGAGCTGCGCCACCACGGCACGTAGCTCGGCGCGACGTGTTTGGCGGTTCTCTGTGTGGGCTTTCCAGCACTCAGGGCTCCAGAAGTCCACGCGCAGGATGCTAGGAGAGAGCCGGACGCTGGCGACGGTGCCATGCGGCGTCTTTGCGACCACGGCATAGCGCTGGAGGTCGTGGGGAAGTGGAACCGCAGTAAGGTTTCGGGCAAGGACAGCGGTGTCGAAGCCAACAGCACAGGCATCGCGGCTCCCGTAAAGCTTCTCCGCCAGTGCTCGGACACTCTCAGGGTTCGGTATTTCTTGGAGCAGCACCACATCGGGCTTCCAGGCACGCACTTCCTCCGCCGCTTTGGGATCGCCGCCCGCACAGTTTAGCGAGACAACGCGCCAGGTACCCGCTGCTTTCCCGGTGGTGGTGGGCGAAGAGAGCCAGCGCAGCGGGTGGGTGAGAGGGCGTAGCTCGTCCACAAACAGAAGGGCAAAGAGCCCCCACAGAGCCCAGAGAGTCCGCACCCGCCGCGGTTTCCACCGCACGCCTGCCAGAAGAGCCCCCGGCAAGGGCCAGCACCAAGCAGGGACGACCGTAACTGCCGCGAGCGTGTCCCAACGTGTGGCATAGCAGAAGGTAATAAACCCCAGACAGATGCCAGAGAGCACGGGGAACAACCAGAACCGGAGCCGCTTCACATCCCGCAGTGTACCGTTTCTAGTGGTGTGCGCGTCTCTGCTTTCGTGTGACGATCACCAGGGTCGCCCCCAGTGCGAGAAAGGTCAGTGTCCCTGGCTCGGGGGCGCTGGCGAGGCTGGTGTAGAGGTTGTTGCTGATCCCCCCCTGCGCCGAGCTGATCGTGCCTCCCCCCGCGATATTAAAAACCGGCCCCGAGGTCGCCCAGGAGAAGGTGTTCTCCATATCGGTCTTTCCCGTGGTCGCGTTGCCCCCGTTGGTAAACGATGTGGCGTAGCCGCTCAGGAACCAGTCCATCTTAAAAGGCGCGCCCTTGGTGACCGAGAAGCTATTGGTCGTGTAGATCGTCGAGATGGTCGGGGCGACGACCAGCGACTCGGGGAGGAGCCCCGTGCCGACCTGGCTAGACACCCCTGCGGCGTCCCGGCGGACCTTTAGTGTCCCACTGCCGATCCCCACCCCGCCCTGGCTCACCGAGAAGCCGAGATAGAACCCGCTCTCGGCGAAGTAGCTTCCCAAGGCGGTGGCGGCGGTGGACTGGAGGATGGCGTGGAGGCTCATGTTCGCACTGACCGTGGTCACCCCCACCCCCGGAATCAGCAGGTCATCGACTGCAAACTGCGCCGCGGTGGCATAGAAACCAGGTGCCGTGGGATCGAAGACCGCCGCGTTATCGCGCCCACTAAAGGCAAAGTTCTGGTCGGCCCCCACCGCAAGGCTCGTGCTATCGGTGCGTGTCTCTGCCAGCACGTGCAGCGCCCCCAGCTCCGTCCACGAGTACCCGTAGGCGATTCCCGTCCCGCCCATCGGTGAGGTCGCGGTGGTACGCGCCGACGATACCCCGCCGAGGCCGTCGTGAAAATCCGTGACCGGCACCCCGGAGAACCCCGTGGCCGCCGCCCAGGACTTGTAGACCTGTGCCCGTGCCGGCAGCGTCCCCGTAAGCAGACAGAGCACCAGAAGCGCAAGGCTTTGTTTCATCACCTGCTCCTTACCGAAACAGCCGCACATCGAAGCGCTCCAGGGTGCCAGAGGAGTGGCAGGTCGCCCCCGCAATTCCCCCACCGCCTGTCCAGCACTCTGCGGTGAGATTGAGATGGAACCGCTCCTCCACACCGGGATTGGGCCGTACGTAGCGGGCAAGCAAGGAGACAGGCGCACGAAATACCTTGTCGCCGCTTCCCACCACCACCGCCATCATGTGCACCATGCTCCGCCGATCTTCGGTCAGGAGCTGGTTTGAGGCAGTCAAGAGCCGTAGCGTGAGGAGTGCCTCCGCCGACGCATAGCCGCCGGTGGCGAGAGCGTAGGCCCTTGCGTCGTAGCGTGACAGCACGGCGATCACCTCAATCTCACGGACCCCCGCAGGCACCACGAGGGTCTGGCCAATAAAGCCAAGCTTCTGGCTAGAACCTGCAATGACCGCAAAGTTGCCCACATAAAACGTCCCACTATCCTGCCCCGTCTCCCCGCCAGAAAAGCTAAAGGGGGCTGTCAGCCTCAGCTCCGCATTGCCACTGGGAGGTGTTGACGAAGGATTTTCCTCGATAGAGATCCCCCCGGTCTGGCCCGAGCGCACGCGTTGCTTCTTGCTCAGAGCCAGCTTGCTGGTGAAGCCCTTGTAGGAACTCGATCCCTCAAACTTTGCGTAGAGACTCCCCAGAGCACTCGCATTTTTCTTTGCGAAGGCATCCAGCCGCGCCTCCTGGAGCTTGGGATCGGTGAGGGCGCTGATTTGCTTGAGCTCCGTAGCAAGCGCCTCTAGGTTGATCCCCAAGGCCTTCGCATCGGCTTCGAGCTGAGGCTGATAGCTGAGCTGACAGTTTTTGAGGGCATCTTGACGTAGCGCAAAGCCCTGGAGGTTTGTCGTGGAGAGCTGGGGCAGAGCGGTCTGGTAGCTGGCTCGCAGTACCTCAGGACGGACAATAAACTGTGCGCCGCCTTGAAGGTTTTTTTGTTGTTTCAAAGACATCATGGGCTATTTTCCCGCCCGAGGCGTACCACAAAGCGTGACACAAGGCCGGTGAAATTTTGTACAATAGGCACGATGCTCTCGCTACGCTTGCTGGGCTCCCCCCTTTTTCTGGTCGATGGCGCCCCCCTGACCGGGCTCCGCTACCCACAAGGACGGAAGCTACTGGCCTACCTCGCGCTCCAAGGCGGTCGCCCGGTGGAGCGGTCCTACCTGGCGGGGCTGTTCTGGCCCGATACCGACGAGCCCCGGGCGCTTTTCTACCTGCGACGTGTGCTCTCTGACCTGCGCAAGGCCCTGGGCGACGAAGCGGGGCGCGTGCTTGCGCCCAGTCCGCGCACCCTCGCCCTGAACCTGGAGGGAGCGGAGTGCGATCTGGAGAGCGGCAGCCCCGAGGAGCTCCTACAAGGCTGGACCGACGACTGGGTCTTGGAGGCGCGCTATGCGCAGCAGAATCAGAGTGCAACAGCTCCCCACAGCCACCCAAGCCTCGTGATTGCTCCGTTTCTGGGCCGCGAGGCGCTTCTGGCAACGGTCCTGGTGCAGCTTGAGACGGAGGTTCTGGTCACGCTTACCGGGCCGGGGGGCGTGGGCAAGACACGCCTCGCGCGCGCAGTGGCACAGGCCCACGGGGGAGCCGTGGGCTTCGTCCCCCTCGCAAGCCTCCCCCCGGAGAGCTCCGCTGAGGAACTCTTGGCTTGCGTGGCCACCGCGCTCGAGCTCCCCACCGCAGGCCTGTCCCTCCCGCACCTCGCAGCGCAGCTCAAGGGGCGATTCTCTCTGGTGGTGCTGGACAACTGTGAGCAGGTACGTGACCACAGCGCCGCTCTTGTCGCCGCCCTCCCCGAGGTGCGCTTTCTGGCAACGAGCCGCCTTCCCTTAGAGTGCGCGGGGGAGTGCCCAGTCCCGGTTCCCCCACTAGAGCTGGAGGTCGCCGCGACCCTCTTCTTGGAGCACGCCGCCCGAGAGGGAGTGCGCTACCCACGGGATGAGACGGTCGAGGCGATCTGCCAGAGTGTCGACTGCCTCCCACTCGCCCTGGAGCTGGCCGCCTCGCGCTTGAAGCTCATGACACCTCAGCAGCTCCGTGAGCGCCTCAGCGCTCCTCTGCGCCTGCTGCGACGAAGCGCGGGGGGAGGCTCCCCACGCCAGGCAACTCTGGAGGCGACCATCCGGTGGAGCTACGACCTGCTCTCGGCGCGGGAGCGGGATGCCTTCCTTCGGCTCGGGGTCTTTCAAGGCGACTGGAGCCTAGAGGATGCCGAGGCCGTACTGGAGACCCGCGAGGCGCTCCCTCTCCTAGAGTCCCTGGTCTCACACTCGCTCGTGGTCGCCCAGCGCACGGCGACACGTGTCCATTTCCGGTTTCTGGAGACCATCCGCGAGTTCGCCCGAACCCAGTGCGAGCCGTGTACCACGTCTGCTGCAAGAGCAGCCCATGCCCGCCACTTTGCCTCCCTGCTCCAGAGAGCGGCCCACGAGTGGCTTGGTCCCCAGCAGCCCCACTGGGTTCGCTGGCTGGAGACCCACCAGCAGGAGCTTCAGATCGCCCTCAGCTGGCTGACCCAGCACGACCCTCTCCGTGGTCTAGAGCTCATGGTGGGCCTGGAGACCTTCTGGACACGCCAGACCGGCTTTCCCGCGCGCCGCTCTCTCCACGCGCTCTTACAGGCAACCGAGGGCCAGCGCACTCCCCTCCAGAGCGCCCAAGGCCTGCGCACCCTCGCCATGGTCACCCCCGACGATACCCAGAGCCGGCAAATCCTCCAGCAGGCACGTGCCACTGCCCTGGAGTACCAGCTGGAGCAGGAGCTCGCCGAGTGCGCCCTGGCAGCCTGCCTCCAGGAAAAACAGCGCGACCTTACTGCGCTCCGTCGCCACGCCCAAGAGGCCTACGAGCGCTACGGGCGCTTGGGGGACCTCTACGGCCAGGCCCACGCCCTTGAGTACGATGCGATCGCGGCCCTCCGGCAGGGAGATATGGTCGGGGCCGAGCGGGGCTACACCCACTTTCTGGTCCTAGCCCGCCAGCTGGAGAGCCCGCTCAACCTCTGGGATGCACACTATGGGCTCGCCCAGGCGCTCCTCTTTCAGGAGCGACTCGATGAGGCCGAGCAAACCGCCGCCGCCGCGCACGCCCTGCTCTCCCAGGCCCCCGATACGATGAGCCGCGCGAACCTGCTCTTGCTTCTGGGAGAGCTCGCCCGCTTCAAGGGCCGGGCCGACGATGCCCAGGCCTACTACGCCGAGAGCCTCCAGCTCTGCCACGGGAATACAATCCATGTTCTCCCCGCCTTTATCGAGCGGAGCCGCGCGATTGTCTTTGCCAGCACCGGCAACTTCCCCGCCGCCTGGGCGAGTCTCCAGTGGGCTCTCGTGGAGTTTCGGCGCTACAGGATCAGTGGGCAGCTCGGCTCTACCCTGGCAGAGATGGCCTGGATCGCGGGGCTGGAGGGCAGGCACCAAGAAGCCGCCCTCTTTGCCCAGCAGGCCCAGCTCGCCCCTCCCCAGGATGCACGCTACCCCCACGATCAGGCACGCCTCCAGCAAGCGCTGGCCCCAAAAACGAAAACTCCCCAAGAGCCAAGCTCCTGAGGAGTTTTAATCGCTATCTTAAGCTAGTGCTTGCGGCGGCGAACAGCCAGTCCGGCAATTCCGAGGCCAGCAAGAACCAGGGTGCCCGGCTCAGGCGCGGTGGTCGAGACCGGTGTCGTGGTGAGCACGGTCGCCGTGGTGTTGGCGGAGACGCCTCCCCCAAGGACGGCAGCCCCCCCATTCGTGATGATATCGCTGGTCGTTCCGGCCATGCGGATCAGGTAGATGGGGCTATTCTGGTTTGCCGTGAGGGCAGGAGTCGTGCTGAAGGCAACACTATCGCCCTGGTCGGTAGCATCGGAGCGGATATCGCGGTTGGGTGCACCGGTGATCGAGCTGGTCAGCGCACTGGCACCGTCGAGATCGGTATTGGTGGTCGCGGCGTAGCTAAGGGTACGCCCCCCAAACCCAGCGACCGAGAAGTCCGCAGTCGCAGCGTTGCCGGTGGAGGTCTGCAGCTGGTAGGCAAAGATCAGCTCACTGCCATTGCTGAAGACAGCGGAGACAAGGTTCCCCGAGATGGTGTTGCCCGCATTGGTGCCGCTGTAGGCCGCCAGCTGAGTCGCACCAAACTGGAAGAAGCCACCGGGTAGCCCCCCCGTGGTGGTGAGGCCGCCGTAGGTCCCGATCCCATTGACCGGAAGGCTGCCAAAAGTTACCTGAGCCTGTGCGGAAGTTGCTCCGAAAACGGCTCCCACCGCCAGAGCACTCGTGACAAGCCCTTTAAGATTTATTCGATTCAAAACCATGGTTTACGTCCTTTTTTCTAGCGCAGAGAGGCAGAGTTGGCACAAACCCCACGCCTAATCCTGCCTTCTCCATTATTGGAAGCCGATGAGAATTCTTTATATAGATTCCTGCAGCAAAATCTCATAAGCACTTTTCGGGGAAAGCAAAAACCGTGCCAGACGTAGAATCCGGTACACTCAGGGCAAGATGCAGGAAACAACTCTCTGGTACGAGCAGCCCGCCGCGGACTGGAACGCGGCCCTTCCCGTGGGCAATGGGCGCCTCGGGGCGATGGTCTTTGGGGGCATAGAGCACGAGCGAATCCAGCTCAACGAGGAGTCGCTCTGGGACGGCTACGCACAAGACCGGCACAATCCCAAGGCAAAGGCCGCGCTCCCTGAGGTGCGCAAGCTGATCTTTGCCGGCAAGCACCACGAGGCGGAGGCGCTCTGTAAAGACGCGCTTTTAGGCGTGCCGGAGCGCATCCACTCCTACCAGAGCCTGGGGGACTTGTTTATCGAGCAGGCCCTTCCCGGCCCGACAAAAAACTACCGCCGCGCCCTAGATCTAGACACCGCGGTCGCCAGCACGGCGTTTACCGCCAAGAGCACGCGCTTCACCCGTGAGGTCTTTGCCAGCGCCCCCGACGATGTCCTGATTGTCCGCTTCCACACCGACACGCCCGAGAGCCTGAACCTCAAGATTCGCCTGACCCGCGCAGCCAAAGACGCCAACCAGACCCTGGAGGTGAAGGCCACGGGGCGCGATAGCCTGGCCCTGCGCGGGCAGCTTGAGCGCGACGGCAAGGGGCTGCACTTTGCCTGCTTTGTCCGCGCCCGGGTCGAGGGCGGCCTGGTCAAGGCAACCGACGACACGATCCAGATTGTCGATGCGACCGTGGTGACCCTCTTTCTCACGGCACGCACGAGCTGGCAAGGTCGAAACCCGGAGGACGCGCAGACGACCCTGGAGACAGCCTTCCACCGCCCGACCAGCGAGCTTCAGGCGCGGCACCAGGTCGAGCACCAGCGGCTCTTTCGCCGGGTGGCGTTCAGTCTTCCCTCCGCGCACCCCAAGCTCCCCACCGACCAGCGCCTTACGCTCCACAGCGACGATCCCGGCCTGGCGGCGCTCTACTTCCACTACGGACGCTACTTGCTGATCGCCAGCTCCCGCCCAGAGAACCTGCCCGCGAACCTGCAAGGGCTCTGGTGCGAGCACATGAAGGCACCGTGGAACAGCGACTACCACACCAATATCAACCTCCAGATGAACTACTGGCCCGCCGAGGTGACCAGCCTCTCGGACTGCCACGAGGCACTCTTTGCCTATACCGAGAGCCTGGTCGCGCCGGGGAAAGAGCTGGTTCAGAAACACTACGGCCTCAAGCGCGGCTGGGTGGTGCACCACCTCTCCGATATCTTTGGGTTTGTCGCACCCGCAGACGGCATCTGGGGGCTCTGGCCGATGGGCGCGGCGTGGCTCTGTCAGCACCTCTTTGAGCACTGGCGCTTCGCCCCGGAGAAGCAGAAGCACCTGAAGCGCATCTACCCCACCCTCAAGGGCGCAGCGGAGTTTCTGCTGGACTTTGCGGTCACCGGCCCCAAGGGCAAGCTCACCCTGTGCCCGTCGCAGTCGCCCGAGAATAAGTTCCGCACCAAGTCCGGCGAGGAGTCCTGGTTCACCTACGGCGCGACCATGGACCTGCAAATCACGCGCGAGTGCTGGGAGAACACGCTCGCCGTGGCGCAGCTACTCAGTATCGACGATGGCTTTCAGCAGGAGCTAGAGCGGGCGCTAAACCGCCTTGCCCCCCTCTGTGTCTCCCCCCGTGATGGCCGCCTCCAGGAGTGGCAGGAGGACTACGACGAGCCCGAGCCCGGTCACCGGCACATTAGCCACGCCTACGGCTTCTACCCCGGCAACGCCATCACGCTCCGGGGCACCCCCGAGCTCGCCGAAGCACTGAAGAAAACCATCACCGCGCGGCTTGCCCACGGCGGCGGGCACACAGGCTGGAGCCGCGCGTGGCTGCTCTGCCTGGCGGCGCGCTTCGAGGACGGCAAGGCGGCCCAAGAGCACCTGCAAGCCCTGTTGACCAAGTGCACGCTCCCCAATCTCTTTGACTCGCACCCGCCGTTCCAGATCGACGGTAACTTCGGCGGTACGGCGGGGATGGCGGAGTGCTTGCTCCAGAGCCACGCCTACGAGGTGCACCTACTCCCCGCCCTCCCCCCAGACTGGAAATCGGGCAGTGTCACGGGCCTGCGGGCGCGCGGGGGGATCACAGTGACCTCGCTCGCCTGGGAAGACGGCAGGCTCACCCAAGCGACCCTCGTCGCGAGCCACACACTAAAGATCCCCGTCCGCGTCCAGCGCTCCGAGCACACCAAGCTCATCACGCTCCCCGCCGGAAAGGCTGTGGTGATTACCCCCTAACCCCACCACCCTCGCTTCGCGGGGTACCCGGGCGGGGGGACAATGAGGAATCGGATTCCTTGTATTCCCCCCGTTGCACGGGGGTTAGGGGGCTTCAGAGCTTTCCGAGGCCCGCGATCACGGCCTCACGCAGGTCCCCACCGACGCTCAGGCGGCTCGCGTCTAGCTTGAGCGTCCCTGTGGCCGTGAAGTCCACCAGTGCAACCGTGTAGAGCCTGGTGGGGTCACTTGCGGGGGCACTCAGGATCAGGCCCTTGTTCTTCTGCTTCAGCTCGGCCAGCTCCGCGCCGGTCATCGTGAGCGTGGCGACTTTGTTCTTGAAGGGCATCACGGCCCAGATATCGTAGCGGGTGAGCGTCGCGGTGCGGAAGACATCGAAGAAGCCATCGCCCTCGACGTGCAGGCCAATCTCGGCGTTGGTTGCCTTTGCCAGCGCCAAGGCCACCGCCTCGCTCGTGCGCCGCGTGCGCTCGTCGGGGGTGGCTCCCAGAAAGCGCTTTGGCAAGAGCACTCCGGGGCCATTTTTCAGCGGCGCGGCGTAGGCATCGGCTACGGCTTTGACATCTCTTGCCTCTTTGAGCTTAGAGGTAATGGGAAGCAAGGCGTAGTCATAGCTCGCCAGCTTCCAGCCACCGGCAGGTGTTTTGGCAAAGTGCAGGTCGAACTTGCCCAGGTTCACCCCAAACTCGCCGGTCTGGACAATCGGGACCCCATTCACCTCGACTGCCTTGTACAGAAACGTGTGCGAGTCCCCGCCCACAATCGCATCGATCCCCGGCACCTCCGCGATTTTCTTATCGTCATCCACACCCACATGGGTCAGTGCCACGAGCACATCGCAGTTTTTCCGAACAATCGGCACCCACTTCTTCGCGGCCTCGACCGGATCGCCCACCCACCAGCCCTTCACTTGCGGATAGCCATTGGAGCGTGGTGCGGTCAGCCCGAGAAAGCCCACGCGGACGCCGTTGATCTCGCGCACCAGATAGGGATGGACACCCGGAATCAGCTCGCCCTTGGCCGCCTCCCCGACACCCGCATTAGCACAGACCCAGGGAAAGTGCGAGCGGCGCAGCACTTGCAGCAGCGCGTTCTGCGCCCCGGCGGCATCGAAGCGCTCGGCGGCATCTTTCAGCTTGAACTCATTGTTGCCGATCGTCCCGATATCGTAGCCCGTCGCGTTGAGCGCCTCGATATCCGCGATCCCCTCGTAGGCATTGGTCAGCGGCCCACGGGTCGCCACATCGCCCAGGTCGATCACCATGACCGGGTTCTTCGCCTTTTTCTTCAGCTCCCGAATCAGAGTCGCCCGCCGCGCCGCGCCCCCCACCGACGGCTGCTCGTCCTTGCTACGCTCCGGCTCCGTGTAGGCAAAGGGTAGCGTGTGCCCGTGCAGGTCGTTGGTGTGGAGAATCGTCAGATCGAGCTTGTCTTGCGCCCACGCAGGCAGCGCGGCAAGGGCAAGAGTGGCGGCGAGGAAAACACGGCGGGTCAGCATGCCGCTATTTTACCCCGTGCCTGGAGCGTTAGTACGGGGAGAAGCGTGTTTCAAGCGCAGCAGGGGGCGGTTGGCTCAGATACGCGACTGCAAGCGTCGCAGCTTCACGAACCTCAGAATCTTCCTCGGTTGTCGCAAGCTGGGTGAGTTCGTCTCTGGCTGTCTCCACACGGAGCCAAGCAAGCGCTAGTGCGGCGGCTTGGCGTGTGCTTGCGTTTTCAGAGCGAAGCTGGTGTCGTAGCGGCTCATGGGCTACTTCTCCCAGTTTTGCAAGTACCTGAAGAATATCGTAGTCCACCACCCAGGCATCGGTTCCTGTGGTGTGCTCTGCAAGAGGCTCGACAATTTCGGGGATTGCCAAGGTTACTAACGCCTGCCGAACACTCCACTTTATCCCCCACCGCATATCGTCTAACAAAGCGGCAAGCGGAACTGCCGCTCGCATGTCGCCCAGTGCCCCAAGAGCTGCTGCCACGTAACCAATAACCCCATCCTCCCAGGTCTTGTGGCGATAACTTAAGAGCCGAATCAGCGGCTCTACTGCCATCGGCTCCTTACGTGCTTGTAAAGCCAGAACTGCACCAATAATCAGCGTCGGTTTTTTGCTCTTGAGAGCTTTTAGAAGCGGCTCCACGACCTCAGGGCCAAGTAAGACAAACCCTTCCGTGGACGAGGCTCCCCAGTCAAGGTCATCATAATAAGGCAGGCACTCCAGCATCGCATCTTGTGCCTCGGGTGCCTTGAGCTTCGCCAGCGCCAGTGCTAACTCCACTTGCACCCCGACTCGGTCTTCACGGTTGAGCTGGTCAAAAGGCGGTACACGCTCCTTCCAGCGAGGCTGAAGCGCACGTAAGCGTGGCAGAACCTCAGAATCGCCGATCTCCCCTAGTGCCCAGATCGCCTGTTTTGCCAGGAGGGCATCGCCCTTGCCCATCTCCAGAACCTCAAAAAGAAGTGGGATTGCCTCATGGTCTTTCTGTCTCCCCAAAACATCGGCTGCGAGCCAGAGCAGATCATCGTCTTCTGTTTCCACACCGTCCAGATAGTGCCGGATCGCAGCACGACATTCCGCAGGATCATCAGGAGGAAGGTGCTTGTTTAGCAGTTGCATCAGCTCCGCAGGCCAGGGAAGCGGCACAACCTCACGGAGCACCGTAACAATCTCTCTCAGATCGTAAACGTGACTTTTCGTCTCCCGCAAAAAGTTGGTCAGAGCCGGAAAAACTTCCACACCAAACTGTTTCAAAAGCACCGTGCGACTATCTCTGTCTCGAAAATCACCAAAACGCTGGAAGAAGGCATGGTGGCGTTTTAACAAATTGACTGCCCTTGGATGAGGAAATGCTGCAAAAGTGCGAAGGGTGAAAACAGGGCTTAGTTCTAAGAGAGCCTCGATACCTTGCTCACCCATCAGCCGCAAGGCGCGTATTGCATACTCACTAGGCATTTTTTCCAGGAGTAACGGGATAGTCTCGACATCGCCACGGGCTCCTAGAATTGCTGCCACAAGCCACTGGTGATCGTAGTCGTGCTCGCGACTTAGAATTTCGAGAAGTGCCTCATCATCCATATCAGACCGTGACGGTGCAACCGCAGGTGAGTGCGATGCTCTGTGGCGACGTGTAGCGCTGCTCGGAGTGACTGGGGCGGAAGTGACGGACTTCGCCTGTGGCGGGATCGAAGACAATCACGTCCTTGATGCCTTGGCGCAGGAAAAACGGTACGCCCACACTGAGGTCCTTGCCTTCGTAGTCCGGGCTGACAATCTCAATCACGGCCTCGGGGAGCATGGTGACCGCCGTGGTCTGCTCCTCGGGCTCACCGCAGAAAATCGCGATATCGGGGCGCTTGAGCGAGCCATCGGGGAACTGGATATAGATATCGGCGTAGTGGACGCAGCCACAGTCGGTGATGGGGGTGGCGGCAGGCTGGATCGAGGCACGAATCCGGTCCACGGCTCGCTGATGACGCACCGAGGGGAATGCCTCCCAGGTCGTGATGCCGCCCGCCACTTCCAGCCGGACACCACTCGCCTCGCCCAGCCGTATCGCCTCCTCAACGCTGCTCATGCGGTTATTTTACCGCCGATTGAAAATCGGCGTCTGCAGTGGCGTACCGCCGCGAAGCCCGTTCCGGGCTAGCCTCCCCCCGACAGCACCACCGCCGACCCCCTCCGGCAAGCGAAGGGGGCTAGTATTGGTAGCCCGGCACGGGCTTTGCGGCTGAGGAACGAAGCCACTGTAGACGCCTAATTCTATTCGGCGTTATTTCAGCCCACCGAAGCGGCGCTCGCGGCGCTGGAACTCGGCGATGGCTTCTTCGAGGTGGGTCTTGCGGAAGTCGGGCCAGCGGACGGGGGTGAAGTAGATCTCGGCGTAGGCGATCTGCCAGAGGAGGTAGTTGGAGATGCGCAGGTCCCCGGCGGGGCGGATCAAGAGGTCCGGGTCGGGCATCCCAGCGGTGTAGAGCTCCTGCTCAAAGAGCGTGTCGTTGATCTGGTCGGGAGTGAGCTCACCCGCCGCGACTTTCTCGGCGAGGCGACGTGCGGCATCGACAATCTCGGCGCGCCCGCCGTAGTTCAGGCAGACATTGAGGATCAGCCCAGTATTGGCGCTGGTGACCTCACAGTGGCGGTTGAGCTCTTTTCGGAGATCGGCAGGGAGTGCCTCTAGCCGGCCGGAGAAGCGCATCTGGACATTGTTCTCGTGCAGCTCCTTGAGCTCGCGGCGCGCCCCTTCGACAAAGAGCCGCATGAGACCGTCGGTTTCGAGTTGCGGGCGGCGCCAGTTCTCGGTGGAGAAGGCGTAGAGGGTGAGGGCTTCCAGCCCCATATCGGAGGCGGCACGCACGACCTCACGGACACTCTGGTAGCCCTCCCAGTGCCCAGAGAGGCGCGGCAGGCCCCGGTCCTTGGCCCAGCGCCCGTTGCCATCGCAGATAATGGCGACATGGCGGGGCAGACGCTCCGGGGCTGGGTCGTAGGGGAGCGATTTAGCGGGCACGGTAGACATGGTAATGGGTCGGGTGGCCAGGGTCGTCATCTGATTCACTTTGCCTCACAAAGAACTTCGCACACAAAGTATCACAGTTTAGAGCCTTGGTCAAGCCCAGTTTACCCGACACTCTTAAGCCACGCGCGGATTTCGTCGTCGCTTAGTCTCTCCGGCTCCAGCCGACAGGTGATATTCTCCGCGCGAAACTTTCGCTGCGTGTTGTGCAGAAGCAGTGGTTTATTATTGGCCAGCAGCGCCGCCGTATGCAGGCCCCCGATCCCCCGCAGCCCCGGCGCGTAGGCCCGCTCCAGGTACGCCGCGTCGTCATCGGCGGCAAAGCCCCCTAAATCCACGACCGTCGGGCCGGGGCAGAGATCGGGAGCCACCGCACGCGCCAGGAGCACCTCGATCCCCCCGATCAGCGTGAGGCTCCCCACGCCCGCCTGGCTCGCCTCGGCCATGTTTTTTAGAACCGTCTGCACCTGCTCACCCAGCGGAGTGCGGTTGTAGCAGGAGAAAAAGTCCTTCCAGAGGGCACTCTTTTCCTGTGCCAGCGGCCCCGCCACCACACGCAGCTCGTCGGCGCGGCCTCTCTTGCCCTTTGCCTTGGGGATGTCCACCGCCAGCGCCCGTGCCAGCCCCTTGCGCAGGACCTCACGGGATTTTTTATCGTTCTTCTGGCGCAGGGCGGCCATCGTCTCCGCACGCTCGCGCTTCAGATCGCTCAGGAGCTCGGTGTCGCTCTTGCCGGCGGGGCGCTTGACCCGGAGCTGCTTGGGGTCGAGCTCCAGGGGCTTTTCTTTCTCCCCCACCTCGCCGCGCAGGTGCTTCTTGAAGAAGGCGTACATGGCCTCGCGGCTCTCGACATTGTAGTTGTGGGCGTAGTTATACTGCACCCACTGGAGGTTCTCGGGCTTGCCGTAGAGCTCGTAGACTTTCCTTGCCGCCGGGCCTTCCTCACTGGGAACGTGGCTGGTCCAGTCCCCCGTGCAGGAGACAAAGAGCTGGGGCTTGGGCGCAAACACCGACGCCACCTCCACATTATCCGTCCCGACCCTCAAGCCCGGCGCGTTCTCGCAGTTGCAGCCGCCCTGCATATACGCCGAGACCATGTTCACGGGAACACTCACCTGCACCCTGTCATCGACCGCAGCCAGCAGAAAGGTCTGGGAGCCCCCGCCCGATGCCCCGGTCGCGCCGAGCTTTTTCTTATCGACAAACGGCAACGACTGTAAATAATCCAGAACGCGAATACTGTTCCAGGTCTGGACACCCAGCTCGCTCACGCCCCAGAGCCACTGGTCCAGGCTCGCCCCGAGCTTGCGGTGCACAAACTGGTCGGTGTCGTTGTAGCCCAGCATGTCGTAGGCGAAGACCACAAAGCCCTGCCGCGCCAGGCTCGCCGCCAGCGCCACGAGATCGGCCTTCCCCGCCCCACGTGCCCCCGGTGCCGGCGGTGCCTTGGGAACATCGGCTTCACGCTGCAGGCGACCGTCTTCCCAGTGCCCGTGCATGTTGGCAATCGCAGGAAATGGCCCCGCGCCCTTGGGCTTGTACAGGCTCCCACAGAGCCAGAACCCCGGAAAGGTCTCCAGCGCCACGTTCTCAATCGTGATGTCCGAAAGCTCGACCGTGCTGGTCACCGTGGGCCGTAGCGGTGTCTTCTTAGGCAGCGGCCAGAGCCCGCAGGAGAACAAAATCCGCTCCCGAATCTCCTTGGCACGGGCCTCCCACGCCTCGCGGGTGGCGGGGGCGGAAAACAGATGGTGGGTATCAAGATCGCGCGGCGGTGCAGACATGACAAAAGCTCCTCAGAGTTCGATTGCGAGTTGAGGACAGTTTAACACAAGCTCACGCTGTCTGGACTGGCTCGTGGGTCAAGTTCAGAAAAGGCTCATTTTGCGAAGGATCATCAGGCAAGTAGACAATCAGGATTGGCCCTCCTTCGTGAAAGCGACTCAGCCAACCGGATGTACACTCTCCTTTGACTCGCTTTCCTTCCACCATCTGGAATTCGTAGGAAATCACAAAATCCACTGATTCTCCCATCTCACCATACCCATTCTTTTTTCGATACTCATGACCGTCCCTACAGCCACTTGGCCGCTCTGGACCAGTAAGGCATGTCCGAAGTGTTCATTAAAACTCTGCGGTAGCAGAAGTATCGCTAGCCCCCCACCCAGGACAAAAAAGACGATCAGTAAAACCGTCACGCTCCCGCGAAATACGGGAAAAAAGTCGGAAAGAGCACCCAACGCACCAGCGACAATAACGATCACGGCTAGGAAAGGTCTATAGCACTCAAGCCAGCTCCAGGGGTCGTGGCGCCAGTGGGCTTTCCGTCGAACCCGGCGCGGGGTGGGCGCAGCAAAGCCAGGAAGTACTTCGCGCTCTTCAGGGGTTAGTTGCTGCTCACTCTGGCTCATGGAGCAGAGTCCAGTCTTCACAAAGTAGACCAGGAACTTGGGAAAAGTGGGTAGTGTTGCGTGTCACGACCACGATACCATGGTTGAGCGCCTGGGCGGCAATCCGGCAGTCCTGTCGCCCAATGCGCTTTACTGAGGCAGGGAACTGCTTGAACTGTGCTTCATCCGCATCCGTATAGTTGAGAATCTGGAAACGATGGACTAAGTGAAGGGTTTCCAGAAACCACTCGTAGGCGAGCGTGATACCGACCTTGCTCTTGCCTTCACGAGCATCATTGAGCTCCGCTAAGCGCCCTCGGGTCATCTCCTCCACCGCAACGGCGCTCAGGAAGAGGTTCTCGGCGGGCGTTGCCAAGACATTCTGTGCGACAGTGGGCTCCCCTGCCAAGATCGCCCGGACAATGTTGGTGTCCAACAGATAGCGGCTATCCCTCCGCGCCACGCTCTTTTGCCTCGACCTCGCGCCGATACGCCTCAACACGCTCTGTCAGTGTCTTGAGTTTCTCCGTATCCTTCCAGGCACCAACCAGTGAGGCGAGCGGGTGAGGAGCCACTTCGGGTGAAGGCTCAGCTTTCGGATTTTTTTCTGTAATTGTGGCTTGTGGCATAAGAAAACCTCGCTCATTATCGTACCACGCACAAGGCACATTTATCGGACTTTAAAGAGCACGTACTCCCCCTGCTGGGCGACCACGGGGTAGCGCTGGCGGAAGAGGGTTTCGTTGAGGGGGAGGTGCTTTTTATTGTCGCCGTGGCTGGGGATATCGCCGCGCTCACGGGGGGTGATGGCGATATAGTCGATCTCGTACTGGTTGAGAAGGGCCTCAGCTTCTACGGGCGTGGCGGCGGTGTAGATCGCGAGGAGGGCATCTTCGCGGTACTTGTAGACCAGCCCGTGTGAGCTGAGCCAGCCGGGGTAGCCCAGCCACATGCGCCGGCCCGCCCAGTAGACCGGGTGGATGTAGGCCGGGGCGGTGAGGATCTTGGCGTGGGGCGGGGTGACCGCCAGGATCGCCTCGCCGAAGCGCTGCTCCTGGGGAGAGAAGATCTGCTGCTTGTCGCTACCGGTCGCCACGTGCCAGGCATCGACCGCGCCCGCGGCCATGCAGCACAGTGCGATCAGAGGGGTCCAGACCCGCAGGCCGGGGGTCTTGAGCCAGCCCGCCAGGAGCCCTGCGACCAAGGGCACACTCAGCAGGTACCAGTAGATCAGCACCTTGAGGTTGTCCCAGATCCACGGGGCGAGCTGGAGGACATTGGGGCCGATAAAGCAGAGCAAAAACGGCAGGTAGAAGGCCACGACCCGCTGGGGAGCACGGAGGGCCGCCAAGACGAGCAGCGGGATAAACGGCCCGGTGTTGAAGAGCCAGAAGCGCGCCCAGCCCACCACATCGGTCGCGCCGCCGTCCCAGCCCAGGGCGAAGCGGCGGAAGTTCTCGGTGTGGGTGGCGCTGCCTAGGAGCATGTAGGCCAGCGACGGTACCGCGCCCAGGACGAGTAGTGTAAAGAACGGGAGCCAGCGGTGCAGAGCGGCTTTAAAGCCATCGCGGCGGAGGCTTCCCAGCGCTTGCAGGGCCGCGACACCACTCATGGAGGCGAAGGTATGGACATGGCCCAGAGGGAGTAGCCCAACCATCAGCCCCGCTAGCCACATCCCCGAGCGCTTGCCGTCCCACCAGAGCCGCACCACGGTCAGCGCGAGTGGCATCCCGAGCACGATGCTCCGCTGCGTCCCGAGCAAGACACAGAGCATGTTGCCCCAGCGCAGGCTCCGGTCGGCATCGTTGGTGTAGCTCTTGGGCAGGTGAAGGAGAAACTCCTGGAGGCTCCCACTAGGGGCAAGGTGCCAGTCGCCGCCGATATAGAGAAAGCCCCAGCCGCCGCAGAACACCGCCAGCGGGAGCGCGAGATGGGCAGCCAGCGAGTCCCGCGTGAAGAGGCGCGTGAGCCGCCAGAGGGCGTAGAGCGTGCAGGCCACCAGGGTGGCGTCCTGGAAGAAAAACGCACCGGGCACACTCGCGCCGCCCCGGACATAGAGCGCCGCGGTGAAGTCCACGATAAAGGGGTAGGTCAGCCGCGCGCCCAGCAGCGCCGGGTGGTCGGGCGGGAAGTTCTCCCCCACGGTAAAGCCCCGGACAATCCCGATATGGAGCGGCAGATCCCCCAGATTCGCGACATTGAGGGTCCAGATCGCACCGTCGGCATCGGCGTAGCACGCGCCCCAGAAGAAGCGCAGGAGAAACGCCAAGAAGACGCTATACCAGATCCCCAGCACGACCCGCTGCCGGCCCCGTGTGCGCAGGTGCTGCCGCATGCGTCCCAGGCTCACCCGCACGACCCGCACCAGTCGCCGCCGTGGCCCCATGCGCAGCCAGACCAGTGCCGGGGCAGAGCTGAGGACAACCGCGAGCCCCATCGCTACCGGGGTCATCCCCAGGCGCGATGCCAGCGCCAGCCCAATCAGCCCGATCAGCAGGTTGCCCAGCGGGACCGCCGCCGCCAGCCGCTCGCCTAGGGTCCAGCGTCGTGCAAAGAGCCCCACCAGCCCCAGTGCCCCCAGGGTCGAGAGCAGGAAGATCAGCAGCATCGCCTAGAGCCAGAGCTTTCCGAGCCAGAGGTGCGCCCGCACGTAGAGATCGGGGATGGGCAGGGCCGAGAGCAGCGGGTAGAAGAAGCCAAACCAGAAGAGGATCAGCGCCCCGTAGCCCGCCGCCATGTAGCGGTAGTCGTCGTCGCGGCTGGCCCACAGGCGTGCGCCAAAGTGGCCTAGGGCGATACAGGCAAAGGGCAGCGCCTCGAAGAAGTAGTGCAGAAACACCAGCGAGCGGGGCTGAATCCCCCAGGCCAGCCAGAGCCCCAGCCCCAGCAGCGCGGCAAACCCCAGCCCAACATGTCGATCGCGCCGGGCACGCCAGGCCGCAAAGACCAGCGCCGGTATGCTCGCCCACCAGACAAAGACATTGCCGATACAGACAATCCCGGTGATGCGGTTGTCCCCCGGCCCGACCGCGCTGTACTCGTACCAGGTCGGGCGCAGCACCAGCGGCCACGACCACCAGGGCGAGCTGTAGGGATGGGTCTCCTTCATGCCCGCGTGGTAGTTCCACATGTTGCGCTGCTCATCAAATACCTTGAAGAGATCGTGGCCCTGGCGCATGTAGGGGAGATAGGAGAGCAGGTAGAGCGCCACGGGCATCCCGATAAAGGTCAGCAGGTACCAGCCGGGCAGTGAGAGGAGCGTGTTCTTGCGGTCTAGGGCCTTGAGAACCCCAAAGACCAGCAGGTAGAGCACCACCGAGCCCACTAGCAGAGGCCCTAGCGCACCGACAATCGCCTGACCCGCCTCAGGGTGCATCGGATCGGCCTTGTAGAAGCTCGCGGCCTTGACAAAGAGCACCCCAAGAAGGGTGACACCTAGGCCTGCCAGCCCCAGCACCTTGGGGGACTTGGCCGCGCGGGGCAGGTCGTAGGCGAGGAGCCAGAGCCCGATCAGGCCCACGGCATAGAGCGTGGTCCAGCGTGTCGCCACCGCAAGGCCCAGTGCCAGGCCGAGCAGGAGCATCCACCCGGTCTTGCCACTCGCCCGGTAGTTCCAGGCCGCCAGCGCCGCCGCGAGGATAAAGCAGACCGTGTAGATATTGGTCATCGCGATCCGGCTCTGGACAAAGAAGACCCCATCCAGGGCCAGCATCACGGTCGCCAGGAGCGCCGCCAGCCGGTTTCCCGTGACGGCGCGCGCCAGGTAGAACATCAGCCAGATCGAGAGCGCTCCAAAGACCGTGCTCCCAAAGCGCCAGCCAAACGCGGCGGCGTGGGAGAAGCTCATGTCGGGCTTGTAGATCCCCTCGGTTGGGTTGAAGGTCCCGCCAAAGAGCTTGAGCCCCCCCGCGATAATCAGCTTCGCCAGCGGCGGGTGGGTCCACTCCATCGGGTTCTGCCCGATCAGGTACTGCATCCCCGTGCGGGAGTGGTAGCACTCATCGAAGACCGCCTTGGCGGGAAAATCAAGCCGCCAGAGGATGATGCAGAAAAACCCCATCGCCAGAGTCCCGGCCAGCAGGTGGTCGAGGCGCTGTAGCGGCTCTTGTTCCAGCCCGGGTCTCTCCTGGGCCTCTTTCAGACGAAAGAAGTCCCAGAGTGCTTTTGAGACCAAGAACACCACCGTCAGTGGCAGGAGAAAATGGGCTGGTGTGAGGTTGTTCATACCTCCTATTATAGCTTGGGTTCGATAAGCTCAACAGCCTTATTCTTCTTATCCGAGTTCGCCCGGATATTGAGCACCTGGACAAAGACCGAGAAACCCATCGAGAAATAGACATACCCTTGAGGAATCTCGAAGTGAAAGCCCTCAATCACGAGGTTAAAGCCGATCAGCAAGAGAAACGAGAGCGCCAGGATCTTGACACCGGGGTGCTTCTCGACAAAGCGGCTCACGGGGTTGACTGTCAGGGCCATGATCCCTGTGGAGACCAGCACCGCCAGGATCATCACGGTCACCTGGCTGGGGGGGATCATGCCAATGGCGGTGACAATCGAGTCGAGGGAGAAGACAATGTTGAGGAGCATGATCTGCACCATCACGGCAGCGAACTTGCCACTGCCACTCTTGCGCTCCTCCGGGTTCTCCTCGATATGATCGTCGCCCTCCAGCTTACTGTGGAGCTCGTGGGCCGCTTTCCCCAAGAGGAAGATCCCGCCGATAATCAGCACCAGGTCCTGCAGCGAGATTCCGATCCCCGGCGCACCAGTATGGGGGTCCTTGAAGGGGAGGTGGAAGAGCGCCGCCTTCATGCTCAGCACCAGTGGGATGAAGAGCAGTAGAACAATTCGAGGAATCACCGCGAGGGTCATGCCGGTCTTGCGGCCCTGTGCTTGCTGCTCAGGGGGAAGCTTCCCAGAGAGGATGGAGATAAAGACAATGTTGTCGATCCCCAACACGATCTCCAGTGCGATCAGTGTCAGTAGCCCTATCCAGGCCCCCGGACTTGTCACCCAGCTAAAATTCGTCAGATTCTCCAAAACAGCTTGCCCCCTAGCCCCCGCGACGCGGGGGAACACAAAACGTCATGATCTGACCACGTTTTACCCGATTTGGTTGCGCTTTCGGAGAAATTTCAAACGTTGCAAGGAGCTCCTCCACCCTTTCACGCGCAAAATGAATCTCCTGTGGCGCGTGGCAGTCCGAGCCAAAGGTGAGGGGGACACCGTGGGCGATCAGCTCGGTGAGGAGCTTTGGGTTCGGGTACGGCGCGTCCCAGGACGGTTGTTTGCGGTAGCACGATGTGTTGAGCTCGACAATGCAGCCCGACTCCGCAATCGCCGCCGCCACAGGGGGGTAGAGCTCGTCGGCGAGGCGCTCGGGGATCTTAGGGGCGTAGGTGTCGATGACACTCAGGTGCGAGAGAATATCAAAGAGCCCGGAGCGTGCTGCGAGAACCACCTGGCGGTAGTAGTCCCGGAAGACCGCCTCCGGGTCTTGCTCACGCCAGCGCCGCCGGTCGAAGACACTCTTGCCCAGGCAGTAGTGCACGCTTCCTAAGACATAGTCAAAGGGGTGCGCCGCTAGCCAGCCCGCGAGCGCCTCTTCCTGCCCCTCGATAAAGTCCGCCTCGATCCCCACGGCGAGCGCGAGCTGGTCGGCGTAGCGCTCTTTGAGTGCCACTGCCTCCGCAACATAGCTCGGCAGCTCCGAGACCGCCATCTGGATTGTCGGCTGGGCATGGTCGCCCTCCAGCCAGTAGGCGGGACCGTGGTCGGACATGCCAAAGTGGGTCAGCCCCAGCGCCACGGCCTGCTGGACATAGTCCTCCAGCTTCCCGACCGCGTGGCCACAGCGGTCGTTGTGGCTGTGGTAGTCAAAGGTAATCACGGGCCTAGTGTACCAGCGCTTTCTCAGCGTGGGCGCGACACGGTAAACGGCAGGCGAGCGGTGAGAGTCTGCTCACTTTTCCCTGCAACCGTGACCCCCAGTGAAAAGCGTGCTTCGTAGGGGCTCGGCGGCGGTGAGCCACTCGCCAGATACGGCCCCTGCGGCAGGGAGTCCCACCGCTCTTGAGCCTGCTCCGGGATTGCAATCGTCCCCAGCACGATGCTCTCCCCAACCGCCAGTCGCTTTGCCTGCTGGATATACGGCCCTGCGACGGTGTGGATATAGGGAATCGGCTCACCCTCCGTGGTGAAGATATCGGGGCCATAGAGCTCAAAGCGCGATGGAGCAACCCAGCTTGCCGTAAGAGACTTATCGGAGCGATTACGAAGAAATACTTCAAAGTGCACTTGGCTAAGCTTTGCAAATGTCGTCACGCCCTTGGGCAGACGAAGCCCCAGTTGCAGGCCCTGCTCCACTCTCCCCCAAGTAATCGGCTCGTCTTCCTGGGGAATTACCGGTAGGCTTCCTGTAGCCTGCTTATGGGCTCCGCACTGAAAGCGAAACTGAGCGAACAAGCTTGGCAAGGGAGCGGTTCCAAGGTGAAGGAGATCACGAATCTGCCCTTCCCTGATCTGAATGGTATAGGTCATCAGTTGTCGCTTTTGCCCAGGTGCTAGTGTCTGCCGGGAAAAGGGGAATGAGGAAGAGCGTTGGGGGTAGGTGAGCTCGTCACGTCTCCCTATCAGGATCACTAGGGAGCGCTGGGTCGAAACATTCCAAGAGGGGTGTGGGTACTCAAGGTTTTTTGAAGAGACATTTCGCACCCAGAGTGAGCACTGCGGCATCCCCTCATCACGGAGCCCTAGCTGAAACCCTTCGAGCGTCTCTCCCCAAGCAATACCATCGCTGAAAACGGCGGGCGGTATATCACCGACCACAGTGAAGGTAGCCTCGCCGCTCTGAGGGTTTGGCCCGCCGGGCGCACTGACACCCCCGAAGCCACTGAGCTTGTAGGTGCCAGGTGCCAGCGTGATGTGCCCTGGTGCCAGGTTGCTCGTCGGTGGGGGTGTCCCCTTGGGAACCAGCGTCAGCGCGACCACTCCCAGGGAGCGTATCTCACGCGCTCCCAGGCTCACGGCTGGGGAGTAGAGCATCAGACGTGCACCAAAGTCGATCGGGAGCCCATGCCCAGTAGTGTCGCTGAGAATGGGATAGAGATCGGATGCACGTGGAAGCGGGGTGGTAATCGGGGTGCTCGTGGTGTTGCGCCAGAGAAACTCAGCCTGCAGTGTCTCGCCAGTTTTGAGAGCACGGGTTGGATTGACCAAACGGATACCGCACTGGAGCCCCTTGTCTATCTTGCCCCAGACCGCCGTGCTGGCGTTGCGCTCCGCCGCCGCATTGAGCGTGCCAATTTCGAGGTAGCTGTAGGCTTCCAGTGTCTGCCCACCCTCGATTCGTCCCGTATCGCCCCCCAGACCTGTTGCCCGATTTGCAGGCTCGGTGCGCACTCTGCCGTCGGGGGAGACCTTGGAGAGCGTGTAGATTCCCATCATGTCGGCGAGGGAGAGCTTGTCGGGTGTGCGGTAGATCGTGACGGGCTGGACAATCTTCAGGTGCCCCGGCGTGAACGCGGCGATACTCGGGCTGTCGCTACTGCCGCCCTCGCCCACGTAGAGTTCCAGGCTCTCTCGGCCATTTTGTGCTGGGACAATCACCGACTCGCCGGGGGCCAGCGTGACGGAGTAGAGCGGATCGAGCGGGTAGCCGCGCTTCGCGCCTTTGGTCGGCTTGCCGTCAACAGTGGGCACTTCGTAGCCGTCGTACTGGAGCAGGCGCGTCAGAAATGCGAGGGGCTTGTTGGACGTGTTGCGCACTAGGGTCTGGTAGGTGAGCTTGGAGCCCAGCGGGACGCGGGAGCTGGAAGTGAGAAGAAAGCCCGCCTGCAAGCCATCCACCGCCTCGTTCCAGACGACTTTTTCAAGGGCAAGCCGGGGAGGCTCCGGTGTCGCAGGAGCAGGTATAGGAGCAAGGGGCTGTGGCATCATTAACCTCCCGGCTCGCTTAGGCTCACCACCCTCCGGCTTCGCGAAGGGTTTGGGCGCACTCAACGTCGCTTTTGCCTGTGCCAGCAACGCACTTGGGGTTAGGAAAGTCAGCTTGGGGGCGAGCAGCTCAACCGCCTCTTGTAGACGACTGACAGGGCGCTCGCCGGGCTTGGCCGCGACTTTGAGCGACGCGAGCGGAAGAAGAGCCAGCCCGAGTGCTGCCGTGAGCGCCAGGCGCAGCCGCTGTGAGTGGCGCGGCTTTTTCGGATCGAGAATATGCTTCACACGCGCCTCCATACTGCCCGCCGCCGCCATTCCCAGCGCGAGTGAGCTTGCCCGCCCCACTTTCAGAATCTCCAGCAGGTGCGCCGCGTAGTCCGGGCCGGAGACTCCCGAGAGAAGCACCCGGTCATCACAGGCACGCTCGCTCTCGGCGCGCAGCCGACGGCGGAGCCACCATGCGCCGGGCTGGAACCAGCAGAGGGCACAGACGACCTCCGCGAGCAAGTGCCAGAGCCAGTCGCGGCGGGCGATATGGGCTTTCTCGTGGCGCAGGGCACTCTCGGCGACAGCGGGATCGCCGGTAAGTAGCGCGGCAGGAAGCAAGATCACTGGGCAACGAACGCCCCAGGTCAGCGGCGTGGTGATGTGCTCGCTCACCAGAATCTCAGTCTCCAAAAGGCTTGTGCGCTGGCTACGCTTTTCCAGCTGGCGCAGACGAACCAGCGCCACGGCAAGGCGCACGAGCAGGAGAGCCGCTCCCAGTGCCCAGCAAGCCAGAACCCACCAGAACCCATATGCCCCGAACCCACCCGGCTGAACCCACCCGGCTCTCTGCTCATTCTTCGCTCCGAGCCACCCTCCCTGCCGCAGGGAGGGTCCGGGTGGGTCTTCTCCCCTTCCCGGGTACCCTCTGGGTGCTGAGGGAAGGGGCTGGGGGATGGGTTCAAAGCGCTGGGGAACTAAGGGGCCGGGATCAAGCACAACAGGCTTATCTGCCTTCAAAAGGGGCAAGGGGGGCAATAGCTCCTGAACCAGCGGTAGCGTGAGTAGGCCACAGAGCGCCAGCGTGCAGAGCAGGTGCCGGTAGGTCGCGGCGGCGCGGCGCAGGAGCAACAGTGTTAGGGCGACCAAGAGGCACAGCAGGGTGCCACGAACGAGCAGTTCCACAAAAAAGAGCGCCATCGCATTAGGTTCCTTTCTGGCGAGCCTCCGCAATCAGCACGGAGAGCCGCTCCAGCTCGTCGTCGGTGAGCTTGCGCTCCTCGTCGGTGAGGAGCGCGACGACCACCTGCTCGGGGCGGCCTCCGAAGAAGGTCTCCATGAGCTTGGTGAGCGCCTCACGGGCCACGGGGGGGCGGGCATTGACGGGGTGGTAGATGTACTTGGCACCGTCCTGGGTGTGGGTCACGTGGCCCTTCTCCTCCAGGATGCGCAAGAACGCCCGAACCGCGGAGTAGCTGGGCGGATCGGGGAGCTCGGCGAGGACATCGCCCACCGACGCCCCCCCTCGTCGGTAGAGCGCCTCTAGGATCTGCCGCTCGCGGCGGCTAAGTTTCTCGGTAAAGTGCATGAGTTGGTGCTAATCCTTTAGCATACTGCTAATAGATTAGCACCAACCCGAGTCTTTGTCAAGTGGCAGGAGCGACCGCGGTTGCAGGCAGGCTCAAGGTTCCCTGTTCGCCCTCTTTCGGCTGGCGAATGTGGTGCGGGATGAACGGGAGCACCACCAGGATCAGCGCGGTAAAGACGGTCGAGATCCCCAGTGCTAGCCCAAAGCCACCCTTTTCGTAGAGCCAGGCTCCAAACAGATCGCTGGTCACCCCCGCAATGCTCCCCCCGGTTCCCACCAGCGCCCCGGCGATCCCCTCACGCCCCTTGAGGTAGGTCCGCATCGCCAGGTCCATGAAGGCGGAGTTGGCCATCCCCAGTAAGAACCCCAGCAGAGCCGCCACTAAGTAGGCCTGTAGGGGGCTATGGATCAGCAGAAACAGCCCATTGGTCGCGATCCCCAGAATTGTCCCTATCCAGAGGAGCCGCGAGAGCGACATCCAGCGGCACAGAGCGCTGTAGAGGATTGTCCCCAGCATGATAAAGCCCGGCACGATCGCACTGTAGTTCCCAAACTCCTGCTGCGTGAGCTTCACCTTGTTCGTGAGCTGAAAGAACACCGGTGTCCCCCAGCCCGGGCAGAAGTTCCACAAGATCACCAGGATAAAGGCACACCAGAAGGCAACCGACTTAAACTGATCCTTCAAGCCCGGGAGTGTCTCCAGCGCGGCCTCGTACTCTGCGGCAGGCTCAAGCTCCTCCAGCGGGGCCACAAAAACCGGCTTCCAGAAGGCGAGCCCCACTAAGACCAGGGAAAAGAAGGCGCTACAGAAAAAAACATGCTGAGGGCGCACGTGGGTTGTCAGCCAGCCACCTGCCAGGGATGCGATAATCCCGGGGACCATGTTGATAAACATAAAGGCGGAGGTCAGCCGCCCGGTCATGGCGTGCTGGCGCGCGGTGGCCGCCATAAACCCGCCCAAGGCCACTCCGGTCAGCCCGTTGGAGACGCCGCAGATCAGGAGGGTGGTCACCAGGCGGTTGTAGCTCAGCTCACCCGAGGCGAGAAACAGATAGCATGCCGCTGTGACGGGCGGAGCGACCGCAAAGTAGCCCCGGTCTCCCCAGTGCTTTCCCAGCGGCTTCCACTGGTCCCGGAGGTACCCCAGGAGAAACCCGACATAGCTCGGGATCGAGAGCAGTGCCCCGTAGCGTGACATCTCCTGAGGAGAGAGCTTTAAGACATCCTTGAGGTAGAACGCGACAGGGATTCCTGCGATTCCTGTCGCGAGCCCAAAGCAGAGTGCAATGGTCGCGAAGTAGCTCACAATGCGCCAGACGGGAGTGTTTTTCATGGTGGGTAGGTTCCTTTCGTCGAAACCACGGGGGTTCTTTAGCGGCATCATAGCGAGGGGGCGTATAGACAAGCGTATAGAAAAACGAGGAATCTCACCCCCTCGGCGGGAAATAAGCCTCTGCTAGATGTCCCACCCAAGCTCTTCTCCCCCTGCGCTCCTGTGTCTCTGGCTTCTGGGGCGCTTTGCCCTGACCGTCGAGGGAAGGCCCGTGATAGTTTCCTCACGCAAGGCGCGCTGGCTACTGGCCCTCCTGGCGCTACGCCGAGGAAAAGAGACCGAGCGCACCTGGCTGGCCGAGACCCTCTGGCCGGAGAGCGTCTCCGAGAAGGCTCTCTTTAACCTGCGCCAGCTCCTTGTGGAGCTCCGTAAGGCACTGGGGAGTGCCAGTCGCTGCCTTGTCTCTCCCACGCCCCACTCTCTGCTACTGACAGTGGCGGAGACCTGGGTCGATACCGAGGCGTTTCGGGTGCAGGCCACGCAGCCGGGAGCCCACGAGAGTGCTGTCGCGCTCTACGAAGGGCCGCTCTTGCCCGAGTGCCCAGACGAGTGGGCCTCCGGGGAGCGCGAAGCTCTCTCCCAGATCTATCTGCAGCTACTAGAGACCCTGGCCCAGCAGGCACGCGCCGTGCAGGCCCACAGCGCTGCCGTGGGCTGGCTCCGGCGGCTTCTCCAGGCAGATCCCTACCGAGAGAGCGCCCACCGCGCCCTGCTAGAGACCCTCGCCCAGGCAGGCGACCGCGCCGCGCTCCAGCAGGTCTACCAGGAGCTACGCCGCAAGCTGAGAGACGAGCTCAATGTCGAGCCCGCGCCCGAGACCGTCCAGCTCTACCATGCCCTGCAAAAGAGCCCCCCTGCCCCTCCGCCTCTCGTCGCGCCTACCCCCAAAGCCACGCCCGGCTACCTACCGATCCCCCTGACCGCCCTGCTCGACCGTGAGGAAGCACTCCAGGAGCTGGGAGTGGCCTTGAAGCGCAACCGGCTCGTGACCCTCGTGGGGCCTGGGGGGATTGGCAAGACGCGCCTTTCGATCGCGGTCGGGCAGCAGCATGTCGCCGCGTTTACGGGGGGTGTCTGGTTTATCGATCTTGCGCCCCTCACCGAGCCCGAGCTCGTCCCCCAGCTTGTCCTCAGCACGCTAGGGCTCAAGGCCGAGGCAGGCCTCAGCCTCGACGACACCCTGGTACAAGCACTGCTGACCACGAACACCCTGCTCGTCCTCGATAACTGCGAGCACCTGATCGCCGCGTGCCGTCGCCTTGCCGCGCTCTTGCTCACCCGCTGTCCTCAGGTGGTCCTGCTCACCACGAGCCGGGAGCCCTTAGGAATCACCGGAGAGCAGGTCTATCCCGTCCTGCCCCTCCAGCTCCCGCCTCTCTTGCCTCCCGCGGCCCGTGAGAAAAACCCCCAGGTGCTCCTGGAGTACAGCGCGGTCCAGCTCTTTGTGGAGCGTGCCCTCCAGGTATCGCCGCGCTTCACCCTCACCACCCGCAACGCCGAGTCCGTGGCCCAGATCTGCCGCCAGCTCGACGGGCTCCCTTTGGCCATTGAGATGGCGGCGGCCCGGGTGCGCTCTCTCTCCGTCCAAGAGGTGGAGGCCCGGCTGGCAGATCGTTTCCAGCTCCTCACCACGGGCAGTAAGGCGGCCCTCTCCCGGCACCAGACCCTCCGCGCCCTGATCGACTGGTCCTACAGCCTCCTCTCGGAACCCGAGCAGGTGCTCTTCCGGCGGCTCGCAGTCTTCTCCGGGGGCTGGACACTCGCCGCCGCCGAGGCCGTGGTGGAGCTCCCCGAGCTGGAGGAGCTGCTGTACTCGCTTGTCGATAAGTCCCTGGTTGTGGTCGAGCACGGCCCTACCGAGACACGCTACCGGATGCTGGAGACGATCCTTGAGTACGCCCACGAGGCGCTAGAGCGCTGCCCGGAGCGCCGCACGATCCAGGAGCACCAGCTAGAGTACTACCGCTCCGTCGCTGCCGTCCTAGAAGAGAGCGAGGCGCAGGAGGACCAGGAGCGGGTCGAGCGCGAGCAGGAGAACCTCCGCCGTGCCCTCGACTGGTCCCGGAGCCCGGACGGCAACCTGGAGAAGGGAATGCTCCTGGCGCGGCACCTCTACTGGTTTTGGTACGACAAGAGCTACTACGCTGAGGGCTACTCCCAGCTCAAGTCGCTCCTCGCCCTCGCTCCCACCACAAAGACCCAGCTCTACTCCACCCTCACCCGCCGCCTTGGGGACATGGCCTACCGGATCGGGCGGGAGGACGAGGCCCTGGAGCAGCTCGACCGCTCGATCGCGCTGGACCAAGAGCTCGGGGATATCGGCTGGGAGGGCCGCGGCCACTACCTCAAGATCGCCGTGCAGCTCTCTCTGGGCGAGCTCTCGGGCGCACGGCAGGCTGCCCACGAGGCCCTCCGCTGCTTCCGCCAGGCCGAGGACACATCGTGGGAGGCTGCAACCCTGACAAACCTCGCCACGGTCGCACGACAGAGTGGCGCTCTGGAGGAAGCACTCGACTGGATCGATCAGGCAGAGCGGATTCGCACCGACCGACGCCTCATTCTACAACGCCTGCTCGTCTGGATGGAGCAGGGGCACTATTCAGGCGTCCGTGAGCGGCTAGAGTCTCTCGTCAACGAATACCCTCTGTTCGCCAATGAGTTCTTGATCCCTCTTTTTGACCTTGATCGGCGTGAGGGAAAGCAGGAGCTTGCCGCCGTACACCTATCCGAGTACCTGCACGCCGCTCTGGAAGTGAGAGACCGGGTCGGGATCGCCCATGGCTTGGAGCTCGCCGCTCTTTTACTCGGCCCGCAGCGTCCCGCCGGTATCCTCCTTGCTGCCACCGTCGCCTTCGCTCCACGACGTCAGTCCCGTGTCACGCCGCACACCAAGGCGCTTGCCGACCTCCAGGCCCAGCTCGCCGCGCAGTTCCACGATCCGCCAGTAGCCCCTCACTCCCTGGAACATGCAGCCACTCTTGCCCTCGACTGGCTGGCCTCCTAAAACAGGGTACTCTAGCGCCATCAACCATGTCCCGATTCACCCGCACCCACTGTCTTGCGTGCCACACTCCCTATGTACCGCGCGCCACTGCTTGCACAAGCTGCGGCAAACCCCGTGAGCCCTTCAGCCCCCGAGAGCTTCTCGTCGAAGAGCTACCCGAGGGCGTCCGGCTCCTCCACTGCCTGCAAGACTCCGCCAGCACCGTTCTTCGTATCGCCTTCGCGCCCGAGGGAGACACCCTTGCCAGTGCCAGCGCGGACAGTAAAATCCGGCTCTGGGACACGAAGACCGGAGAGCTCCGCCAAGTTCTCACAGGGCATACCGCGAGCGTCCTCTCTGTCGCCTACTCTCCCGATGGCCAGACCCTCGTCAGCACCAGCTACGACAACACGGTACAGCTCTGGGATGCCCGCAGAGGAGAGCACCGCCAGACCCTGGAGGCCCACACCGACGATGTCTATCAGGCAGCCTTCTCGCCTGATGGGAAGACCCTTGCCAGCGCCAGTAAAGACCAGACCATCCGTCTCTGGGATGCAGAAACGGGCGAGCCACAACAGCGACTGACAGGACACACCGAGGCGGTCCACACCGTACTCTTCTCGCCCGATGGCCAGTGCCTCGCAAGCGGTAGCGAGGATAAAACCATTCGTCTCTGGGACGCAAAGACAGGACAGGGGATTCAGACACTCAACGAGGAGACGAACGGTCCTTACTACTGCCTCGCCTTCTCCCCCGACGGCACCACCCTCGCCAGCACAAGCGACTGTAGCTTCGTTCGCAAAGGAGGCAGTGCCAATGTCATCACCCTCTGGAATGTCGCAACGGGCGAGATCCTCCAGCGACTGCAACACTACTACAAGCCCTTGCAAATCCCCTACCTCACCAGCCTTGCCTTCTCTCCAGACGGGCAACTCCTTGCCTCCCTCAATCCCGATGTGCGACTCTGGCATGTGGAAACAGGAGCGCAGCTTGCCTTGATTCACGAGCCCTTCGCCTACGGCTGGACATCGAACCTCGTCTTCCATCCCCACCTTCCTCTCCTTGCGACGATAGGCTCGCTCCCCGCAAAGGGACGACGAAACCCCGCCTACAATGGCGACGAGATCCATCTCTATACACTTGACATCCCTGTCTTACTTGGCAAGGCGCTGTAGAATCATCGCATGTCCGACCAGACCTGGCTCACCTCCCCCGAGGGGCTCACCCTGCTCCGCCCGTTTGCGGGTGCGCCCTACCCCCACCCCAGCCGCGCCCAGGGTCATACCTACCAGGGCAAGCTCTTCGATGCCGCGACCCACTACGCCGATAGCACGGTCGGGCTGGTGATTCCGGCGGGCTTTGCGCCTACGCAGAGCACGGACTTTATTGTCCACTTTCACGGCTGGGGAAACCATGTTAGCAACGTGATCGAGCACCACGCGCTCCGAAAACAGCTCGCCGCCAGTGGCCGCAATGCGATCTTGATCGTCCCCCAAGGCCCCAAAGACGCCAGCGACTCGGGCTGTGGGAAGTTAGAAGAGGCGGGCGGCTTTGAGCGCCTGGTCCGGGAGGTCGCGCAGTTTCTCAAGGCCGATGGAAAAATCCCCACGGAGCGGATCGGGAAGCTGACGCTCAGTGCCCACAGCGGCGGCTACAAGGTGACCAGCGCGGTTCTTGAGCACGGCGGCCTCGCCCCAAACATTTCGGATGTCCTGCTCTTCGATGCCTCCTACGGTGGCCTGGAGGTCTTTGCCGCGTGGGGTGCGCAGAGAAACCACCGCCTGCTCAGCCTCTTCACTGCCCATTTAGCGTCGGAGAACTTCCAGCTCCAGACCCTCCTGCAAAAACACGGTGCGACTGTCGCGACTCTCCTAGAACAAGCGCCCGGCCTCGACGAGAAGGCGCTCCGCCAGCGCCGCCCCACGCTGATCCACACCCTCGATCTCCTCCACGACGACGTCCTGATGAAGCGCAGCTACTTCGAGCTTTTCCTCAAGACCGCCTCCTAGCCCCCGCCGCGCGGGGGTTAGGGGGGCGGTCTTCTGGGGTACAATCCGACATCATGTCAACGTCTAACGCTCTCCCGCACTGGGACCTCACCCCCCTCTTCACCGAGCTCGATACCCCGGAGTTCACTGCAGCCTTCGCGGATGTCCTCACGCAGCTTCAGGGGCTGGAGACACTCTTTACCGAGAAAAATATCACCGCACGAACAGAAGCCACGCCCACCGACGACGATATCGCGGCCTATGAGGCGGCAACCCATGGCTTCAACGCCCTCTACAGCGACCTGCGCCGGGTACGTGCCTATGTCGCGCTCCGCGTGACCACCAACTCCCGCGATGCCGCCGCGCAGGCCAAGCTCAGCGAGCTCCGCGGGGCGCTCGTCCCGCTGTCCAGCCTGAGTACCCGCTTCACCGCCTTTATCGGCTCGCTCGATAGCGAGGCGCTGATCGCGCGCTCCGCGGTCGCGGCGGCACACGCCTACGGGGTCCGGGAGGCGCGCATCTACGCCGAGCACCAGCTCCCGCTCGAACAAGAGGACCTGGTCGCCAACCTCTCGCTCTCGGGTAGTAGCGCGTGGGCACGGCTCCACAACGATATCACCAGCCAGCTCACCCTGGAGTTCAACGGCGAGAGCACCCCGATGAGCGTCATCCGCACCCTCGCCACCGACCCGAGCGCCGCCGTGCGCAAGCAGGCCTACGATGCCGAGCTGGCAGCTTGGAAGGGCGTGGCGCTGCCCCTCTCCTTTGCCCTGAACTCCATCAAGCACGAGACCCGCCTGCTCGCCGAGCGCCGGGGCTGGAGCGATGTCCTAGAGCTCTGCTGCAACAACAACTCCATCACCCGCGCCACCCTCGATGCCATGCGCGCCGCCGCCGAGAAGTCCTTCCCCGACTTCCGCCGCTACCTCAAGGCCAAGGCGAAAAAGGTCAGCAGTGCTGAGGCGCTTCCCTGGTGGGACCTCTTCGCTCCCCTGGAAGTGGAGGGCGGCACGGAGAGCGACTGGAGCTGGGAGGCCGCCAAGGTCTTTATCGGGGAGAACTTTGACAGCTACTCCCAGAAGATGGGCGACTTTGCCCGCAAGACCTTCGCGGAGAACTGGATCGATGCCGAGCCGCGCCCCGGCAAGCGTGATGGCGCGTTCTGCTCCAGTGTCGGGCCGGGCGAGTCGCGCATCCTGCAAAACTACCGCCCCAGCTTCGATGGGGTCAGCACCCTCGCCCATGAGCTGGGCCATGCCTACCACAACCTCTGCCTCAAGGACCGCACGATCCTCCAGTCCGGCACCCCCATGACCCTCGCCGAGACAGCCAGTATCTTCTGTGAGACCATTGTCAAGCACGCCGCGCTCAAGAGCGCTGGCCCCGAGGAGCGCCTCGCGATCCTGGAGGCGTCGCTCCAGAACGCCTGCCAGGTGGTGGTGGATATCGACAGCCGCTTCCGCTTTGAAAAAGCCGTGATCGAGAAGCGCAAGGAGCGCGATCTCTCCGCCGATGAGCTGTGCGAGCTGATGCTCACCGCACAGCGCGAGACCTACGGCGACGGCCTCGATAGCGACGCGCTCCATCCCTACATGTGGGCGGTGAAGGGCCACTACTACGGCTCCGCGTTCTACAACTTCCCCTACATGTTTGGCTTCCTCTTTGGGCTGGGCCTCTACGCCCAGTACGAGCAAGCCCCCGAGCGCTTCCGGTCCGCCTACGACGATCTCCTCTCCCAGACCGGCATGGCCGATGCCACCGAGCTCGCCCAGCGCTTCGGGCTGGATATCGAGAGCGAGGCCTTCTGGAGCGGGTCGCTGGACGTGGTCCGCGCCGAGATCGACCAGTTTGTCGCGCTGGTGGGGGCATAGGGCCACGATGGCGACGGTCGCGGGAGGCTGGCTGGGCGAGTACCACTTCGATAGCGGCTTCCCCGAGCCCTGCGGCTTCGAGGCCACGTTCTCCGCAGTCGGCCCTGATGGCATGTTCCACGGCACGATCCTCGACGACGGCCCGCTGGGCGAGGCGGTGCTCCACCACGCACGGCAGGTCGGCGACGAGGTAATCTTCACCAAGGTCTACCGCCAAAAACGGCGTGGCCTCCTCCCCGTGCGCTACGAAGGGCGGCTCCTCAACGACGGCAAGCTCCTGCGCGGCAAGTGGGCCATTGTCCACAGCCGCTACGGTACCACCGGCTGGTGGGAGGCCCGCCGCACCTGGGACGCGCTCGAAGTGGGCCTCGCCGACGAAGAGGCCGAGGTGCAGCAGCGCGAGCTTGTGACGGCTCGTTAGTCCCGCCCGTCGGAGGGGCGGGACTGGAGAGCCTCGTTCCTAGGCTACAAAGGGCGTGCCGCCCATAATTCCGAGGTAACTCGGTATGGCCCGAAGCGGCCTTTGTAGCGCGAAGCGCTCGTTAGTCCCGCCGCTACAACCGGCGGGCATCTTCTACCCACGTGCTGCCTTCGCGCGAGCTTCACGAGGTGTCTCTTTGATCTCATTCCACGGAAAGCTACGCGCTGCGCCCTGGCGGGGTTTGTTGGGCAGGCCGGCTCCCAGAATGAGCGCCCGGCGCGGAATCGCAGATGTGTTTGCTCCGGCATAGTGCGCCGTGCGGTTGCGGTGGATCGTGATGCCACCCGCGGGCAAGGGGCACGCGATGGCGTCTTTGGCGAACGCGGTGTCCAGCATCTCCAGGCCGTGGATGCGCACATCGCCCCCGATCGGCTGGTGCGGCTGGACATCCCACTCGTGGCTCCCGGGCATGAACCAGAGGCAGCCGTTCTCGATAGTCGCCTCTTGGAGCGGCATCCAGATCGAGACATTCTTGTACTGCCACTGCGGGTCCCAGTAGGCCTCGTCCTGGTGCCACGGGGTCGGGGCGCCGTGGCCCGCGGGCTTGAAGATGGCGTGGGCGACTCCCACCGAGACCTCGGGGCCGAGGAGCTGGCGGACGATCTCCGTGGCGACCCCCAGGTACTTGCCGTCTCGGAGCTCCGGGGCGTACTTAGCGGGGTTTAGGATCTGCGGCAGCGCCTCGGTCTTGCCGTCTTCATCGGTGCCCCCCAGGTCAAACTGATCGCCCGACTCCCGCCCCGCCTTCTGCGCAAAGATACGGTCGTAGACCTCGCGCATCCACGCCAGCTCGGTCTCGTCGGTGATGGGCGTGGGGATAGAGAGAAATCCATTGAGGTGAAAGAAGCGAATCTGGTCTGTCGTCAGTGTCATGGTTTGCAATTTCCCTCCATCGGGCCGATAATCCTTCTGAACTATGAAACGCTTCCTTGTGACCGGTGGGGCCGGGTTTATTGGCTCTAACTTCGTGCGCTACTTCCTGAACAAGTACCCGGACTACACGGTCTGGGTGCTCGATGCCCTGACCTATGCCGGTAACACCGACAACTTCCACGACCTCTGGGACAACCCGCGCTTCGCGTTCTTCCAGGGCCGGATCGAGGATGCCGCGCTGGTGGACAACCTCGCACGCAATGTCGACTGCATCATCAACTTCGCCGCCGAGAGCCACAACGACCGCGCGATCCTCGACCCCGAGACCGCGCAGAAGACCAACTTCAACGGGGTTGGAGTATTGCTGGAGGCCGCGCGCAAGCACCAGCATGTCCGCTTCCACCAGGTCTCCACCGACGAGGTCTACGGCAGCACCGATGGCGAGTTCAAGGAGGGCGACCCGCTGGAGCCCAACCAACCCTACTCGGCGGCCAAGGCGGGGGGTGAGCTTTTGGTCCGTGCCTACAACGTGACCTTTGGGCTCAATACGATTGTCACCCGCGGCTCCAACACCTTCGGACCCTACCACTACCCCGAGAAGCTGATTCCCCTGATGATCACCAATGCCATGCAGGACATCCCGCTGCCGGTCTACGGCGATGGCAAGCAGGTCCGCGACTGGATGTGGGTGCTGGACCACTGTATCGGGGTGGATATCGCGCTGCACCAGGGCAAGGCGGGCGAGATCTACAATGTCGGGGGCGGCTCCGAGCGGCACAATATCGACGTGGTCAAGGGAATCCTGGCCGCGCTGGGCAAGCCGGAGACCCTCATCCGCTATGTCACCGACCGCCCCGGCCACGACCGGCGCTACAGCCTCAACACCGAGAAGATGGAGGCGCTTGGCTTTGCCCCCCGCCGCGACTTTGAGGTGCTGCTGGAGCAGACCGTGAAGTGGTACGTCGACAACGAGGCCTGGTGGCGCAAGATCAAGGCCAGCGACGACTACCAGAACTTCACCAAGAAATGGTACGGCGACCGGAAATAGGCCGGCCCTCATGAACGAGGGGGCACCGCTTCGCTGCTGGCATTCTGCCACAAAGTCGCTCCGCGACAGGGGGTTTTATATTTAATACAGCCTTAATAGTCTTCTTTTTTGCGACGGGTCAGATCTGGTGAAAGAGAAAAATAAAAGCGAAAAGGAAGACTACTAAGGACATGAACAACAAGACAACCACCCCCTACCAAGAAGATCCGCTCTGGCAGAAGCTCGCGGGATTTCCACTGGACGAAGGATTTAGCAAGCGCCTCGCTCGTGAAAACGGGTGGGGCGCTTTGTTTACCGAGCAAGTGATCGGGGAGTACCGGCGGTTTCTGTATCTCACCGAGGTGGCGGGGCATCCCGTGACACCGTCGAAGGCGATCGACGAGGCCTGGCACCTGCACTTGCTCTACACCCGCTCGTACTGGGAGGGACTCTGTGGGGAGGTGCTGGGTAAGCCGCTCCACCATGAACCAGGGACGGGAAAAGCGGGCGACACCGCGCACTTTGCCCGGCAGTTTGCACAGACACAGGCAAGCTACCAGCACGTCTTTGGGAGCGAGCCTCCCACAGAGGTCTGGGGACAGACAAGCCCACGCTCTCAGGCCACACAGAACCGTTCCACGCAGAAGCGAGCCCTCGGCTGGCTGGCGACGGGGCTGGGCGGTGCGGCCCTGATCGGGGCCAGCGGCGGGGATGCCTTCTTTGGAATTGTCTTTGTGGGAGTCTTAATCGCCCTGGTCGCAGCGGCCTTCCGGTCACAGCGCCCCGAGCCGGGGAGAAAAAACAACCCAGGCGGGACAAACAGCACCACGACAGACGGAATGACAGCGACCAGCACAAGCTCCTGCGGCGGCTTCTTCGGGGTAAGCAGCACCACAACCGTCCTCCCAGCGACGAGCGGTGAGAGTGAGCAGAGCACCTCCCACAGTCACGGTCATAGCCACGGACACAGCCATGGTCACAGTCACTCCCACTCCCACGATAGCGGCCACAGCCACGACTCCGGGGCGAGCTGTAGCACCAGCAGCGACACTGGAGCCAGCGCCAGTTCTTGCTCCACGGCAAGCTCTTGCTCCAGCGCGAGCTCTTGTAGCAGCGGAAGCTCGTGCTCCTCGGGGAGCTCCTGCGGAAGCAGTTAGCGATACAATAGGGCCATGCAGCCCACGTTTCTCCCCCTCCCCGATCCTAATGCCGTTGCGAGTGATGCGGCGGCGCGCTTTCTCGCCCTCGCCGAGGCGGCAATCGCTGAGCGCGGGCGGTTTGTGGTGGCGCTGGCGGGCGGCTCCACCCCGGAGCGGCTCTATAAAATCCTAGCGACCCGCGAGCTCGACTGGACCAAGATTCTTGTCTTCTTCTCCGACGACCGCTTTCTCTCGCCCGCGAGCCGCTTTAGCAATGCCGGGCTCGCCCTGCGCCTGCTCCCGCTGAACCCCAAGACCACCTACCCCGTTCCCGCCGAGACCAGCCTCGATGCCGCCGAGTGCGCCACGCAGTACGAGCGAGAGCTCCTCGCAGCCCTAGGGAGCGAGCCGCGCTTCGACCTGGTACTCTTGGGCATGGGCGAGGATGGCCACACGGCGTCGCTCTTTCCCGGGAAAACGGCGCTTTCGGCGACAAGCTGGGTCACCCACTCGACACCGGGGGTCTTGCCGCCACCCGTGGACCGTATTACGTTTACCTTTCCCCTGATCAATGCCGCCCGCAACGTGCTCTTTCTGGTGACCGGGGCAAATAAGAAAGCAAAAGTGGCGCTGTGGAAGGCAAACTCGGGAAGCGTGAGCACACTTCCCGTGCTGGGGGTGGCCCCCACCGACGGCACACTCACGGTTCTTCTGGACGAGGCGGCGAGCTAGTGCGGCGCGGCGGGAAGATGAACCGGCTGGGGATCGACATGGAGCGTGTCCTCGGAGGGCGGGAGATGCTGCGCAAGCTCAAGGAGCACACCGCCCCGATTGTCTGGGCCGAGGTGGTCGGGGAGCAGGTGGCGGCCGCAACCGAGGTGCTGGGCGTGAGCGGCGGCGTCCTGCGGGTCTCGACAAAATCATCGGTGTGGGCCAATGAGCTGACGTTCTATAAAGCCGATATCCTCAAGCGCCTCAACAACAAGCTCGGGACCCCGCGCGTGCCCGTCATCACCGACATCCACTTCCAGAGCCGCGGCATCACCAAGACCGCCGAGGTCGCCAAGCTAGAGCCCGAGGTGCCGATCGACTCCATCGAGCTCTCCGTGCGCGAGCGCCAGCAGATCGAGGAGAGTATCTACACCATCAAGGACCCCGACCTGCGAGAGCGCCTACGCCGCACGCGCTTTAGTGAGCTCCGCCTCCGCAACTGGCGGCTCGACAACGGCTGGGTCCCCTGCCTCCACTGCGGCGAGCTGGTCGCGCCCTTCCCCGGCGGCGACAAGGTGAGCTGCCCCCGCTGTCGCATCCTGGGAGACAACGGCTAGCGCCGGGGCCTTCTTCTTGAGCCACGGTGCCTCGAAGCAGTGGTAGAACACCCGCGCGGTCAGCAGGCAAAAGGGCAGGAGTCCTCCCCAGAAGATCGCCACGCGGGGCAGAAACTGGTCTTTCAGGAAGAGCTCCGTGAAGACACTGGTAAAGGCGATCAGAGGCTCGTGCACCAAGTAGAGCGAGTAGGAGACTGTCCCCACCCCCACCAAGAGCCGCGGCACGCGCCCGGCAAACCAGGCCCCAGGGACGGCCGAGAGCCCCACGAGCATCAGGGCAAAGGCAATCCCCCAGAGGTGGTCGTGCCAGACCCCAAAGCGCCCACGTGCTGCCAGGGTCGCCACAACAAGCAGCGGCAACGAGCCGGCGAGGGCCAAGAGCACAGGAGTCGCGCGGCCACGTCCCTTTGCCACCCACTGCGCCGCCACCATCCCACAGACAAACTCAAAGAGGCGCGCGGGCAGGGCATAGAGCCAGGCATTGCCGACACTCACCTCGGGGGCCTCGGGGTAGCCGGGCAGGCGTGCCCATACCAGGCGCTGCCAGGCAACTCCCAGCACCAGGGTACCTAGCGCCGGCGCGAGCCAGCCCTTGCGCCGTGCCCAGGCCAGCACCAGGGGAAAGGCCACGTACCACTGCGCCTCCAGCCCCAGCGACCAGAACGAGCCATTGAGGGTTAAGACCGTCTTGCTACTCAGGTTGTGCACCAAAAACGCATGTGCCAGCACGTCCCAGCCCCAGCCAATGACAGGATGGCGCATCGGGGCCTCCGCGAGGGTGAGTGCCACCAGGGCCACCAGAGCCAGCGCGACATAGTAGGGCGGCAGGATCCGCCGGGCACGCCGCACGGCAAACTCCCGCAGGTTCAAGCGGGTCTGGGAGAGATCGCCGCCGGCACGTCGTAGCACCGGGTAGGTCAGGCAGAACCCGGAGAGCACCAAGAAGAGATGCACCCCCAGGTAGCCTAGCTGCGCCACCGACAGCCCCACTGTCGCCAGCGGGGAGACAAGAGGGTCCGTGCTGCGCCAGTCCGGGAGCACTTGCCAGCCATTAGCATGAAAAACCACTACCCAGAGGCAGGCAACCCCACGGAGAAAGTCGACAAAGGCCAGGTGCTCCGGCGGGGAGTCGGGTTTCGGCGTGTGTGCAGTCTGTGGCATAGGCTCTAATTGTCGGGCGAAAGCGGCCTTTCGTGAAGTACAATCCTGGCATGCGCCTGCGCCCGCTGTTCACCGCTCTCGCCCTTGTGGTGCTCGGCATCCTGGCCGCGCCCTTTCTTCCCCACCAGCCCCTCGTTTTCGATGTGCTCGCTCTGGTAAGTGCCCTTTCGGGTGTTGCGTTTCTACGCCGCCCCACTCTCGCCACCACGCTTCTCCTCCTGCCGTTCTTGCTTTTCCCTCTCGCGCAGACACAGCGCATGCTCCAGCCCGATGGCCTAGTAGCAATTGAGGGCCACTATCAGATCCTGAGTGGGCGTGTGGAGACCGCACCAGAGCCGACACGGCAGGGGGGTGTACGCTTCGTGCTGGCCACCGCACAGGGCCAGACCCAGGTCACAACCCGCACGGCCCAGTCGCTCTATCGGGGTGACTTTGTCACCGCACACGGTCGCCTAGAGCTTCCCCCACGTGCCACCAACCCCGGTGAGTTCGACTACCGCAGCTACCTGCTTCGGCAGGGAATTCACACGGTGCTGTATGCCAACCGGGTCGATACTCAGCTCCTGCTACGCCGCGCGACCCTGGCAGAGCGTCTTCGAGCAACCATCCGAGGAGCCTGTCATGCCCACCTTGCGCCCGAGAGCGCGGGGCTCCTCTCTGGCCTGCTGATCTCAGACCGCAGCCAGCTTCCCACAGAGCTCCAGGATGCCTTCTCTCGCACGGGGACGATCCACATTCTCTCGACCTCGGGGCTCCACCTGAGTGTCTTTGCGGCGGTGCTAGTGGCGCTCTTTGGCCGAGGAAAGCCACTTCCGACCTTTCTGGCGCTGGCCCTGCTCTGGACCTACGCCCTCGCGGCAGGGACGGGCGGCGCCGTGATGCGCTCCGCCGTCATGACCACCGTCATGCTCCTCGCCCCGCTCCTCAAGCGTGAGGCCGAGCCCCTGCACACCCTCGCCTTCGCCGCGCTCCTGATCCTGCTCCCCGAGCCTCTCGCCCTCTATGATCCTGGGACGCAGCTCTCCTTTGCCACGGTCGCGACACTTGTCGCCTGGGCACGGCCACTAGAAAATCTTATCTGGCCCTGGGAGCCCGAGCAGCGCCCCCTCACCCGCTTTCTACGCGCCTGCACGGTCGGCCTACTGGTCGGCATTCTCGCGCAAGTTGGCTCCGCACCGCTCGTGGCCTACCACTACAACCTCTTCTCCTGGATCTCCCCAATCGCTAATCTGCCCATCGCTGCCCTCGCCGAGCTTCTCTTGCTTGCTGGCCTCGCAGCGGTCGCGCTCCCGTTTCTCACCCCGCTCTGGGGTCTGCTCACCCTGGGACTAGAGCTCCTCAAGACCCTCGCACTGGGCTTCGCCGCCCTCCCCTACGCCGCCCTCTCGGTCGCCTCGCCCCCCGCCGAGCTCGTCGTCCTCTGGTATGCGCTCTTGCTCCTCCCTGCCCCTTACGTCCGCGTCCGCCTAAACCGCCGACGTTTTCGGGGAGTCTCCCCAGAGAGAGACGCATGACCACAAACCCACTCGTCCACGAGATCATCGCGTTTTTGGAACAAGACCAGCTCCTACGCCCCCATCCTCTGAGCACTTTTCATGGGGCAATTGTCGAACGCGACGTACACAAAGCGTTTTTGTATCTACGAGAAGGGGTTGAGAAAGCGCTTGAGCTCGCAAGCGACCCTGAGGAGGAGCGCTTCGAGGAGCTACTGGCAACAGAGAACTATCCGCTCTGGTGGATTCTTGATACCGAGAAAAGCAATATTTACAAACTAATCAACAATGACCAATTGCTATCAGCAAATTATAAAGACAAAAATAGACAAGCAGAGTACAGTGCTTTACAAAAACAAATCTCCGAGCTACTCCAGCGCAGTATCAGCTCCCTAGGCCTATCCTTTCCCAACGACAGCTCTGTGCTCTTGGAGGCAGTGCCTTATCTTGAAGCCTCTCTCCTCGCATGTGCCTTCAGCAGACTTTTCGTAGGTACTCAGCACCCGTTCTTTGAGAAGATGCTCCAGGTATTTTTTCAAGGTGGCTGGCCCTATGGTTGGCGAGGCCACTACCCTGAAGGAGACCTATTCGTTTTTGTACCAGCGAAAGACTATCGCGCGAGCGGAGTGATTTAACCAGGAGTTCTGTTCCCACAAACTCAAGGAACTTAACGCACGTACTCAGCGCATCAGGTTACGATACCTATGAACGCCCCACATAACCGTCTGCTCCATCCTCCTGAGCCCCGCTGGCCCGCCGCGGTCGCCCTGGTTGCCCTCGGGGGGCTGCACATGGCCTTGCCCAAGGAGCTCGCGGTCGGGCCAAGCTGGCTCTTGCCCACGGTGGTGGTTCTGCTACTGATCCCGACCATTGTCACGCTTCGGCTCAATCGGCACCGGCTCAATCGGCTCTTTGGCTTTCTCTCGCTCGGGGTGGTGACCGGTGCGGAGCTCTGGTCGCTGAGCCTGCTGGTGCTCTCGCTGCCCAAGCACACGCTCACACCGGGGCACTTGCTCAAGGCGGCAGCGGCGCTGTGGATCACCAATGTGCTGGTCTTTGCGCTCTGGTACTGGCGGCTCGATGCGGGCGGCCCCCACCAGCGAGAGACACGTGACCACCACCACGGCGGGGCGTTTCTCTTCCCCCAGCTAGGTATGGAGGGTCAAGAGGCCTGGAAGCCGCACTTTATCGACTACCTATTTCTCTCCTTCAACCACAGCACCGCCCTCTCACCCACCGACACGGCGATCCTCTCGCGCTGGGCCAAGGGGCTCATTATGCTCCAGGCAAGTATCTCCCTGACCACGATCGCGCTCCTGGCGGCGCGCGCAGTGAATATTCTGTAGAGAAAAACAGGAAATAGCACGCCTCTGCCATAATCAAAGAGTTATGACGGAAACACGTCCGCTCCGCGGCGCTCTCCTCGCGCTGACCTCCCTCACGATCGCCGGCGCAAGCCTGCTGCCCGCACGGTCGTCCAGTCAGATCAAGGCCCCCACTGCCCAAGTGCCTGACTTCGCCAAGGAGGTCCAGCCCCTCCTGCGTGCCAAGTGCATGCCCTGCCACGGCGATATCCAAGCCGCCGGCGGGCTGAAGCTCACCCAGCTCAAGAGCGCTATGGCAGGAGGGAGCAGCGGCGCGCGCGGCCTCGTGCCGCACGACCCCGATGCCAGCGCGGTCATCCAGCGGGTCTCCACCACCGACACCGACCTAATCATGCCCCCCAAGACCAGTGGCAAGACCCCGCTGACGCCCGCCGAGGTGGCAACCCTGCGCCGCTGGGTGCAGTCGGGGCCGACCTGGCCCGAGGCGGGTGCAGCGACGCCTGCCGGGGACACGCACTGGTCGCTCCAGCCGATCAAGAAGCCTGCGCTCCCCTCCGGCAAGGCACCGCACCCCGTGGACCGCTTTCTGGAGGCGCGCCTCGCTGCCAAGGGGCTGGGCTTCTCTCCCGAGGCCGACCGCACCACCCTGATCCGCCGCGTGACATTCGATCTCATCGGCCTCCCGCCCACCGAGGCGGAGCTCACGGATTTTCTCAACGATAGAGCGCCGGGAGCCTACGAGCGCCTCGTGGATCGCCTGCTGGCATCGCCGCGCTACGGGGAGCGCTGGGCGCGCCACTGGCTCGACACCATCCACTACGCCGACTCCCACGGCTCGGAGCACGACATGGGCCGCAAGAACGCCTGGCCGTTCCGCGACTATGTCATCCAGACCTTCAATAGCGATGTCACCTACGCCCGCTTCGTCCGTGAGCAGCTGGCCGCCGATGTCCTCTACCCGAATCGCCCCGACCTCACCCCCGCGCTGGGCTACCTGAGCGCCGGCAACTTCGACCTGAGCGCCTACTACACCGCGCCCATCCCGTTCCAGATCCTGGACCGCGACGACATGGTCAACCAGGCGATGTCGACGTTTGTCAGCACGACTGCCAACTGCGCGCGGTGCCACGACCACAAGTTCGATCCCATCCCCACCACCGACTACTGGTCGCTCCAGGCGGTCTTCGCGGGGGTCATCAAGGGCGATGTCACCTACGACGAGAAGCGCGAGATCGCGGAGCAGCGCGCAAAGTGGAACAAGCTGAAGGAGGCCGCCGAGAGCAAGAGTGCCGCCCGTATCCTGGCCACAGAGAACAAGCCTGTGGTGGACAGCTTTGTGGCGGCGCTCTCTAGTTTTGCGGGTTGGAAGCCCCTGCGCGTGACCAAGGCGACGAGCACGGGCAGTGCGACCTTCACCCTCGCCGACGACGGCCGGGTGGCGGTGGGCGGCCCGCGCCCGGCCAAGGACACCTACACGCTGGTCACCCGGCCCGGCGGGGGGCGCATCGGGGCCCTGCGCCTCGATGCCTACGCGTCCCCGGAGCTCCCCAAGGGCGGCCCGGGTCGCGCCGACGACGGCGGCTACCTGCTCCACGAGCTCACGATAGAGGTCGTTCGTGCGGACGGCAAGCGCGAGAAGGCAAAGACTTTCCGGGCCAGCGCCGACTACGCCCAGCCCAACGGGGACGCTGCACGTGCCGCCGACGGCAACCCCGGCTCGGCGTGGGGGATCGGGCCGGAGTTTGGCAAGGACCACCACCTCGTGCTGGCTTTTGAGAAACCTCTCGACCTGGCCGATGGCGATGCGCTGGAGGTGGTTCTGGAGCAAAACGATGGCTCGGGCCACACGCTGGGGCGCTTCCGCCTGAGTGTCGCCGATGCCCCCCGCCTCGCGCTCTGCGCCGTGCCGCCCAAGGTCGCCGAGCTTCTGAAGACACCCACACAAAACCAGGCTGCCCGCGTAGAGCTCGCCGCCTTCGCGCTGCGGGAGACAGCCGCCGATGGGATCGCGGCGCTGCCTCCCCAGAAGCGTGTCTATGTCGCCGCAAAAGCCGCCGATGTCGCCGATGTGGGGTTTGTGAATATCGACAAGCCCCGCGAGATCCACGTGCTGGAGCGGGGCGAGATGAGCCGGCCCAAGCAGCTGGTCGGGCCAGGGGCGCTCTCGGCGCTCCCGGAGCTGGCAATCTACTTCAAGCGCCGCGACATGAGCCAGGAGAGCCAGCGCCGTGCCGCGCTCGCGGAGTGGGTCGTGGACCGGCGCAACCCCCTCACCTGGCGTAGTATTGTCAACCGAGTCTGGCACTACCACTTTGGCAAGGGCATTGTCGACACCCCCGGTGACTTCGGCCGCATGGGCGGTGCCCCCAGCCACCCCGAGTTGCTCGACTATCTCGCGGCGTGGTTCAAGGACGATGCAGAGGGCTCGTTCAAAAAGCTGCACCGGCTGATTGTCACCAGCCAGGCCTACAAGCAGAGCTCCGCCGACCGACCAGAGGCGGACAAGCTCGATCGGGACAACCGCCTGCTCTGGCGGGCCAATCGCCTGCGCCTGGATGCCGACCAGTACCGGGACGCCGCGCTCCAGACCGCTGGGCGGCTCGACTTCACCATGGGCGGGCCGGGGGTCAACCACTTCAAGATGGGGCCGGGACCGCAGATGACGCCCGCTCTGGACTACGCAGCCTTCGACTGGGAGAGCCCCGCGGCCAACCGGCGCTCGGTCTACCGCACGGTCTGGCGCTCCATCCCGGACCCGTTCATGGACTCGCTGGACTTCCCCGACCTGACCCTGCTCTCCCCCACCCGCGGCACGAGTGTCTCCGCCCTGCAGGCCCTGACACTCTACAACAATAACTTCGTCCTCTCATGCGCCCAGTCGCTGGCAAGGCGTGTCGTGGCCGAGGGCGGCACACTACCCAAACAAATCGAGCGGGCGGCGACTCTGGCGTGGGGCCGAGCCCTCACCGACAAAGAGCGGAAGGTGCTCCAGACCCTGGCAAGCAGCCATGGCCTGGAGGCGACCTGTCGTGTTATTCTCAACGCGAATGCGTTTCTGTTCGTAGACTGATAGGAGGCAATCCATGAGCGACGACCACTGGGGTTTCCCCACCAACCGGCGAGAGTTCTTAACCGGACTCGGCGGAGGATTCGCGGGCCTCGCCCTGACCAGCCTGCTGGCCAAGGAGAGCCAAGCGGCACCCGCCGGGCAGGGCTCGCTAAATATGCAGCACCACCCGCCGAAGGTGAAGCGGATCATCCAGCTCTTCATGAACGGCGGCGCAAGCCCCATGGACCTCTTCGACTACAAGCCCGCGCTGATCAAGTACCACGGCCAGAAGCTCCCCGACCACATCCGCCCCGAGGGACTGGCCAGCGCCCCGGGCCTCTGCCTCAAGAGCCCGTTTACGTTCAAGCAGTACGGCCAGTCGGGGCGCTGGGTGAGCGAGGTCTTCCCCGAGCAGGCGAAGCTCGTGGACGAGATGGCGTTCTTTATGGCGATGGCCAGCAAGTCCAGTGTCCATGGGCCGGCGTCGTACATGATGAACACGGGCTTCATCCAGCCGGGATTCCCGTCGATGGGGGCGTGGATCTCGTATGCGATCGGGAACCTGCGCGACAACCTGCCCACTTTCGTCGTGCTCCCGGACTCCCGCGGCCTGCCCTACAACCAGCGGGGAAACTTCAGCAGCGGGTTCCTGCCGGTGGTGCACCAGGGGACGATGATCAATGGCACAGGGCCGGAGGCGGTCTCCGATCTCTTTGCCAGTGGCCGCTACAAGTTCGCCAACCCGGCCTCGGACAAGGCGGGACTCGATGCCCTGAGCCAGCTCAATAAGGCGCACGCGGCGGCCCATCCCGGCGACTCGCGGCTGGATGCCCGGATCGCCAGCTACGAGCTCGCGGCCCGGATGCAGCTGAGCGCACCGGAGGCGTTCGATATCTCGCGCGAGTCACAGGCGGTCAAAGACTCCTACGGGATCGGGGCGCAGCCCACCGATGACTTTGGCAAGCGCTGCCTGCTCGCCGCGCGGCTGGCGGAGCGCGGCGTGCGCTTTGTCCAGGTGTGGAGCGGCCCGCAGGGGGCGGTGAACAACTGGGACAACCACGGCAGCATCAAGCGGGAGCTCACGCCGATGGCGGCCAGTATCGACAAGCCGATCGCGGCGCTCCTGCGCGACCTCAAGGCCCGTGGGCTGGACAAGGACACGCTGGTGATCTGGACCACGGAGTTTGGCCGGACTCCCACGGCGCAGAGCGGCGATGGCCGCGACCACAACGGTGGGACCTTCGTCAGCTGGATCTGGGGCGCGGGGGTCAAGCCGGGCGTGGCGTACGGCGAGAGCGACGAGCTAGCGTTCAAGACCGCCGTGAACACCACCTACTCCTACGACTTCCACGCCACTGTGCTGCACCTGCTGGGAATCGACCACACCAAGCTCACCTGGCGCCAGAACGGCATCGACCGCCGCCTCACCGATGTGCACGGGCACGTCGTAAAGGAAGTCCTCGCGTAGAGGAAAACATGCTCCTCGTACAGAACTGGAAAGCACCATGAGTACAAACAACGATTCGAAGCGGGACCGTAGGCAGTTTCTCACCGAGGCAGGACTCGGGGCGGCTCTCTTGACCCTGAGCCCCTCGTCCGTCCTCGCCGACGACAAGCCGATCAACTTTGCGGGGATTGGGGTCGGGAGCCAAGGGGGAAGCGATGTAGACCAGGTGGTCGCGGCCGGGGGGAACCTCGTGGCGCTCTGCGATGTGGACCACAAGTACGCGGCCAAGAAGTTCGCCCAGTACCCCAACGCCAAGAAGTTCACCGACTACCGCGTGATGCTCAAAGAGATGGGCAAGGAGCTGGACGCCGTGGTGATCGGCACGCCGGACCACACCCACGCCGTGATCGCGATGGAGGCGATGAAGCGTGGCAAGCATGTCTACTGCGAGAAGCCGCTCGCCCACACGATCCACGAGGTACGCACCCTGATGGCGGCGGCGCGCAAGTACAACGTGGTCACCCAGCTAGGCAACCAGGGCCACTCCACCGACTCCATCCGCCGTGTGGTCGAGTGGGTCAAGGCGGGCGCGATCGGGCAGGTTCATACCGTCCATGCGGCCTGCGGCGAGTTCAAGGATGTCTACAACCAGAGCCGGAACCTGGAGAAGCTCGCGCAAAAGTACGATGTCCCCGCCGAGCTGGACTACGACCTCTGGCTGGGCCCCGCGGCCTACCGCCCCTACACGCCCTTCTGGGTCCACTGGAACTGGCGCGGCTGGATGCCCTTCGGGACCGGCACGATCGGGGACTGGTTCTGCCACGTGATCGACCCCGCGTTCTGGGCGCTCGACCTAGATGCTCCGACGACGGTCCGTGCCGAGGTGAGCGGCTACGACCCGGCGACCCAGGGGCTGACCTACCCGCCCGCCAGCCGGATCACCTTTGAGTTTCCCGCCAACAAGGAGCGCGGCCCGGTCACGTTGGTCTGGCACGATGGCAACAATCCCATCCCGCAGCCCAAGGACTTCGGCGACGACGAAGTGCCACGAACGGGGGCGATCCTCTTTGGCGAGAAGGGGATGATTGTCCACGGCTCGCACGGCGGCGGCGGGTGCCATATCCTGCCGGAGAAGCTCCGCCTTGAGAACACGGGAGCCAATGCCCCCAAAGAGACCATCCCACGGGTCAAGGGCCACCACTGGGACTGGCTGGAGGCGATCCGAACGGGGCGGCAAGCCGGCTCCCACTTCGACTACGGGGGCCGACTCACCCAGGTGGCGCTGCTTGGCGCGATCGCGATCCGCTTCCCGGACCAGACCCTCAAGTGGGATGTCAAGGCGGGGCGCTTCACCAACAACGATGCTGCCAACGCCTTGATCAACCCGCCCTACCGCAAGGGCTGGAAGCTCTAGCTCTAGCCGCGCATGTCCATGCCGCCATCGACCGTCAGGGTCATGCCGGTGACAAACTTCGCGAGGTCCGAGAGCAGAAAAACGGTCGGCCCGGCGATATCGTCGGGCTGGCCGATCCGGCCTAAAACGAATTTTTTGCCTTCGTCCTCGCGCCCTAAAACATCCAGCGACGGTGCGGCCATGTCGGTGTCGGTCCAGGCGGGGGCGATACAGTTCACCCGGATTTGGTCGGCACCGAGCTCCTTTGCCATCGAGCGCATGAAGAGAATCTGTGCGCCCTTGCTGGTGGCATAGGCCGAGAAGACATCGCTGCCGCGCTGGCCTGCGGTGCTGGTGTAGATGACAATGCTCCCGCCGCCCCGCTCCCGTAGATGCGGAACCGCAGCCTTGACCGTCAGAAAGGTCCCCGCCAGGTTGATCTCCATCGTCCGGTTCCAGAACGCCAGGTCCATCTCGTCGAGCGCCGCCCCCTCAAAGATCCCCGCAGAGACCACGAGCCCCGTCAGCGGCCCCAGGGTCGCCACGGCCGCATCGATGGCCTTCTGCGCTGCGCCGTCTTGGGAGACATCGGCCTGGAACGCCGCCGCGCGCCCCCCCGCCGCCACGATGGTATCGACAGTCGCGTGGGCCGCTGCCGCATTGCTGAGATAGTTCACCGAGACCGCCGCGCCCGCCTTGGCCGCCATGATCGCCGCCGCCCGCCCGATCCCTCGGGAGCCGCCTGCGATAAAGATGTGTTGCTTGGAAAGATCGATCATGCAGGCATTCTACCTGCTGGCGCGCTGCTTTTTGGTCGTGGTTTGCCAGACATAGAGCTGGTAGTAGGCATAGAGCGTGTAGAACGTCCACGGTGCCTTGACCAAGCTCACCAGAAGCAGGTAGCCGCCAGCGCAGAGCAGCCCCCATAGAATTGGGGAGCGCCGCAGCCCCTGCCAGCGCAGCTCGCGTAGTACAGTCTCTGTCTCGCCAAACTTCTCGCGGGCCGAGAGAGCGGCTTGCTCCGGTGTCTCGCCCAGCTCGATATAGGCCTGCACCCGCTCCGCAAGGTGCGCCTCAAGCTCCGCCTTGTCTTCGTCACGAAACCGTTGTCTCATTGTCGTTGCCGCTCTCGGCGCGCATGACAGGCCATTCGCCAGCCGATAAGCGCCCCGTGCAGAGTTGGCACCCCTACCAGAAGCCAGCTCAAGAGATCGGCGGAAGGAGAGTGCAAGAAGCTAAAACTGAGAACTCCCAGCAGGAGAGTGGGGGGGTGCTTTGGAAAGCGCTCCACGCCCTTATACATTACCAAGACGGCGGCGGGAACCAGCGTGACATAGACCCGTGTCAGTAGCAGTAGCACCTCACTTCCGCCAAAGGGAAAGGGCGTGCGCTCGTGGACGATGGGAGTCACTAGCCAGCCCGTGAGCAGGTGCAGAACTGCCGCCACGGCGAGCCAGCAAAGCCCTGCCAGCGCCCCAATCGCCACGGGATGGCGTCGATTACGCTGAAGCCGTAGCTCTTTTAGCACGACCTCCGTCTCGCCGAACTTCTCACGGGCCGAGACCAGTGCCTGCTCTGGTGTCTCCCCCAGCTCAACATAGGCTTGGATACGCTCGGCAAGGTGTGCCTCAAGCTCGACTTGGTCTTCGTTAAATCGCTGGTTCTGCATCCTGTCCTCCCAAGGTTCCTAAGATGCGCTCGACATTCTTGGCGTAGCTGCGCCAGAGCGTGGCGCGGCGGGTGGCTTCGAGCTTGCCTTCGTCGGTGAGGCGGTAGGTCTTTCGGGGCGGACCGCCGCTCTCGGTGCTGGGCTGCCACTCCCCGACAATTAAGCCATCGTCTTCCAGCGCACGCAGCGCCGGGTAGAGGGCACCGTCGCGCAGGACCAGGCCGCCGTCACAGCGCCTATCGATCTCGCGGGCGATGGCGTAGCCGTGCGCCGGACCACTCTCCAGGACCGCGAGGACAAAGACGGGAATATCGTTGCGTGGAAGCTCTCGTGCCATCTCTTGACTTACTACCCCGAAATAAGAATACCCTGATTTCAGGGTAGTGTCAAGCCGGTATACTCTCTCTAGTTTGTCCCCCCCAAAAGAGAAGGAGAGAGAGATGCGCCTCAGTGCGGGATGTGAGCTAGTGCTAGAGGTGGACTCCCCGTACCCGGTGCCCCTGATCCTGATGCTCTCCCCCTCGACCAGCGAGACCCAGTGGCTCGCCGAGGAGCGCCACACGCTCACGCCGCAGGTGCCCGTGCGGGAGTATATCGACAGCTTCGGCAACCGCTGCCAGCGCCTGCATGCACCGCCGGGGCGCTTTGTGATCACGACCGAGGTTGTCGCCGAGACCGCCCCCGCGCGGGAGAGTGCGCCCGGTGCCCCCCTCAATCTGGTCGCCGAGCTTCCCGATAGCGCCTTGCAGTTTCTCCTCCCCAGCCGCTACTGCCCGTCGGACCTGCTGGGCACCCTCGCGCTGGAGGTTGCTCAGGGCTATCTCCCCGGCTACGACCAGGTCGCGGGGATCTGCCGTTGGATCAATCAAAATATTCAGTACTGCTACGGCACCAGCGATACGTCGACCTCGGCCCTCGAGACAGCGCGCGACCGGAGCGGGGTGTGCCGGGACTTCGCCCACCTGGGTATCGCGCTCTGCCGCAGCCTGACCATCCCCGCACGCATGGTGGTCGGCTACCTCTATGAGCTCAAACCGATGGACATGCACGCCTGGTTCGAGGCGTTTGTCGGGGGGCGCTGGTACACCTTTGACCCTACCCAGGCGCAGGCCTCGGGTGGGAGGATCGCGGTGGCCGTGGGCCGCGATGCCGCCGATGTTGCGCTCCTCACCCAGTTTGGCCCCGCGCTCCTCACCGAGATGCGAGTCTGGGTAGAGAGAGCCTAGCCCCCCCTTCCCTAGGGCACGGTAGAATGTCCCTGGATGCGTAGACCTGCTGCCCCTAAGAGCCCCAAGAAAAAGACACCCTCCAAGTCCAGCCGTGCGGCCCGTGTTCTGCAGGGCACGATTGTCGTGCTCGACCCGGGCCATGGCGGCGGCGACCCCGGTGCGAGCCGAGCGGGAATCACCGAGGCGACCCTGAGCTACCGTATGGCGGCGACCCTGGCAGAGGTCCTCAAGCCCCTGGGAGCGGAGGTGCGCTTCACCGCCCGAAGTGCCGCCCTGCGACGCAGGCCTGTCTTTGGAAAGCCGGAGCCCCCCCTGCTCGCCCCGATCGATGCCACCCTGCCCACTGGCCAGCGCCTCAACGCAGGCCGTGAGGTGCCCGAGTACCTCCATGCCCGCGCCGCCGTGGCGGCCAAGGCCTGGAAGCAGAGGCGACCGCACGTGGTCTTTATGGCGCTCCACTTCGATGTCTCGGCGGACCCGGGCGACCATGGAGGCTTTGCCATGTGGGATATCCGTGAGAACCATGCCTGTAGCCTCGCCTGCGAGCTCACCCGCCGCTTTGGGGAGGCAGGCCTCAGCGGGAACCGCCGCCCCCAGCCACGCCCCAACGACCTGGGGGTCCTCAACCCTGAGTTCAACCCCGTGCGCCAGAAGACCCTGGTCGAGCTTGCCACCATCAGCAGTGCCAGCGACCGCGCCAAGGCCCTCGACCCGAAGTGGCGCTGGCGGGTTGCCCGCATTCTCGCCGCCTCGATTGTCGCCTGCAAGAAGAACAAGCTGATCTGAAACTGCCAAGGTGAAAGTTTCGGTGTTTCATGGCAACACTAGGTACAGACCATGCAGACACCGGCTCTTACTCTGGCGCAAAGTGGCACCCCAAGACGCGGCCTCTCCCGTGAGCTTGGGAGCATCTTGCTGCTCAATGGTGCCCTGGCTCTCTGGCTCCTCTTCCATCAAAAGACGGGCGCACTGCACAAGGCAGTCGACAATTTCCTTCAGCTACTCGGCCCCTTGGGAATGGCGATTTGGGCGAGCCGACGTGTCTGGAAGACAGCTCTTCCTCGCCGTAGCCAGCTTGGTCTCCAGCTCCTCTTGCTGGGTGGCGGCGGCTTCGGCCTGGGCACCTTAATCTGGGGGACGCAGGAGGCTCTCCTCAAGGCCACTCCTCCCTTCCCCTCGGTTGCAGATGTAATCTGGATCCCCTCACTACTGGCGGTTCTACCCGGTATTTTCCTGATAGCAGGGGAGCGTAGCAGTGCAGTCGCCCGCATCCGCGTGATCCTGGATAGCCTCACGACCCTATCGGCCCTGATCACCTTCAGCTGGTACTACATCCTTGGCCCAACGCTGCTCAATAGTAAAGAGTCCCTCCAGACCCGTCTTGCCAGTGCGTTCTACCCGGCCTTTGATCTCCTGCTGGTCTTTAGTGTCCTACTGCTTGCTCTCTTGCAGGGAAGAGCCCGCCTCCAGCTACCCACTCTGAAGCTCGCTTGGTCCTTTGTGATTGTCATTGTGGCCGACACAAGCTTCTCCTACCAGTCCCTCCTAGGCACCTACCAGACAGGGGGCATCCTCGATCTGGGCTGGCCCCTGGGCTGGATGCTGGTGGCGCTCAGTATCGACCGGCTCCGGGAGTCCATGATCGGTACCGAAGCGCCACAGACAAGCCAGAACAAGCGCCAGCCCTTCTGGCGGTTTCTCATCCCTTACCTGCTCCTGCCTGCCATTGGGATGCTGGTGATCTCTGCGGCGCGTAACCCTGGAGATGAGAAGCTGGAGCCGGGAATCTTTTTCTGTAGCCTCGTGACCATCTTGCTGGTGGTCTTGCGACAGGTGATCGCGCTCCTGGAGAACCGGCAGCTCTACGAAAAAGTCCTGGAGTCGAAGCTCGCACTGGAGCAAGAGCACGCCGTGAGCCGAGCGGTGAGCCAGCAGCTCCAGGAGAGCAATGCTCAGCTTGTGGCGACCCAGACAGAGCTGCTCAACAACAACATGGCGCTTGCGGAGGCCAATGTCCGCCTTGCGGCCCTCGCGACCACCGATGGCATGACCGGCCTCGCCAACCACCGTACGTTCCAAGAGCAGCTGCGCCTGGAGCTAGGCCAGACCGCGGCGGCACACGAGCCCTGCGCCCTCCTGCTGATCGATGTGGACCACTTCAAGAGCTTCAACGATACCTTCGGGCACCCCGCCGGTGACCTGGTCCTCTGCACAGTCAGTGGCCTGCTGCGCCAGGCGCTCAGCGCCAGCCACCTCGCGGCACGCTACGGCGGCGAGGAGTTCGCGGTGCTCCTTCCTGGGCTCGATGCCACGGAGGCGGCGGCCCTCGCGGAGGACGTTCGCGCCCGTATCGCCGACCATGCCTTTCCCCAGCGCCGTATCACGGTCAGTATCGGGATCGCGGTCAGCCCCGACGATGCCATGAGCCCGGAGGACCTGATCCTTGCGGCGGACCAGGCGCTCTACCACTCCAAGAGCTCGGGCCGCAACCAGGCCACGCTCGCCCGCGATGTCTGTAGCCTCCGCACCCTCTTCGCCGCCTGAGCTGTCACAAAAGTGACGAAAGGTGCATTATATTCTGCATGAAGTGCTTTCTCTCTCTTGTCGCCGCCCTCGCCCTCACCCTCCCCGCCGTCGCCCAGTCCGACCCCGCCACCGCGCCCGCCTCGACACAAGCCTACGGCCTGACCACGCTGGGACGCGCAAGCACCTCGGTCACTCCCGATACCTGCTATCTGTTTTTCCCCCTCAGCGACACCAAGCAACGCCAAGCACTTGTCACGGCCCTCAGCCCACTTGGGCTCGTGCTCGACAAGACAACACGTGTCCCCGCGTCTATGAATAGCTTTCCCGCTAGCTTTCCCACGGGAGTCTCGGCAAGCCTTACCTTCCGTATCAACGACAAGGGCGAGGTGGTCTTTGCTCCCAGCTCCCTCTCTGAGCTCAGCAAGACTCTCCAGACCCTGGGGGTTACCAACTACTTTATCTTTGGCTACTCCCCCAAGGCACAAGAAGCCGCAAGGAAGCCGCTTGTGGAGCAAGCGATCAAGGACGGCATGGCGCAGGCGGTCACCCTGGCGACTGCGGCGGGGGTGTCGAAGCTCCAGCTGGTCGAGCTCAAGGAGAATGGCTTCTCAAGCTTGGTATCCCCTCCTGCCTCCTGGCCAGACGCCGCCCCGTTTCTGGCTCCCTCGCAGGAGCTCAGCTACTCGATCAAGCTCTGCTTTGCCCCGCTGGACCTCGTGATCCCGATCAAGAAGTAGAGGACTTGGGCTTGGCAGCACGCACGCCCAAGACCCAGGTGCACTTGAGACGCTCCGCCAGCTTGTAGAGCACCAGCGGCGCGATCGTCCCGACGATCGTCCCCAGCACGATGTGCCCAGCCACTCCCTGGTAGTGCAGCACTTTCTGGAGCGCGATCCGGGTGCCCGCCGTGAAGAGAATGTGTGCCAGATAGATCGGCATCGAGAGCTTCCCCAGGGTCGCCAGCGGCTCCTGGAGCTTGAGCGGCAGACGCTCGGAGAGCCCCACCACCACCAGTGTCCCGCTGACACCGAGGGCAAAGTCCAGCAGCACCCAGGCAACGCTGGTGTGGCTAAAGTCGGCGGGAAGGTGGAGCAAGACCGGCAGCAGCGCCCCAAAGACCACCGCAGAGAGCAGGGTTCTCAGAGGCCCGATAAGGCGCACCAGCCCCGCGACTGTCAGCACGGCCCCCAGCGCAAAGACCGGCGTGTAGCGTGCCCAAGACGTGAGGACGGGCAAGAGCGCCAGCCCAAAGCTCACCGGCAGCACCCAGAGCTTCCAGCGGGGCAAGCGCGATACCAGCGAGAGAAAGACAATCACAAAGAGCAGCGCCTGCAAGAACCAGAACTGCGCCTTGGGAACCAAGAGCCCGGTTACGAGCGAGAGCGGATCGGTGCTGACCTTGGTGTTCACCGAGCCGGCAAACCCGACTGTCATCAGGCTCTGCAGGAGGTTCCAGATCAGGTAGACCGGGACGAAGTCCAGCAAGCGCTCCTTGATCCCCGCCCACCAGTGGTCGTACTTCTCGGCGCGGAAAAAGACACCCGAGAGCAGGAAAAACAGCGGCATGTGAAACGCATAGAGCACGGTGTCGCTGGTGGCGGCCCAGCCGGTCGGGGACGTAATCCCTGCGGACATCAGGCCCCGTAGCACGTGCCCATAGACCACCAAGAGAATTCCCAGTCCCTTGGCAGTGTCGATATAGGTCAGTCGTGTTTTCATGAGGCGCTCCTCGATTCTACCTGCTTCCCCGCAACTTTTCCCAAGCGATAGGGTCTTATTCCGGCGGAGGATACCCCTTATGCAGACCACAACCCCCATGGAGTTCGAGGAGCTCATCACCCGCTGGATTCAGTCCGTACACCACGGCGGCGGTCCCGCGTTTCGCAAGTCCGTCGGCCCTAACTTCTCGTTTAAGTGGGGTGGCGAGGAGCTCTTTGGCGAGCGGGGAATCAAGGAGTTCGCCCGCCACTGCGACACGCTCAAGGGAGCCAAGTACCGCACCCTGGGCTACGGCCAAAATGTGAGCCCGCCTTTTGCGGGGGTCACGCTGCGTGAGGAGCTAGTCCGCCAGCAAGGCGGTGCCTCCGTGAGCACCCTGGCCTGCTGGAAGCTCAACTGGCAGCGCCTGGAGGCGGGCTGGAAGCTGATCGGGGTGACCAAGATTCGGGAGAACCAGCTCCCTGGGAGCCCCCAGTTCTGTATCGCCGAGGGCCTGCCGCAGGTCGCTCTGCCGCCACGCCGACGCTAGAGCGGCTGGGGTATACTAACCCCTGTGCCGGATGAAACTGAGGACTCTGTCGTGCGCCTGCTCGACGACAACACCGCCAACCAGATCGCGGCGGGCGAGGTTGTCGAGCGGCCGTCGTCGGTGGTGAAAGAGCTGGTTGAGAACAGCCTCGATGCCGGCGCGACCCGGATCGAGGTAGAGCTCTTTGAGGGCGGCAAGCGCAAGATCGTCATCCGCGACAATGGGATGGGCATGAGCCGCGCCGATGCCATCCTCGCGCTCCAGCGTCATGCGACGAGCAAGATTCGCACCGCCGACGATCTCTTCTCCATCCACACACTCGGCTTCCGCGGCGAGGCACTCCCCTCGATAGCATCGGTCTCGGACTTTCGAATCCTGACCAAGCGCCCCCACGACGAGACCGGCACGGAGGTGATTGTCCGGGCGGGCGAGCTGGCCGAGGTGCGCGATGCCGCGACACCCGATGGCACGGTGATCACGGTGGAGAACCTGTTTTTCTCTGTCCCTGCCCGTCTCAAGTTCCTCAAGACCACCCAGACCGAGCTCAACCACGCCACGGACTTCCTGCACCGCCTCATTCTCGCCTACCACACGATTGGCTTCCGGCTCACCCACGACGGCCACGAGCTGATCTCCTACCCCGGCTCGGCCGATCCCCGGCAGGCGCTGGCGGCGGTCTACGGCCGCGATGTCGCGCGGGAGATGGTGCCCCTGCTCTACGAGTCGCCGGGGCTGACGGTACGTGGCTCGGTGAGCAAGCCCAGTGTGAGCAAGGCGACTCGGAGCGCGCAGGCGTTCTTTGTCAATGGCCGCCATGTACGAAGCCGCACGGTACAGCACGCCTTCGATGCCGCCTTCTCCCGCCTGATGACCACCGAGCGTCACCCGGTTGTCGCACTGTTTGTGGAGATCTCCCCCGAGCTGGTCGATGTCAATGTCCACCCCGCCAAGACCGAGGTGCGCTTCACTCGTGATGGCGAGGTCTACGCGGCGATCAGCCGCGCCGTGGAGAGTGCGCTCCTCACCGGTGGCCTGGTCCCCGAGGTCACGGTGCAGGCATCGCTCCCCGAGCTCGCAGCGCCTACGACCCTCGCCATGCCCGGCATGGGCGAGCGCGGCAGCGACCGCCTCGCGCCGCCGCCGCGCACCAGCCTCTCCAACTACGTGAATATCGAACCCACCCCGGCTTCGGTCGTTCCTCCCTCCGCCGACCCTCCCTTGCGGCAACGCCCAGAGGGCACCCGGGTGGATGCGAGGGACGAGCAGCCGGGTGGGTTCGAACAGCCTGCGGCCTACATCGGCTTTGATGGCTACCGGATCGGGCGGCTTCGGGTGCTGGGCCAGTCGCGCAACACCTACATCATCGCCGAAACCGACGATGCCCTGCTTCTGATCGACCAGCACATCGCCCATGAGCGCGTGCTCTACGAGCAGATGATGAACGGAGCCACCGAGCGCCAGAGTAGCTGGGGCGTGGTCGCGCAGCACCTCGCGGTGCCCCAGACCCTGGAGCTCTCCCCTGCCGACTCCCGCGTGGTCCAAGAGCGCCTGGGGGCACTGGAGCGCTCGGGTTTTGTCCTGGAGCCCTTTGGCGGCGATACCTTCGTGGTGCGCGCGGTCCCCGCCCGGATCGCGGACAAGCCGTATCTGGAGACTCTCAAGGAGATTATCGAGGAGCTTACCCACACCAGTGTCGCCCGGCGCTTGCTCGTGCCCCATGAGTCGGCAATTATCATGGCATCGTGTAAAATGGCGGTCAAGAAGGGCGACCCCCTCACGATGGAGGAGATGACGCGCCTGCTTGCCGACCTCGCCCAGATGCGCAACCCCTTCACCTGTCCGCATGGCAGACCGATCCTGCTGGCGCTCTCCCACCACGAGATGGACCGCAAGTTCCACCGGATCGGCCCACACTAGTTTAGATGCTTATGAAATGTCTCGCGCTTGTTTTCTGGATCGCTCTTGTCGCCCTTCCCGTAGCGGCACAGCCTGCCTGGACACCCCGTGTTCAGACACAAGGCACGGAGCTGAGAGTCAATGATGTCCTCGTGCTCCGTGCCCGAAGCTCTGTCGGGGGGATCGAGCCCACAGAGCGCATCCAGCTCAGCGCGGAGCGCCTCAAAGAGCTTACCCAAGCTGGCCTAGAGCCACGGGAGGTGCGTGTGGATGTCGAGACCGAGACCCGCCACCGCAACGAGACCCGCACCGTCACCAAGATGGTGGAGAAGAAGGTAACCCGCCGGATCAAGAAGAAGCGCCGCACGGTGACGATCGAGGTGCCGGTGCAGGTAAAGCAGACGGTCGATGTGGCCTATGAGGTCGAGACGGAGGCCCGCCTGATGGCCCGTGGGAAGGTGCTCGCCACCGCCACCCCCACCGAGGCGCAGCTCTCGCGTATCGCCAAGCCCTCGCTCCTGGTGGAGGGTTGGGCGGGGCAGCTCCGCAAGGCCCTTGCGATCCCGGGAATCGCGCTCAGCGAGACCGGGCAGATCGTCCCCTGGATGGAGAAGCGCACCTTGAAGTTCTCGGGAGCCGCACGCGGGCCGGTCGTGGTTCAGCGCCAGAGCGGCCCCGGTAGCCCGGTGGAGGCGACCGTCGATCTCGCCACGAGCACGATCACACTGACGGGCAAGTCGGTCGGTCGGGATATCCTTGTGGTCTCTCGCGAGGGGGCCAGCGACAAGCTCACCGTGGCGGTCCAGCCCTACGCCGCGGCCCTGCTCCCCCCGCAGCCGGTCGTCCTAACCGGAAGCGGTGTCGAGGGAGAGCGGGTTGCCAAGCTCGTGCTCGCCAGTGCCCGTGCGGCTATCCAGCCCCTCGCCGGGGCCAGCATCAAGATCGAGAGCGAGCCTGCCTCCGTCCCACCGCCGGGCCAGGGCAAGTCGCTCTCCGTTCCCATTAGTGTCAGTGTCTCCGGGCCGGAGATGCTCCCGGTGCGCCAGTCCCTCAAGGTGCCCGTGGTAGGCCGCTCGCTCCCCAAGGCCGAGACCAACGCGCTCTTTTTCTCCAACTCCCCAGAGCGGGTGAAGGAGCCGCAGACCCTCTATGTCGGACGACTGAGCATGGGGACGGCCCGCCTGCTGTACCACCACCTCAACAATGCGGGCCAGACCCTCTGGTTTGTCGCGGAGCTCGTCAATGACAGCGACTCCGCCACACGCGTCCAGGTGCTCGGAAACGACGCCGGCCCGGTGCGCGATACGGTCTGGGTGGGCTACCGAGCAGCATCGGACTTTATGAGCGCCTTCCAGAGCGACTCGGGCATGGTGGTCGAGATCCCTGCCCACAGCCGCATGGCGTTTCAGGCCATCCGGCTCCCCAACGACCTGATCCTCTCGGGCCTCTTTCAGCTCCGCCTCCTCTCAGGAAGCGCGCCCCTGGTGCGGGTCGCGGCGGACCTCCCCGGCTCGCCCCAGACCATCAGCGAGACCCTGAGTGCGGTCCCTCTCTCTGCCACACTGCAGAACCAGCTCCGGGAGCTCGAGAGTAAGTCCCCCCATGTCTACCCCAAGCCAGGGGTGGCTCTGACAGCGAAGTACAGCGTGGGAAGCCACCGCTGGGGGTTCTTCTCCGTGGGGCGCGCTCCCTTAGTCGGCACCGACCCTAGCCAGATCCTAGAGGGCAACTACGGGGTCTTCTACGACATCCAGCTCACCCTAGACAACCCCACGACAAGCCCTGCGGAGGTTCGGCTGATCTTTGAGCCCGCGGGCGGCATGGCGGGTGCGGTCTTTGTGATCGACGGCAAGCGCGCTGAGATCCCCCAGACCAGTAGCCCGGAGACAACCTTGGCGACCTTTCGCTTGGCTCCCGGAGCCCGCAAGGTCGTCCCGGTCCGCACGCTCCCCTTGTCAGGCTCCAACTACCCTATCAACTTGTTTGTAAAATCTTAAAGTTTTCGGGGAGAGGCTTGACAGAGAGGGCAGAAGTTGGTAAAGTGGGGGAGACGTGGCAGAACACATCTGGCATGAGAGTGTCAGACGTCTTTAACCACATGAATGTTTAGACACCTTGTAAAGTGGGTATCATCCCTACAGGTAGTCTCTAGTCCTAGAGCATGCAACTAGCGTGCCAAAAACTACTCAATCGTTTCTTGGTTTTGTTTTACGTAAGGGGTATAGCAGTATGCGAGTTTCGCGAAGTTTCACCGGTAGCACTCTCCTAGTGGCAATCGTCCTGGGAGTTGCAGGTTCTAGCCAGGCACAGACCATCACCCTCAGCGCCGCCTGGGATACCAACCCGATCACGGGCAGCACCTCGGGGGGTCTTGCTACCCTCACAGGAAATGGTAGCCCCCTATCGGCTAACTCCTCGCTGTCTTGGGACCGCCTGGCAGATATCGGCGTCACCAAGGTATTCACGTTTAACAGCCCGGTGACCGCGACGATCAAGGATGCCTCGGGGAGCAGCTTTGAGAACTACTTCAAGGCGACTCAGGTAAACTTTACGGGTGCAGGTTCCACCACGGGGCTGTTCACCCAGATCTTTACGCTACAAGACGATGGCTCCACGGGTACATTTAAGTACTGGGGTTCCAACACGGTTCAGTTCTCCAGCACGAATGCCAACCTAACCTACATCTGGTCGGGTACCTACGCTGGCCAAGCCCCCGTCACCCAAGCCTTCTCCGGTAGCCCCGCGCAGACCACCTACGCTTGGCCCGATGCCGCCATGAACGTGACCCTCGTTGCGGTCATCCCGGAGCCCGCCACCCTGGCGCTCTTCGGTCTTGGTCTCGCCCCGGTTGCGGTCGCGATCCGCCGCCGTCGCAAGTAAGTTTCTTAAAACCCCTTCCTGAAAGCCGGGTGGACTCCACCCGGCTTTTTTGCGTCTATGATCTCTCTTACCCTCCCTGAGCACGAGCTCGACCTCGAAGCGACGCTCTTCTCCGGCCAGCTCTTTCGCTGGCAACGGCAAGACGATGGCTGGCTGACGGGCTACGTGGGCACACAGCGACTCTGCCTACGACAGACCGAGAGCACACTAGAGCTTGCGGAGACGGATGAAGCCACGGTGCGGCACTTTCTGCGCCTCGATGAGCTCGCCCTGGGTGAACAAGCACGCCGCTGGAGCGCTAGCGATCCCCTCTTTGCCAGTGCCTGGAAGCGACAACCCGGTCTACGCCTCCTGCGACAAGACCCGCACGAGTGCTTCTTCTCGTTTCTCTGCGCCTCCGTCGCCCCTATCGCACGCATCAGCAAGATGCTCCAAGCGGTCTGCGAGGAGGCCAGCGGCGAGCCCCTTGGCCCGTTCCCCTCGCTAGAGGCACTCCTCACCCTCCGCGAGAGCCAGCTCCGCGCCCGCGGCCTCGGCTTCCGCGCCGAGCGCGTGGTCGCCGCCGCACGCAAGCTCGCCGAGAAGCCCGACGGCTGGCTGGACTCTCTCCGAGGAAAGCCTCTCGCCGAGATAGAGAGCGAGCTCACCCCGTTCCCCGGTATCGGCCGCAAGATCGCCGACTGTATCGCGCTCTTCTCCCTCGATGCCGATGCCGCCGTGCCCGTGGACACCCATATCTGGCGGATCGCCAAGACCCACTACGCCCCCGAGCTACGCGATGCCTCGCTCACCCCGGCCAACTACGAGCGCGCCGCGTCGGCCTTCCAGCGCAAGTTTGGCCCCTACGCCGGCTGGGCACAGCAAACACTCTTCTACCAGCAGGCGGTAAAATAGGTCACACCGCTTTTCATCGCCCCCGTTGGAGGGGGGCGTCTCGCTGTCGCTACGCGACACAAAGGCCTTCGGCCATGGCCGGAGGCCTTCGTGTCGGAGCCTGCGACGGCAGCAAGACGCTCCCGTTCATGGGAGCGATCTAAAATAGGAGCGTTCCGAACAATATCATGGATATCTTTCTCTACAACACACTCAGTCGCAGCAAAGAGCGCCTCGCGCCCCTGACCCCCGGAAAAGTGGGGCTCTACACCTGTGGGCCGACTGTCTACAACTACGCCCATATCGGCAACCTCCGTACTTTTCTCTTTGAGGACCTGCTGGTGCGCACCCTGCGCCTCGCTGGGCTGGAGACCACCTGGGTGATGAACATCACCGATGTCGGGCACCTGACCAGCGACGAGGACGAGGGCGACGATAAGATGGCGATCGCGGCCCAGCGGGAGGGAAAAGACCCCTGGGCGATCGCGGAGTTCTATACCGAGGCGTTCCTGAAGGATATCGACCGGCTCAATATCGACCGCCCCACTCATCTGCCGCGCGCCACGGACCACATCCAGGAGATGATCGACATCAACAAGACCTTGGAAGAGAAGGGCTACACCTACACCACGCCTGAGGCGCTGTACTTCGACACCAGCAAGTTCCCCGACTACGGCAAGCTCGCCCGTCTGCGCCTCGATGAGCTGAAGGTGGCGGCCCGCGACGATGTGAATGTGGACAGCGGCAAGCGGGGCCCCGCAGACTTTGTTCTCTGGTTCTCCAACAAGCCCAACCACATCATGAAGTGGGAGTCGCCGTGGGGGATTGGCTACCCCGGCTGGCATATCGAGTGCTCCGCGATGAGCATGAAGTATCTGGGAGAGACCTTCGATATCCACTGCGGCGGCAACGACCATATCAATGTCCACCACACCAATGAGATCGCGCAGTCCGAGTGCTGCACGGGCCACACCTTCGCCAATATCTGGATGCACTCGGCGTTTCTGACCCTGGGCCGCGACACGAAGATGAGCAAGTCCAAGGGCGGGTTTATCACGCTGGAGACCCTGATCGCCTCGGGCTACGACCCCATCGCCTACCGCTACCTCTGCCTCCAGGCACACTACCGCAGTGAGCTGGAGCTGAAGTGGGCGTGGAACCCGGAGAACCAGGAGATTGGCAAGGCATCGAATCTGGACGCCGCGGCGGGAACCCTCAAGCGCCTCTACGAGCGGGTGGCGCGGGTGGAAGATGAGCCCCTCACCGACGACACCGCGTTTGCGTCAGCAGTCGCCGATGTCCTCGGGGCGCTCGCCGATGACCTGAATGTCCCCCGGGCGGTCGGGCTACTACACTCCTACGACTCCCCCCGGCTCTGGAAGCACTTCGATGCCGTGCTGGGGCTGAAGCTGGAGGAGCGCGCGGTCAAGACCGAGGAGGTGGCGGTCGAGGTGCCTGCGGAGATTCAAGCGCTGGTCGACGAGCGCCAAGCCGCACGCAAGGCCAAGGACTTCGCCCGCTCCGACGTGATCCGCACCCAGCTCGCGGAGCTTGGCTGGGACCTCGCCGACACGCCACAAGGCCCGAAGGTCTCGCGCAGATGAGCCTTCTCACTCCCGAGCAACGTAGCGCTTTTGACCGCGATGGTTTTTTGCTCGTCCCTGGCCTCATCCCCGATGAGCTCGCCGCCAGGGCCGAGGCGGCGATCTGGGCGAAGCTCGGTGCCGACCCGTGCGATCCCGCCACCTGGGAGGGCGCGCCGGTCGGCTCCAGCCACGACTCGCCCGAGGTCTGCGCGATCTTTAGCACTGAGATGGCGCGGCTCGTGGACGAGCTCTGTGGCGAGGCAGAGCCCAGCTGGCAGCCGCCGCGCTCGGCGTTTGCGATCAATATCTTCCCCCAGCCCGGCCCCTGGGCGCACCACGGCCCACACATCGACCACGCCCTGGAGCGGGATAACTTTGTGGTCTTCCCCCGCCCCATGCGCCTGGCGTCGCTGCTCTACCTCACCGACTGCAAGCGCGACGGTGCCCCGACCGTGGTCTGGCCGGGCTCCCATAAGAAAATTGAGGCCTTTGCCGCGAGCGATCCTGAGCGCTTTCAGCGGATGTTCACCCTCAACAACGCTCTGGGCGAGCTGGAGTTGGGCGAGGGGATTCAGGTGGAGGGCAAGCGCGGCGATGTGCTCTTCTATCACTACCTCTGCGCCCACTCGGGGAGCCGCAACGCCCGCGACTACCCCCGCTTCGCGATCGCCCACAAGTGGTAGAGCCCATGCCCGAGTTCGACCTAGACGCCTACCTCGCCCGGATCGGCTACGACGGCCCACGAACCGTCTGCGGGGAGACTCTGGCGGCGCTTCAGCTCGCCCACGCAACCCACATTCCCTTCGAGAACCTCGATGTGCTCTTGGGGCAGCGTATCGCGCTGGATAGTGAGAGCCTCCAGGCCAAGCTGGTCACGGCGCGACGCGGCGGCTACTGCTTCGAGCAGAACACGCTCCTCTTGCACGCTCTGGAGAGCCTTGGCTTCACCGTCACCCGCCTGCTGGCTCGTGTTCGCTACCGCTCGGTCACGCTGCGTCCCCGTACCCATCTTCTGTTGCGTGTCGAGCTCGAGGGCACGGTTTGGCTGGTCGATGTGGGTTTTGGCTCCGAGGGGCTCCTCCAGCCGCTCCCGCTTGTCGAGGGCCAGCCCCAAACGCACGGCGACTGGCACTACCGCCTCCTGCGCGAGGGCACGACCTGGGTGCTCCAGTCCATCAGCAACACGGGCTGGAAAGACCTCTACGCCTTCACGGATGAGCTCTCGTACGGGATCGATGTCGAGGTCGCCAGCCACTACACGTCCACCCACCCCGACACAATCTTCAAGAAAGTCCTCACCGTCCAGCTCCCCGGCCTCACCCAGCGCACCTACCTCCGCAACCACGAGCTTGTAACCGAGACCGCCACCAGCACGACCACGCAGCCCCTCACTGAGCCCGAGCTTCTCCCTCTGCTCACGGAGCGCTTTGGCCTCTCTCTTCCCGAAGAAGTTATCCACAGGCTGTGGATAACCTGTGGATAACTCTCAATGAGTATTACTTAACCAAACTCTGAATTTTTGGGAGGAGGCGCTCGCGGTAGAGGCGGTAGCCGGCGGCGTTGGGGTGGATCTGGTCGGGGAAGAGGCGGTCGCTGAGGGTGCCGTCGGGCTCTAGGAAGTCCTTGCCCAGCTCTAGGAAGTGCGGGAGCTGGGCGGCGAGCAGGGCGTTGGTCTGCTGGATGCGTGCGCGGATCGGGTGGGTGGCGCTCTTTTCTGTGGGGAAGATGCCCACGACCAAGACCTTTGTGCCCGGACAGGCGCGCTCGACCGCACGGACGCAGGCCAGCACGCCCGCCGCGACACGCTCCGGGGGGTAGGTATCGCGGATCAGGTTGTTGGCCCCCACCGCAAGCACCACGAGCTTGGGATGGAGCCCCGCGAGCGTGCCGTCTTGGATGCGCCAGAGCACCTGCGAGGTCCGGTCCCCTTCCAAACCCAGGTTGAGCGCCCCCAGCGGCGCAAAGAACCGCTCCCACTCGTCGCTACCGTCGAGCCGCCAGCGCTTGGTGATCGAGTCGCCCAGAAAGACGATATTCGGGGTTGCGCTGCGTGCCTGGGCCTTGAGCGCCTGGTGCACCTCGTACCAGGTGGGCAGGTGCGTGCCGGGGTAGGGGCGCTCGGGCTCCTGGTGCTGGGGCGGGAGCACGGTCAGCGGATCGGAGGGAACTGTCTCCACACGCTCCCCCGAGAGCTGGACATCGTCGAGCCAGACCGCCCCCGCGCCCGCCGCCCGAAGCGCCACACTGAAGCTCAGGGCGTTCTCCGGGAGGGTGAGCGGCTGCGAGAAGTGGGTCCAGCCCGTGGGCTTTTCCACCATAAAAAAGGCGGGAGCGGCGAGCGCGGTACCACGGCTGCCGTAGGGCAAGACCCCCACCTGAACTCGAAGGGCTCCCTCGGTCTTGAGCCAGCCACTCAGCACCACGGAGCGCCCTGCCCCCCCGACAACCAGCTGCTCCAAGGTTCGCTCGTGGTCGCGGGGGGTGAGCTGAAAGCGTAGCGACGCGCTCCCGCTGTGCTTGACTTGCGTGTCGCGGCTCAGGGCATGGCGCTTGTAGCCCACCCAGTCGCCGCCCCAGTCCGTGGGGGCATCGGTGCCCTGCTCCATCCCCCCGTTGTGGAGCTGGAGGAGCGGGAGCGGGGCGGGATTTCTCGGGGTGCAGCCGCTCAGCAGAGAGCCTAGCGCCAGATAAAACCAGGGTCGCATCGGGCTCTATGATACCGCTTGGGGCGGCGAAGCGGGGAGGAACTGCTATACTGACAGCATGCCAACGACCCAAGCCTCCCTCACCGCCCCTGCCGTCCGCGTTGGCGGCAAGCCCTTCCAGCTCCAGCTGGACACCGAGCGGCTTCGGGAGCGACTGACGGCACTCGGGTATGCTGGAGCGCTGCGGGTGGAGTGGACCACGGGGATCAATCCCGGCGAGTACTACCAGGAAGAGAGTGGCGAGGACTGTGTCTGCCTCAACCCGCACTTTATTGTCCTGGCGCGCCTGGGGCTCTTTCCGCTTCCCTGGCCGACCGCGCTCTGCGCCCTGCCGCTCTACCGCAAGCGCCTGCTCCAGACCCTTGCCCACGAGCTACGCCACGCCCAGCAGACCGCCGGGCTAACCGAGGTCACCGATAAAGAGCCCTGGCTCTCCTATGTCACCCTGCGTAACCTCGGGCGGGGCTATATCGTGGTTGCGCTCCTCGGGGCCGTGGCGATCCAGCAGCTTCTTGCGCGTGAGCAAATGCAACCTGCCCTGATCCTAGGCGGCCTGCTAATCGTGCTAGCGCTGGTCTATATTGTCCTGGCGTACCTGAACTACCACCTCGATCCCATGGAGGTGGATGCCCGCGCCTACGAGCGCAGCAGCTGGCAGGAGTGGGGCGACTGCCTCACGCTGGAGCCGCAGGCCTAGAGCCGGTAGCCGACATTGAAGGCGACGATGTGCCGGTTCCCTTGGTAAGAGAGCTCCCCAAAGATATCGTCGGCGAAGTTGTAGCCCGCCGCGATCCAGCGTAGCTGGAGCTGGTAGCGCCAGCGCTGGCTCAGGCGCGGCAGAGAGAAGTAGTCGCTGCTGTCCGGGGGAAGCGCTGTCTTTTCGTAGACCAGACCGCCGCCTATCCCCGTGTAGAAGCCGCGCTCCTGAGGCCGACGGGTTCGCGCGGTGTAGAACAGCCCCGTGGTCTCTAGGAGTGTCCTCAGGGTAGCGCTCCCCGATGAGTAGTACACGGTCTCGCTACCGGCAACACGGGTGTGGAAGAGCTCCAGGCTCTTGTAGCCATCGCCGCGGGGAAGGTTGTAGGCGACACCAAACGCGCTCCCCGTACCAGACACCTGCCGCCCGCCCCCGGTGGAGCCAAACTGAAAGGAGAGGTCTTTACTCCTCCCCGACCCTCCCCCCTGTGCCAGGGCACCCGGTGCGAGCAGAAACAACGAAAACAACCCAAGGGTAAGTGTCTTTTTCATAGCTCTCTCTTTCGATCCACTTCTTGATCTTTCCTTCAAAAATGCAAAATTATTGGCACGGAGCAAGCCTCTTTACCTCGTAGCTCTACGGGTTTCCTCAGTGAGCACAGAAAACAGCACTCGGGTGCGGAATGACCAAGTATGGAAGCAAATAAACATCTCGCTCAGAAAAGCCTAGCTGCAAAATCAATCGAGGAAAAGCTCAAGAACAACCGAACGCTTCGGGACGTCCGCCGTGAGATGGGGAAGTTCTGCCTAGACTGCACCAAGATCACGCTCTCCATTCGCCGGGGAACCCTCACTATTTTTGGCAAGTTCGCCCCTCTCAGCGGCAACGAGTCTATCTTCAGCGACGAGCTCAAGGCACTGACCCGCGCCCTCCAGGGCATGGCCGAGGTCGATAAGGTGATCTTTCAGTAGGTTTTGCCTATCACTTAGATCGAAACTATCCGTTGGACACGGGGCAGGCAAGCGGCCTATAATCAGGGCATGACACCACGAACGCTCTTTGAGAAGATCTGGGACGCCCATGTCGTCCGCGCCGAAGCGGGGAAGCCTGCCCTCCTGTATATCGACCTGCACCTTGTGCACGAAGTGACCAGCCCCCAAGCCTTTGAGGGCCTGCGCCTCACGGGGCGGAAGGTACGGCGCCCGGAGCGAACCGTGGCGACCATGGACCACAATGTCCCCACCACCAGCCGCCTGCTCCCCATCACCGATGAGATCTCCCTGAAGCAGATCCAGGCACTGGCCAAGAACTGCGAGGAGTTTGGGATCACGCTCTACGACCTCCACTCTGACAAGCAGGGCGTGGTGCACGTCATGGGGCCGGAGCTAGGCTACACACAGCCGGGCCAGACCATTGTCTGCGGCGACTCCCACACCAGCACCCACGGCGCATTTGGGGCACTGGCCTTCGGGATCGGGACGAGCGAGGTGGAGCATGTCCTAGCGACCCAGTGCCTGCCCCAGAGCCGCCCCAAGACCATGGAGATTCGCATCAACGGCCCGCTCCATCCCGATGCGACCCCCAAGGACATTATCCTGGCGATTATCGGCAAGATCGGCACCGATGGCGCGACCGGCTACGTGGTCGAGTACACCGGCGAGGCGATTCGTGCGCTCTCGATGGAGGGCCGCATGACGGTCTGTAACATGTCGATTGAGGCGGGAGCACGCGCGGGGATGATCGCCCCCGACGAGACCACCTTCGCCTACCTCAAGGGCCGTGAGTTTGCGCCGCAGGGCGCGGCCTGGGACGCCGCCGTGGCGCAGTGGAGCACGCTGGCCACCGACGAAGGCGCGACCTACGACACGCTGGTCGAGCTCAGTGGCCCTGAGATTGCCCCCCACGTGACCTGGGGAACGTCGCCGGGCCAAGCGCTCCCGCTCACCGCCGTTGTCCCCAGCCCCGACCAGTTCACCGACCACGCCGACCGTCGCTCGTGCGAGCAGGCGCTGGCCTACATGGACCTCACACCCGGCACGCCGCTGCGCTCTATCGCCGTGGACACGGTCTGGATCGGCTCGTGCACCAATGGCCGTATCGAGGACCTCCGCGCCGCCGCCGCCGTGCTCAAGGGGCATAAAGTAAGCGTCAAGCGCGCGCTGTGCGTCCCCGGCTCGGGCCTCGTGAAGAAGCAAGCCGAGGCCGAGGGCCTGGATAAGATCTTTGTCGAGGCAGGCTTCGAGTGGCGCGAGCCCGGCTGCTCCATGTGCCTTGGGATGAACCCCGATATCCTCCAGCCCGGCGAGCGCTGCGCCTCTACCAGCAACCGCAACTTCGAGGGACGCCAGGGCAAGGGCGGACGTACGCACCTCGTCAGCCCAACCATGGCCGCCGCCACCGCCATCCGAGGAACCCTCTCCACGCCCAGCGACTTGTAGCCCCATGCTCCAGATCGGCCTCGGAACGAGTGCCTCACCCCGTCCCCACTCCGACCAGCCGTCGTTGTTTCTCGACGACGACGGCTACTACTGGTTTCTCCACCCGCTCTTTGAACAACTAGCCAAGGAGACTGGCCAATACATTGACCTCTATGGCAACGCCTACTTCGAAGGCGCGAGCCTTGATGCCCTTCTGGAAGTGCTTATACAAGCCCGTCAGCAGATCGAAAGCCAGCCCACGACCTGGCCTGTCTCTGTCAGCATCCAGATCTGGCCCGAGTACAAGGAAATCTTTGAGGACGTCAACAAAGCTATTTTTCTTGAGCGACTTAATCAATGGGAAAATCTTGTCGTGCTAGCTCGGCAGCAAAACCTTGCGATTGTCTGCCAGGGCGACTAAGAGGTCTCCCGAAACAGGTAAACTAGGCCATGAGCTCCCTCACGCGCAGTGCAATTCAAGGCGGACTTGGCTTTGGGCTGGCGAGCCTAGCGGTTTTTGCGACGGTCGCGTTTGGGGAGCGCTGGATGTACACGCATCTGGGGCTCTGGGGCGCGTATCTGGCCTGGACCGTGCTCTTTATCGGGCTGGGGGGCGGGGTGCTCCTGCCGCTCGCGCCGCCGTCGTGGCGCGGGGGGCGCTTCTTTGGGCTCTTTGCACTGGCGTTTTTTCTCTACGCCGCGAGCTGGACAGCAATCTACTTTCTCTCCAAGGGGACGCGCACCGGGGAGTGGGCTGCCTCGCTCGGAAGCTCGGTGGTGATGGCCTACACGTTTGTGGTCGCTCTCAAGAAGCCATCGCCCTCCGCGCCACTTGCCCTCGTGCTGTTTCTGGCCAACTCGCTGGGCTACTTTGCCGGGAGCGCCCTCAACGATGCGTTTGTACGGCCCACGGGGATGCTGCTCTGGGGCGGGGTCTATGGGCTCTGTTTGGGAGCGGGGCTAGGGGCGGTGCTCTCTCTTGCGCAGTCGAAAAATGCCCCGGAGCGGGTACACTGAGCTGATATGAATTTTATGGGTGTAGGCATCGGCCTACTGGCATTTCTCGGTCTCGGCGTCTACGATCTCGGGCGCAACAAGCGGGTGGACGCGGCGGGGATCAAGCGCTACTTCACCGGCAATGGGCTCTTTACCTGGCTTCTCTCGCCCGTCAACACGCTCCTCGATATCCTCTCGCTTCCCTATATCAACAAGGGAATCTACAAGCTGGAGGACCTTCCCCCGTCCCACCAGGCCGAGATCAAGCGCCTGATCGATGCGGCACACAAAGAGAACCTGGTCGAGAAGATGGCCGAGAAGATCAAGGACAACCCGCGGACGATGTTCTTCTTCAAGTGGTATGGCCAGGATGTCAAGAACGATATCGATGTGCCGTCGTTCCATGAGAACTACAAGTACATCAAGACCATCGGTGTCTCGGTGTTTAACAAGAAGCAGTCCACCTCCAAGCACTTTGGCCCGATGCGCGCCACGCTGAGAGTTCTCTACAATGTCAATGACATGAAGGACAAGACTGCCTATATCGAGGTGGGAGACTGCTTCCACTACTGGCAGGACGAGAAGCTCTTTATCTTCGACGATACTCTCCAACACCAGTCCTTCAACGACTCCGACAATGTCCGCTACTGCCTCTTTGTCGATATCATGCGCCCCTGCCTCCTGCCGGGCCTACTCTCGGTGTTTGTGAGTATCCTGTGTTTGCTCCTCAAGGGCGTCAACAATGTCTTCTACAAGAACTGGAAAGTGGTCAAGCCGTGAGCCGGGTCGTGGCGGTCAGCAGTAGCCCCCGCCACACGTTTCATAAAGACAACCTCCCCCAGATTCAGCTCCTCGCTGGGCTGGGGGTAGAGGGCGATGCCCACTGCGGCGCGACCGTCAAGCACCGCTCCCGTGTCGCGCAGAACCCCGACCAGCCCAACCTGCGCCAGGTACACCTGATCCCTTCGGAGCTCTTCGACGAGCTTATGAGCGCGGGCTTCACGGTCGCACCAGGGGAGCTGGGCGAGAATATCACCACCTGTGGCGTCGAGTTGCTCAGCCTGCCCGTCGGGGCGCGGCTTGCGATTGGGGAGTCCGCGGTCGTTGAGCTGACGGGCCTCCGAAACCCCTGCGCCCAGATCGACCGCTTCCAGAAAGGCTTACTGGCAGCGGTCTTGGGCCGCGACGACCAAGGCCAGCTGGTTCGTAAGGCCGGCGTGATGGGGATTGTTTTGACAGGTGGGACGGTGCGCCCCGGCGACGCCATCCACGTGACGCTCCCTCCCGAGCCGCACCAACCCCTGGAGCGTGTCTAGGCGCTCAGACCTCGCCGGGCTTGAGCTCGCCCAGCATCTGCCCGTCGGCGGCGAGGCGGAAGCGTCCAAAGGCAAGCAGGGCCAGGCGCTCCACCGAGGCGGTCGTAGAGAGGCGCAGGCGCAGGGTCTCCGGGTCGATCCCCAGAAAGCGCCCGATCCCCAGAAAGCGCCCGGTCTCCTCATGGAGGCCCAGGCAGGTCCCCTCCAGCGCCGTGAGTGAGAGTGCCCGCACCCGCCCGAGCTGAAAGTGGTCCAGCACCGGCCCCACCAGCGACTCCCAGCCGGGCCGGAGCGGGCCGGCGACAAAGAGGGAGAGCGTGGACTCGGCGACCTCGCCGTAGACCGCACTCAGGTGCAGGGCACTCCCGGCCCAGCGCGCTAGGTGCGGCGCGATCGGGGTCCCCGTTCCCAGAGTCGCCCCGAGCGTTGTCAATCCTTCCAGGGCTAGCTCGTGCTCGGTCGCGCCCTCCAGCACCCGTGCGAGCCGCGTGAGGCGCCGGGTAGCCCGGACACTGGGCGACTTGCGCACCACAGCCTCCGCGACCGGCAGGGGGGTCAGCTCCGCCCCACTCAGCGCGGCCAGCATCGCCGGGAGGCTGCCAAGCTCACTGTCGCGCTCCAGCACGAGAATACGACTCGGGGCGAGCGCCTGCACAAGCGCGGCCAGAAAGCGACGCGCCCCCGGTCCGCTGACATAGCCGGGGGTATCGATAAAGAGCAGGTTCGCCCCCGCCGCCTCTGCCTGCCGGACAACCTCTAGCACGGCCACCACCAGCTCCAGCGCCGCTGCTGCCGGACTCAGCGCCCCGACAAAGCGCGTCCCTCCGCGCTGTGGCCCCTCGGCCTGCACCCACGCCCAGCTCACGGTTCCCGGCGGCCCTAGCTCCGACTGGCCCGTGTCGGTGTCGATCAGGGCGACTTTGTGGGTCCGGGCCGCCTCGCGTGCCAGCTGGTGGATGGTATAGGTCTTCCCCCGGTCACTCGCCCCGAGGATCAGCACGCGCTCTGCCATACGCTATCGGGCATTGAAATACCCGCCTCCTAAACGGGAGCGTCCCGGGGACGTGCAGAACACAACGGCTCTGCACGTCCTCGGGACGTCCCTTTTCCTGACCCTCGGGCTAGTTTTTGAACTTTGCCGCGAACTCTTTGCGTGCCTTCGCCACCTTGGGAGCGATGATGTACTGGCAGTAACCACCGTTCATCTTCATCTTCTCAAACGTACTGGCCTTGCTGAACTTATCAAAGTAGTTCTGGTGGTACTCCTCCGCGCGGTAGAAGATCGTCAGCGGCTCCAGGCTCGTGACAATCCGCTGGCGCCCCCAGATCTTGTTCTCCGTGGAGAAGTAAGCGATCACTTTCTGGGCCAGTGCCTTCTCCGCCGGGTTCTTGAAGAAGACCGCGGAGCGGTACTGCGTGCCATGATCCGGCCCCTGCTGGTTGAGGGTCGTGGGGTTGTGGATCGTGAAGAAGATCTTGAGGATGTCCTCCGCCGTGATGATCTTGGGATCGTAGGTGATCTTCACCGCCTCCGCGTGGCCCGTCTCTCCGGTGCAGACCTGCTCGTAGGTCGGGTCGGGGACACGCCCTCCGCAGTAGCCCGACTCCGCTCGTAGAATGCCCTTTAGCTGGGAGTAGACTGCCTCTACACACCAGAAACAGCCCCCTGCCACCACAATTGTCTCTTCTGCCATTGCCGTATCCTCTTTGGTTCCTTGCGCTTGCATCGTGTCTTTAAGTACATTCGACGAACAGAAAAAGTTCCGTGTTCAGAACCGTGCCAGGACCTCCTCGCGCTTGAAGAGGCTCGCGGCAAAGGCGACCGCGACCGCGGCATAGACCACGGACATGGCACAGGCGAGGCCCACAAAGGTCGGGTTGAGCATTCCCTGGAGCGCCTGCTTGAGCACCAGCCCCGCGTTGGTGATGGGAACCACCGCCCAGTAGAGCTCGGCATCGGCACGAACCAGCATCGAGAGCATCGCCCCCACGCTGGCCGCCAGGATGATTGGGCCCATCATGGTCTGCATCTCTTTCTGGTTGCGTGCCATGGTCGAGAGCGCCAGGAGCACGCCCGCGCCCAGCACGGCCAGAGGGAGCTGCACCAAGAGGATCGCCGCAAAGGCCGACGGTCCCAGGCTGAGGCCATCACGGGTCATCCAGTCGAACATGGGGAGCTTGATGTAGAACGGCCAGAAGAGCCCCACGATCGAGAGCAGGCTACTCACCAGGGCCGTCGCGGTGACCGTGCAGAACTTGCCCAGGGCGATATCGCGCCGGGAGAGCGGGGCGACCAGCAGGGTCTCTAGGGTCCCGCGCTCTTTCTCCCCCGCGACGGAGTCGGTGGCGGCCATCATGCCTCCCATGATCGCGGAGAGGGCCAGGATGTAGGGTAAGAAGGTCGCCAGGAGCTGCATACCACTGCCGCCGCTGCCACTGATCTTCTTGTCGCCCACCAGGAAGGGCTTGACCAGCTGCTTGGAGAGGCCCGCGTCTTGGAGGCGCCGCGCCGCCAGCAGATCGCCGCGCTCGGTGAGGAGCTCTTTCACGCGCTTGGCTGCCTGCTCCGATGCCTCGTTGCCCGCATCCTGTACCACGGGAACCGAGAGCGAGTCGCCGTTGTCGAGCCGCTCATCGGCATCGTCAGGGAGGATCAGCGCGGCCTTCTGGGTTCGCTTGCGGATGTTCTCCTCCGCTGCCTCGACCGTGGCGACCGGCTCCAGGATGATCTTATTGGCCCCCTTGAGCTCGTCCATGAGGTGCGGAGCCTTTTCCATCCCCACCACCCCCACCTTGATGCTCTCGTTGCGGCTGTCCTTGGCCTGCTTCTGCGCCATGGTCCCGATCAGTGCCAGGACAAGGGGCGTGATGAGCAGCGGGCTTGCAATCACATTGAAGCGTGTCCGGGAGTCGGAGAAGATCTCCTTGAACTCCTTCTTAAAGATAATCTGCCACATGTGCTAGTCCTCCTCCACCCCGATAATCCGCAGGAACACCGTCTCAAAAAACTCCGCATTGGTCCGCGCTCGTAGCTCAGCGAGCGTGCCGACCGCCGCCACCTTCCCATCGTAGATAATCGCGATCCGGTCACAGAGGGCCTCGACCTCGCTCATGATGTGGGTGGAGAAGATGACGCACTTTCCCTGCTCTTTGCAGCGGCGGATGTAGCGCACGACGGTCCGCGCCGCCATGAGATCCAGGCCGCTGGTGGGCTCGTCGAAGAAGACCACAGGGGGGTCGTGGAGGACGGAGCGGGCGATCGAGACCCGCTGCTTCTGGCCTGTGGAGAGGCGGTCGCAGCGACCATCCAGAAACTCGCCCATGTCCAGCTCGCGGGTCAGCTCCCCGATCCGCGCCTCGACCTTCTCGGGGGCCATGCCGTAGAGTGCCCCGAAGTAGCGCAGCACCTCCCGACCGGTCAGGCGCTCGTAGAGCCCTGCGGAGCCGGTGAGGTAGCCCAGCTGTGCTCGGACCTTCTCCGGCTCCTGGACAATATCGTAGCCCCCGATGGTCGCGGTCCCGGAGGTTGGAGTGAGGATGGTGGCCAGCATGCGCAGAAGGGTAGTCTTCCCCGCGCCATTGGGCCCCAGCACCCCAAAGATCTCCCCCGGCCGCGCGTCCAGCGAGACTCCCTGGACCGCCAGCACCTGCCCGCGCTTCTTGTCGGTGAAGGTCTTGCTTAGGTTTTCAACATGGATCATTATTCTTTGGGCTTTGCAAAGACACTGTCCTCGGGGGTGGCGTTGACCTTGACCTCCGTGAACTGGATGACAATCTCGGCCTGGCCCACGAGCTGGCGTGTCTTGAAGGGCATCTTGATCCCCCCGACCGTCCGGTAGTCGGAGAGGTAGGACTCCACGGCGATCTTGCCCTGAGGGCTCTCGACCACCTGATCGCTGCGCACCTGCAGGCCGGTCTTGACATCGAAGTACTGGGTCTCGGGGTTGCCCACCTTGGGCGTGAGCTTGACCTTGTAGGCCGGCGCGCCATTGACCTTGACCGTCCCGATCAGCGCCGCGCTGGAGTAGACCGTCTTCCAGAGGCTCGGGCGCAGGCTCAGCGACGACTGTGCCTTGAGGGCGGCCAGCTCCCCACCCTTGAGCTCACGCAGGCCCGAGAAGCCGTCTTTGGACCAGCCCACCGTCCCATCGAAGGCGCTGCTGGAGTCGCCGACCCCTTTGATGCTCTGCTTCATGGCGAACTTATTGGGAGCCTTCGCGTAGACCTCCACCGTCCCCGAGATGCTCTGTGCCGCCACGGTGACAGTTCCCTTGGCCGTGAAGCTCTGGACCGCCTGCCAGGCCGCGCCCCCGCTGGCGGTGACATTCTTATCGAGGATCTGCGCGCCCGTGGGCTTGGGCGCCTGAGCGACAACCGGTGCCGCACAGGCGGCGGCGAGCAGTAAAAAACCGTAGCGATTCATCTATTTCTTCTCCAATTGTGTTTGAAAGTAGGTCCGTGCCGCGGCGATATCGGGATCGCCTAGTGAGCGTAGCGACTGTGGGGTCAGGACGACCGGAATATCGGGGGTGACTCCCTTGCCCTCCAGGAGGACACCGCGGGGGGTCTTGAAGTCTGCGAAGGCGTACTGGAAGCGGACCCCACCGGGGAGCTTATCGATCGCGGAGGGAAGCACCATCCCGGGGGTCTTGCGGCCGATCACCACGGCGCGCTTGAGCTCTTGCAGCCCTCCCGCCAGGATCTCGGAGCACGATGCCGAGAGCTCATCGGTGAGGACAGCTACCGGGCCGGCGTAGCGCGGTGCCTGCGGCAGGATGGGAAACTGGACCGTGACAGTCCGTTGCTTCATCGTCCCCAGGGTCCCCGGCTTTTGGCTCAGCATCCCCGCGATGGCGTAGGTGACCGGTGCCAGTCCACCGGGATTGCCCCGGAGATCGAGGATCAGCCCTGCGGCGCTAGCGTGTTCTTTGATCGCCTTTCGGAGATCGTCCATGAGCAGCGCGGTAAAGAGCGAGAAGCGGACGTAGCCGATATCGCCGTCGAGGCGCTTGCTCTCTAGCTCCGCAGGATAGGGCGGGAAGCCCGGGAGGACATTGTCCCGCTTCTTCGGCCCGGCCCCGAGGACAACGGCAACCTCGCGCGTGCTGCCATCGGGCTCCCGGAGGGCGAGCACTCGCTTCTGGCCTTCATTGCCACCCACGGCGCGGTTGAGGAGGGCGCGTGGCAGGAAGCCTGACTTGAGCTGCTCGGGTGTCAGGCGTGCCAGGAGCGTGGTGAGCGGCTTGCCATCGATTGCCTCGAGCTGGGCTCCGGGAAGCACCCCGGCTTGCTGCGCGGCGGAGTCGGCGGCGACCGCGAACACGGTCGGGGCTCCGGCGATCAGGCCCAGGGTCAGGCCACTGCTCCCCTCCCCGCGCTCGTCCTTGCCGACAGCATCTCCCATGGTGTAGGCCTCGGGAGGCAGGATCGAGAAGTGGCTCTGCTTGAGCTCCCCGATCAGCTGGTTGAGAAGCGTGTACAGCTCCGCATTGTTCTTGGCCTTGGCGACCAAGGGGGCGTACTTTTTCTTCATCGCCGGCCAGTTGACACCGCCAAAGGTCGGGTCGAAGTGGGAGACATTCACCCGGTTCCAGACAGCCTCAAAGACCTGCTGGCGGGTTCGTGGATCAAGTTCTTTTTGTGATATTTTCATTTTTGGAATTGGCTCTGTAATTTAGAGACTGAGCACGGCAAAAAAAGTTACGACTCGTCGCTATTTTTTTTCTCCGGCTCGAAGTCCGGCGCAGAGAAGAAGGCGATCATCCGGCGCGGCTCACCCGCTTGCGGCGCTTCGCACGACTCGGCGCGCATCAGCTCAAGAAGATACTGGCGGAGGGCCAGGTAGCGTTCCTCCGAGAGCGTCAGGGAGCGCACCAGAAAGGAGACATCTCCCTCGGGCGGGGGCAGAGGGGCGTGGCGGACATAGCGGTGAAAGACCTCTTGAACCGCTCCTGTCAGGGCCCCGACGAGGCCCGTGATGTCCTCGGCGGTCAGTGAGGCACGGTCCTCGTCGTTTAGGTAGGTCGCGGCCTCGACCACGGTAAAGACCCGCTCGACCGTCCCGTGCACACGACGCTCCGCGACCACCTCCAGGAGCCCCGCCTCGAGGAGCAGGTTGATATGCCGGTAGAGTGTCGTCAGCGGAACATCGTCTAGAAAGACAGAGAGCTGGCGCGGGGTGAGCTGCCGGTCCTGGAGCGCGGTGACAATCCGCACACGAATCGGATGGAGCAAGGCACGAGCACGAGGAGAGCGTCCAGGCATGACGTGATTATATTTCCATTTTTGGAAATAGTCAAGAAAAAGAAAAGCGCCCGCTCTCGCAGACGCTTCTTTTTTCTTTGACCGTTACTTCTTGCTGTAGCCGAGGCCGCGCACAAAACCGATACAGGACGCCACTTCGTCGAGGGGGCCATCGCCGTTGATCTCGTACTCAATGGAGAGGTGCCCTTGGTAGTTCTGCTTGCGGAACTCCTCCAAGATGGCGGGGATATCGCTGACCCCGGTGCCGTAGGGGACATCGTGGCCGTGGGGCTCACCAAAGGAGCTGAGGTCCTTGAGGTGGGAGCCATGGATGCGCCCCTTGAGGATCTTCATGGCATCGACCGGCTTGACCCCGCTGCGTACCCAGTGCCCCGTGTCGGCGCAGGAGCCGATCCGCTTGTCAAACGGGGAGACCAGCTCCAGAACATACTTGGGGTCCCAGACCTTGTAGTTGGGGTTCTTGGGCTGGCGCGGGTGGTTGTGGATCGCCAGGTAGAGGTCCATGTCCTTGAGGAAGGGCTCCATCACCTTGAGCTCCGCCGCCCCCGACTCGGTGACAATCGTGCGGATTCCCAGCTTCTTGGCAAACGTGGCTAGCTTGCGGGCATCGGCCTCGTTGGCGGCAAAGCCCGTGACACCGAAGGCCACGGGCGTGATCCCTGCCTTCTGGCACCAGTCCTTGACCTTGGCGATGGTCGCATCGGAGTTGTCCGGGCCAAGCCCCTCTTTGGAGTCTGCCTCAAGCTTCTGGCCGGGGAAGAACTCGATTGTCTTACCGCCCGCCTTCGCCGTGAGCTGGATCGCCTCCGCGACCGTCCGTCGGTTGAAAGTCCATGCCTGGCAGCCAAGCCAGAACCCGCCAATCTTTGGCGCCGTGATCGTGTTATTGGATTGAAAATGCATAAAAGTATCCGTTCGTTGATGCGAGATAGAGCCGCCCGCCCGCCAGTGCGGGTGCGGCCTGGAGAGAGCCGAGCTTGTAGTCCCAGACCGAAACACCGGTCCGGGCATTGAGAGCGGTCAGGGTGGGGTTGTCCTTGTAGGTGAGGCTGCTGAGATAGAGCACGTTGCGCTTCTCATCGAGCGCGGGCCGGGCCAGGGCGGGGCCGAGCACCTTGGTGGACCACTTCACCTTTCCACTCGTGGTATCCAGCGCGTAGACATTGCGCCGGTAGCTGGAGACATAGAGGGTCTTGCCCACCACGAGGGGGGCACCAAACCAGTCTGGGCCGGTCTTCTCATCCCCGACCCGGAAGCGCCAGCGCCGCTCGCCGGTCTCGGCATCCAGCGCGACCACGCCCGCGCCATCGCCCGCGACATAGACACGCTCGCCGCTGAGCACGGGGGTCCCCAGCGCCTTGCCTCCTAGTGGCGTGCGCCAGGTCTCCTCGCCCGTGGTGGCACTGAGACGATAGACCGTGCTCTCCCCACAGACCAGGACACTCCCCGCGGGCCCTGCGGCCGGGGCGGCGTAGCCCAAGGAGCCATCGGGGCGGTAGAACTTCCACTTGATCGTCCCCGTGAGCAGCTCTAGCCCGTAGACATAGTTGTCGAGGCACTCCACCACGAGCCGGTCCCCAACCACCGCCGGAGCCATGCGCACCGTGCTCCCCAGAGTGGCTTTCCAGGCGACGGCCCCATTGGCGCGGTCCAGCGCGTAGACCGTCCCCCGCTCCGAGCCCACGTAGACCCGGCGGGCGTCCAGCGTCACCTCCGCAGCAGTCGGCCCGATCTCGGTGGACCAGTCGGTGCGGCCCTCGCTATTGAAGCGGTGGACCGCGCTCCCACCGGCGACATAGGCCGCCTCTTTGCCCACGGCAGCGGTTCCCTCACCGCGCTTGACCGATGTCCGCCAGAGCAGGGTCGGCTGCCAAGGGGTAGTGTCACTGGGGAGCGCCTGTCCTCCTTGAGGAGCCGGGGTCGGGGTTGCCACGGGCGGCTTGGGCGCGATCACGGGGGGCTTCTTGCCGGGCAGGGGCGTGAACTGCCCCAGAGCGAGTAGTGCGAGCAACATCATAGCGCTTCCTCTAGAATCTCCTGAATCATGACACGGCGGCCAGTCTCTGCCGAGCGTACCACAGCCTTGCAGACCGCCACATCGGTGCAGCCGACCTCCACCGGCACCACGGGCGGGCGTCCGTGGCGCACGCTCTCTAAGAACGCGAGATGCTGGTCGAACTCCCCGCCGGAGCCGCGCAGGGTATTGCCCCCCACCGCAGGCCGCGTAAAATTGCCCTCAGGGTCGGTCTGGAGCACGCTTCCTTGGAACTGCCCCCGAATCCGCCCGGTAAGCTGTGCGCCCTCGGTTCCGTGAATCGTCACGCTTCCTTCTGACCCATAGAGCTGGAAGCAGGTTCCCTCCGCATTCCACGCCGACTCAAAGACCCCGATTGCCCCCCCCGAAAACTCCGCCACACACGCCGCGGTATCATCGCCGCCGATATTTTCGCACATCAGGTTCTTGGCGTAGCCCATCACCGAGACAATCTCTTCCCCTAACAGAAACGACGCCAAGTTGGTATGGTGGATCGCCAGCTGGATAAACGAGCCGCCGCCGGTCTTCTCCGCCGAGCCGCGCCACGCGCTCGGGGCCGTGGTGAGGCCGCCGCGGTGGGCGTAGCGTGCGCGGATGCCGGTGACTCTCCCCAAGTGCCCCTGCGCGACCATGGCTCGCAGGTCCCAGACCGCTGGGTCCTCTAGATCGGAGAGGTAGACTCCTGCTGTCGTGCCGCTCTTTTGTGCCGCCGCGACAATCCGCTGGCACGCCGCCACACTCGGGGCGAGGGGCTTCTGCAAGATCACGTGCTTCCCCGCCTCCAGCAGCGCGACTGCCTGCTCTTCATGGAGGTGGTTAGGAGTCGAGATATCCACCACGTCGATATCGTCGGCGAGGGCCTCGCGCCAGTCCGTGGACCAGCGGGCAACTCCCAGCTCAGCCGCGACACGCTGGGCGACCTCGGCAGCGACATCGACTACCAGCTGAAAGGGGGCGTGTGGGTAGCGGGCATAGACCCCGCGGTAGTGGCTCGCCATCCCGCCACAGCCAATCAATGCGGTTCCTCGCAAATTCTCCAGCACGGCGGCATTATACCGCTGCGTGGGTTGAAAACCCACGCCTCGCGGGAAATAGCGTCCCGAGGACGCACCGGGCTCCTGGATTATTTTTTTAGCCGATGGGGTATACTCACACGGATGTTTGACGAAGCGGGCTATCTTCTGGTCACGGACGTACTGGGGCTCTCCACGGTGGAGCGCCTGCGTGTGGCCTTGGAGAGTGCCGGCGAGAGCTCGCAGCGTGGGGAGAGTGTCTACGCCCGGCGCAATATCCTCGTCCTCCCCGAGGTCCAAGCGGTCGCCGCCGATCCGCGTGTCTTGGCGCTCACGGGCGCGGCAACCACCCTTACACGGGCGATCTTCTTTGATAAAGTTCCGGGGGCCAACTGGCATGTCGGGTGGCACCAGGACCGTGCCATCGCGGTCACGGAGCGCATCGAATTGCCGGGCTGGGGGCCGTGGAGCACCAAGGCGGGTGTCTTGCACGTGCTGCCTCCCGCGGAGATCTTGGAGAAGATGGTCACCGTGCGCCTGCACCTCGATCCCTGCGACGAGACCAATGGCCCGCTCCGCGTCCTGCCTGGCTCGCACCGCCAGGGGATTTTAAGCAGCGAGCAGATCGCGGCGCTCCGAGAACAAACCGCCGAAGTAATCTGCACCGGCCCGGTGGGAAGCGCGGTCGTGATGTCCCCCCTGCTCTTGCATGCCTCGTCGCCCGCCCAGAGCCCGAGCCACCGCCGGATCTTGCACCTGGAGTTCGCCCCCGAGAAGCTTCTCCCCGAGGGGCTTTGTTTTGCCTCGGCATGCCTTTTGGCATCCCTCCCCCCGGCCCCCTCCCTTCCCCTGAGACCCAACTTCGTTGGGGGGAAGGGAGGGGGAGTCAGAGGGGGCACTCCCCCGCCTCGTCCCTCGGCACCCCCTCTCCTCCCGACGAAGGAGGAAACAGAGGGAGAGGGGGTCGGCCAGAGCGAGGAACGAGCGGAGGCCGGGGGGAGTGTCCGGGAGAGTACTAATGAGCTGGTTTGAGCAAGCGGGCTACGCCCTGCGGTTTGACTGGGGCCAAGACGGCGCGGCGCGTGCCGGTGCCCGTGGCGATGTGGTGGTGATTGTGGATACGCTACGCTTCTCTACCACAGTCGCGGCGCATCTGGCGGCGGGAGCCACGGTCGAGCCGCGTCACTGGAAAGACGGCTCGGACACATCGTTACTGTCCCCCCGCTCCGCGGGGGCTAGGGGGGACGCGGGGGCTGGGGGGCCGATCGCCCTTGCCTCGCCCAATGGCGCGATGTGCTGCCGGGCGGCGAGCGAAGCGGGAGCGAGCGCGGTCTTTGCGGGGGCTCTAGTCAATGCCCGTGCGGTCGCCGCTGTCGTGCAAGAGCTCGCCTCCCCCACCACCGTGCTTGCCTGTGGCGAGCGCTGGCCCGACAGCTCCCTACGCTTTGCCATCGAGGATTTGTTGGGCGCGGGGGCGATTGTCGCCGCGCTCCCCAATCTGAGATCGTCGCCCGAGGCTAAGGCCGCACGCGCCGCGTTTCTGGGCGCGAAGAAGCAGCTCCTCGCCCGGCTACTCGCCTGCGGAAGCGGGATCGAGCTGATCGACAAGGGGCACGAGGCCGATATCCACTACGCGGCCCAGCTCAGCTCCCTCTCCGTTGCGCCACGACTCACCGACGGCATTTTTAGCAATTGCATTCCCTCAGACGATAGGACACTGTCATGACCATTCGACCCGACACTCTCAGCGAGGCGGACTACGCCGCGCGGATCGCGATCTCCCACGCCTGCTATCCCGACTATGTCGAGACCATCGAAGAGATGCGCTTCTCCGATGCCAATCGCGACCCCAAGATCAAGTGGGCACGGTTTCTGGTGGAGCGCGACGGCAAGGTGATCGCCGCGGGAGGCTACAGCCAGAGCACCGACATGTACCACCCGCAGAAGTTCGGGATCAGTATCTCCGTTCTACCCGAGCACGAGGGCCAAGGAATTGGTAAGGCGCTCTATGCCCATCTCCTGGATGCCCTCGCCCCCCACGACCCGATCTTGCTCCGTAGCAACGCCCGCGAGGACAAGCCCCGTGCGCTGCGCTTCCTCACCGACCGGGGCTTCACCGAGGCGATGCGCGAGTGGGAGAGCCGCCTCGCTACCCAGACCTTCGACCCTGCCCCCTTTGTCGAGGCCGCACGGAAGGCCACCGACGCCGGCATCACGGTGCAGAGTGTCGGTGAGCTTGCCAAGGCGGTCCCGGACTGGAAGCAGCGGCTCAAGGAGCTGGACTGGACCCTCACACTCGATATCCCCGCCACCGATGTCCTCACCGACCCCGGCTTCGAGCACTTCGAGAAGACCACCCTGAGCAACCCCGACTTCCTCCCCGAGGCCTGGTTTATCGCCATTGACTCCGACGGCGACCACTGGGTGGGCGAGAGCGCGCTCTGGAAGAGCGCGGGCGAGCCGGACGTGCTCTATGTCGGAGTGACGGGAGTCCGGCGGGAGTACCGGCGCAAGGGAATCGCCACGGCTCTTAAGCTTGCGGCGGTGCAGTGGGCCAAGGACGCCGGCATCCGGGAGATCCGCACCTGGAACGCCCAGCAGAACCGCGCCATGCTCTCTATCAACGAGGCACTTGGCTTTGAGAAGATCCCCGCCTGGATCAGCTACGAGAAGAACCTGAAAGACGAAACCAAATGACCCTCCGTGACTTTAACCCCGAGCAGGACTACGAAAAGCTCGCCGCCCTCCATAATGCCGTCTGGCCGGACTATCCTGTCACGGTTGAGGAGCTCCAGTCCAGCGATGCCCAGCGCGAGGCCAAGCTCCGCCACCACCGTCTCTTGGTAGAAAAAGATGGCCACGTGGTCGCGCAGGGCCGGATCGGGCAGTCGTCGTGGACCTACCATCCCCAGAAGTTCTACATGGGAGTCGATGTCCACCCGGACTTCCGCCAGCGCGGGATCGGGAAGCTCCTACTCGCCGCGCTGGAGGAGAAGGTCGCCGATACCAACCCGATCCAGTACGGGGCCGATACCCGCGAGGACAAGCCCGAGTCGCTGGGCTTTCTTGCCAAGCACGGCTTTGTTGAGTGCATGCGCGCCTGGGAGTCTCGCCTGAACGTGGCGTCGGTGGACCTCGCTCCCTTCGCGGAGGCACGCCAAAAACCGCTGGCACACGGCCTGCGCCTGGTGGATCTGGCCACCCTCCTGGAGGAAGAGGGAGAAGACGCCTATGTCAAGCTCCACGATATGGAGATGGAGTGCGATGCCGATGTCCCGCTCCCCGAGGGCGAGAAGCATACCCCGATGACCTACGATGCCTGGCGGGAGATGATCCGCAAGAGTGTCCGCTTCACCCCGGAGTGCCAGTTTATCGCGGTCGCCCCCGACGGCCAGTACGCCGGCATCTCGATGCTCTTCCCCCCCAAGATCGGCGACTACCTCAGCACTGGCCTCACCGGGGTCCGGCGCGCCTACCGCCGCAAGGGGATCGCGCTGGCGCTCAAGTGCATGGCAGTCGAGTACGCCAAGGCAAAGGGAGTCCCCGAGATCCGCACCGACAACGCCCAGAGCAACCGCGCGATGCTCTCTATCAACGAGGCACTTGGCTTTGAAAAACAACCGGCTTGGATCATGTACGAAAAACGGCTGGGCGGGGAATCCTCGGGCGGATAATCGCGATGGCCCGTGTTGCGTTTGTGGATGTCGATGACACGCTGGTGCGCTCCGTGGGGACAAAACGGATTCCCATGGTGCGTACGATTGAGCATGTCAGAACCCTCAAAAACGACGGTTGGGGGCTGTACTGCTGGAGTGCCGGGGGCGGAGAATACGCAAGGCAGTCCGCCGAGGAGCTGGGAATCGCGGATTGCTTTGTGGGATTTCTTCCCAAGCCAAACCTGATGATCGACGATCTCCGCCCCGACGAATGGCGCGGCTTTTCGATCCTCCATCCGTCTAATCTTCAGAACTCTTGACAGCCGCTCGAAGCGCCGTCGTCAGGAGCCGTAGCCCCTCGCGCAGGCGAGGGGTGGGGCGAAAGAGCAGGTCGGCGGGGATTCGGGCCATGGGAATATTGCGGAGAGCGGGCGGTGTCTCCGGCTGGCCGGGGTAGGTGGCGATGACATAGAGCTGGGGCTTGAGCGTGAGGAGCCTCTCTCTGGTGAGTTGCGGAAATGAGTCGCCGGTTGTGATGACATTCTGGCCACCTGCCACCCGAATCAGGTCGTCCACAAACGAGCCCGGCCCAACCACGAACAGCGGCGAGGCGCTGATCTGCACCAGGACCGGGACCGGCTTGCCCTGCGGCGGAGTGGCGAGCGCACGGCGCACCTGGGCCGCGAGAGCCGTGGCGGACTTGCCCGTCAGCTGCCCCAGCGCCTCCAAGTGATGAGGGACATCGGCAGCTTTCTCGGAGCGCTGGACAAACACGGGGACACGCACCCGGGCGGCGAGGCTCTCGACCGCGGGCTTTTTCACGGTCGCGGAGTCAAAGACAATGAGATCCGGCTTGAGCGCGAGGATCTTCTCGTAGGAGGGCCGCGTAAAGTCCCCGACTCGTGGGAGCTTCTGAGCCTCTACCGGAAAGTCACAAGCACTCGTCGCCCCGACAACGGCACTTCCGGCACCGATGGCAAAGAGGTTCTCGGTCGTGGCGGGGGAGAGGGAGAGGATGCGCCGAGCGGGCTGCGTGAGGATAAGCCGACGCCCTAGATCATCCGTCAGATTCAGCATCGTCGGGGCTCGGAGGTGTGAAGAGCTCCAGCGGGGCGAGCTGGACCGAGAACGAGGGGAGCATCTGGGTAAAGATATCCGGGTGGAGGATGGTTGCCAAGACACGCGCGGCCTCCGCCAGTCCCTCCCCCACCTCGCTGATATAGGCGGGCTCCACTAAATAGACCTCGTGCTCCGTGACCGCGGGGAGCGCAAACCAGCCCTCCAGCTCCGTAAGCCCCTCGGTGTCCTCGCCGACGATCACGATCACCTCGGGGGCGAAGGCGGTGAGCTCCGCAGCGGTCAGGTCGTGCGCCTCAGGGTTGGCCAGCCCCGTTGCTCCGGCGGCGATGAGTAGCTCGCGCTCCCAGAGCCCCAGGGTGCGGGGCGGGTTGACCGCAGCGAGAACGAGGGTCCGAGGGCGGCTCTCCTGCGCGGCGGTCTTCTTAGCAGTGGGCTCCCAGGCGGCGGTGATCGCCGCCGCTACCGCCCCTAAAGTCTCAGAGATCATCGAGCGTTATGGTACCACGCAGAGCAGGCAGGCCCTAGTTACAGGGCGGTGCGCCCAGCGGGTTGGGAACAAAGGGAGTGGGCAGGAACCTATCGCCCCAGAGGAAGCTATTGGGATCGATTGTCTGCTCGACACGCAACCACTTGGCATGGCCATCGGCGAAGGTGTAGTTCGCCCCCTGGTTGTGCCGATCCCACTTGACACGGATCAGCTCAGGTTTCTTGTCGTTGGCGGCCAGCAGTCCTGCATCGGCATCGGCCTTGGTGACTAGCCTCCAGGTATCGCCGGGACAGATCTGGCCGCCTCCTGAGGACGACCCACGTGCCGTGCTGGTAGCCACGAGCCCGCTCATCCCCTTCCACTGACCAACCACGGCGCCGCTGGTCAGCTTATCGCGGCGCTCGGCGAGGGCGATCAGGTTGGCGGGTGCCTCGATGGCGGCAGCACTGGGGGCCAGCCAGTCGTGGGCAGGGATGACGTTGTAGTTATTGATGTAGGAGAAGGCGGGCACCTGGCCGTCGCAGCTCACCCCCACTACCTGTCCCGCGGCACAAGGCGCGTTGGGCTTGACCGGAGCGGGATCGGAGGGGCAGACAAAGACACGCTCGTTCTTGACATAGGGCTGGAGGACATAGGACCAGTGCACCTTCCAGGTCGGAATCTCCCAGGTCGTCTGCATCAAGGTCTCGTCGTAGTCCTGCGCGTACATCATCAGCCCTAGGCCCAGCTGCTTCATGTTCGAGAGGCAGGAGGTCTGGCGTGCCTTCTCACGCGCCTGTGCGAAGACAGGAAAGAGAATGGCGGCCAAGATGGCGATAATAGCAATAACTACCAATAATTCAATTAATGTAAAAGCACGTTTCATAGCCCCCATGTTAGGGGCTATGAGCAACGCCTTTATTAAGCTGAGGTTACAGTATGATTAATTTATGTTTAAGCCGCCATTTTCACCTCACCGAGCGAGTATGCGGCAGTGAATAGCATAAAAAATTCTTAGTATTACTATTCATGGCCACCAAGATACCGTGGGGGAAGCGCTTGCCCAGCGGCTTGCCTACCATCTCAATTCCATCGGTCTCATCTGCGCCGCCACGGATCACGAAGTGCGGAGTATCAGGGCTCTCTTTTTTGAATCCATAGTAGAGACTGCCCCCAACGATCTGATCGGTGCAGACCACGTAGTTCCCCCAGAGCGCGATTCCTTCGTGATCGCCCTTCCAGCCTGTGCGCGCAAAGACCGCCCGCTCTCGATTTGCCTGAGGCGCATCGGGGTCGGCGGGCCAGCAACGAACTCCAAAGCCCTCGTCGCTGTAGTACACCAGATCGGCTGCATCGTCCACCGCCACCGACTCGATCTCTTTCTTGCCGGAGTAGCTACCAAAGCGCCGGACAAGTGTCCCGGTGACGTTCGTGCCTCTCGTCTGGAGACGCCACTGCTCTAAGTAGCCTGTCGCGGGGCCACTCTTGCGGCTGACGATCACAAAGAGGGCCTTATCGCGGGGGCGAAGGTAAAAGTCGATCCCCATCGGGGCCGCGAAGTCGTCTTTCTCCCCGACAAAAACCGGCAGCACTCCTGCGTCCGTGAGCGGCTTGGCCGTATCGGCGATGCGGAAGAAGTGAAGCTGGGACCTCAGGCGCTCTGTGACCGCTGCCAGTGAGCCACGCACAGCGACATTGTTGGGACGATCAAGTCCGCCAAAAATCTGGCGGACTTTCCCATCAAGCCCAAACACATAGAGTGCCCCGCCCTCCGCTGCGGACGTCTTATTTGTCCCCAGGATCAGGCTCCTCTCAGGTTGGTGGGGATGCATCCAGATCGCGGGGTCATCAGGGTCGGTGCCCACTGGCTCGGTGGCGACAGTGGGCTTGAGTTCTATGATATGCATACGTGCTTATTTACAGGGCTGGCCGTTGTCAAAGCGCACGTTGTCATTGCCTGGTGCTGTCCAAGGGCCACAGTCGAACTGGGAGTTAGCGGCTCCCGGAGGAGAGATCCAGTTAGCGCGTGTTGCCGACGAGCTGGAGAGGGTTCCGTAGCTCACCCGAAGCCACTTTGCGTGACCGTCGAGGTAGGTAATGTTCATTCCCTCACTATGGCGCACCTGCGCACCAATCCAGTTATTTTTGGCGAAGGTTCCAGGCGTGCGGGAGAGCTCGTCCCCCTCCAGCTCGGACTTATTGGCCTCCAGGATCATGTACGAGTTGGCAGGCTCTTCCCAGCGAGCCAGCTCCGGCCCTTCGTTGGGGAACTCCGCATCGCAGAGGTGCTCGTTGATGGCGTAGGAGTTGTACCAAGCGAAGCTCCCATTGGCGCGGGGCACCAGGTTCCAGTTCTGCTGGAGCCACTGGGGCGTAAAGCCGTAGCAGACATAGTCTCCCGGCATATCCATCTCATGGAGCGACGAGCCACTGGGGCAGTTGAAGATGCTCGCACCCTGTTGCTGAATATTTCCCGCCCGCTGCTTGATGTAGGGATAGAAGTGAAAGACCCAGAAGTCCTTACCCCAGTCGCCGTCGAGTGCAGCCGGACAGGCAGGGCGAGCGACCCCTGCATCCGAGGGCATTCGCTCGTCGTAGTCCTGCAAATACATCATCGCAGCAATTCCGATCTGCTTCATATTTGAGAGACAGGAAGCGGAGCGTGCTTTCTCGCGTGCTTGGGCAAAGACAGGGAAGAGAATCGCAGCTAGAATGGCAATAATGGCAATCACCACTAGCAGCTCAATTAATGTAAAGGCGTGTCGTTTCATAACTATCATTTCTCCGCCAAGAGAATATCACATGAAACAAAATACCTGTATTATTATTCGCGAATCAAAGATTAACTTTGTGTGAAGTTTTGCCCTGATCCTGGTAGAGTAGTGGCATGCGTTGGGGAATTTTAGGCTGTGGCGATGTGGCGGAGAAGAAGGGCGGCCCGGCGCTCTACCAAGCAGAGGGCTCCGCGCTCATCGCGGTGATGCGTCGGGACTTGGAGAAAGCCCAGGACTTCGCGCGGCGGCACGGAGCAAGACGGGCCTATGCAACCGTCGAGGGGCTGCTCTCGGACCCCGAGGTTGATGCGGTCTATATTGCCACGCCGCCCCACCTACACTGTGAGCAGACGCTCCAAGCGGCGGCGGCGGGCAAGCATGTCTTGGTCGAGAAGCCCATGGCGCTCACCGTGGCGGAGTGCGACCAGATGATCGCGGCCTGCGCGGCGGCGGGGGTCTCGCTCCATGTCGCCTACTACCGGCGCTACTGGCCCAAGTTCCAGGCGATCAAGGCAGCCCTGGAGGCAGGGGCACTAGGAACCGTCCTTGGGGCACGGCTCCAGCTCTGCACCAAAGCTCCGGCGAGCGGCTGGCGGGTGGACCCGGCGATCTCGGGCGGGGGCCATGTGGTGGATGTCGGCTCACACCGTCTCGACATGCTCCTCTATCTGCTAGGCGATATCACCGCGGTCCACGGCTTTGCCGCCAATCGCCTCGGGCACCACGCCGCGGAGAACGACAGTGTCTTTGCGCTTCAGTTCGCCAGCGGTGTCGTGGCCTCTGCATGCTTTCACTTTGCGACCCGTCCTAGCCGGGATGTCCTAGAGCTGTTTGGCACCGACGGCACCCTCACCTGTGATCCCTTCGACGGCACCGCGTTCACTCTCAACGGGGTCGAGCACCGCTTTGAGACCCCAGCCCCCACCCACCTGCCTTTCGTGCAGGCCTTAGTCAACCAGGAGCCGGGCCATGTGACGGGTACAGAGGGAAAGAAGGTGACCGAGCTTCTCCGTGCGTTATCCTGATATAGCAAAGTTTTATCTCCCCAAAATGCTCCCAAGCTTAAACTCGTAGTTCTACCGGTTTGTAGCGACTTCCCTAAACGAATTCCTAAGCGCCGCCAATACTTTAGGGCATAAGCAACTCTTAATCTACGGGTATAAAACCATGGAACCAAAACCTAAACGACCTTCTTTTTTCAGCAATATATTCGCGGATTCAAAATCGAACACGGAATCTATGCTAAGCACAGAGCCCACCCCGAAGAAAAACGGCCATACCAGCATAAAATATAATAAGCACTATGACGAGCTAATACTCCCCACAAAAAAATCAGAAACCAACTATAGCAAAGTCTTAGAAAACGCGATTTCTCTCGTCAGCACCTTTACGGACAATATTCCAAGAGAGATCAAGCAGCAAATCTGCCAGCAATCGATCCTCCAGCAGAGTGACGGTGATATCGATCAGGTCTTAGTCGAAGCCTCCAAGCGCAAGGCACACCTCATGCAAGAGATCAAGCAGTCCGCTGAGGAGTCAGAAGCCTCTGTCGCGGAGATCAATGCGGAGATAGACCGGCTTTGGAACCTACGGGACCAGCTTCAGGAAGACTCGAAGCAGAAGCAGTGGCATCTAACCCAGTCGAGTGAGCAGCTCGATCAGCTGATCTCCCTCCTGGTAGACACTAGCTCCCCCGTAAGCCAAGTTCCATCGCAAGAAACTCCCGAAGCGAAGGAGCCTGAGGTTGTTGTGGTTGCCGTGCCTCCGAGCAATGAGTCCGCCTCCTTGGCATCCCGCAACCCACGCCGGCTAAGCACCCTGATGACCGCGACAAATTAGGGCTCCTTCGATAAAACAGGGCTCTCTTCCAGGGTCTGTCTCGTGATACATGGGCATCCAGAGCTGCTGCCCATGTATCCCCAACCGTCGTCAATAAAGTAGCGCAAAGGGCTTGTGCGACACCTCACCGAGCACGCCGATCAGTGCCCTGCGGTAAATACGATCCTTCGTGAGAGCGATCTGCTCCGCAGGAGTGGCTCCGCGTCCCTTAGCCCGCAGTGATCTGAGTTCCGGCTCCCGATCTCCTTCCAGGCCTGTACAAGCCGCAAGGCGATCCTCGCACTGCACCTGGGGGGAGCCAATGGGGCTTATATACCTTGATAATCATTAACAAATTATGATACGATTGGGAACCTAATACGCCGCAGCTCTGTCTTACTGCACGTGCGATGGCCCTGAGAAATCAGGGTAAGATCTCGCTAGCTAAATCAATAAGGATTTCTTTTTCTATGACTAGAAAGTGCCGTGCCACCGGGTTTACCCTCATCGAGCTCCTCGTGGTAATCGCCATTATCGCCATCCTGGCAGCCATTCTCTTCCCCGTCTTTGCCCAGGCACGGGAAAAAGCGCGCTCCGCCTCCTGTCTCTCCAACCAGAAGCAGATCGGCCTGGCGGTTCTCCAGTATGTCCAGGACTACGACGAGACCTTCCCCCCCGCCGCCTACATGGGGCCTCGTCCCTTAGCCACCACGACCCCTGTCGCGCTTCCTGCGGGCGGCCCTTCCGTCATCACGATCTATGACCTGATGCAGCCCTACATGAAGAATGTCGATATCTTCAACTGCCCCAGCTACAAGCCGGGTCTGGACTGGTACAGCCGCCTCGGGCCCCTCTGGTCGGGTGTCTTCCGCTACGTGGGAATCGTCCCCAACTTTGGCCTGTTTGGTGACAATCTCTGCGGTGGAGGCGGCATGCCTGCACTCAAGGGAGCCTACACCCCCGTGACCTCCATTGCCGCCGCAGCCTTCCCCGCGGAGACCATTATGTTCTTTGATGGCTCACACCGCAACGAAGCCGCCGCTCCCACGGTCAAGCTGGGGGCACAGAACTTCCTGGCAGATGCGCGCCACAACGACGGTGTGAATGTCAACTTCTCCGATGGGCATGCCAAGTGGTTCCGCTACGGGGCCAATCCCGCGCCCAACCAGGTCACCACGACTGCGGTCAATGGCCGCCCTGCAGGCACCCCAATCTACGGCTGGCGCACCGGAATCGCGACCCCGGTCAAGGGAACGGCGCTGGAGAACCCTGCCTCCACGGTGAGCACCGCCGCCGATCCCTACAACGACTTCCATGGTATCCCCGGTGGTCCCATCTTCGACTCAGAGGACACAGTCGCCTGCCCCTAGAGCAAGACTCCCCGAGAAGCCTCGCCGGTTACGGCGGGGCTTTTTTTGTTTGGAAACCGAATGGAAACATAAAAAAGGGTAGAATTTCTGCGACGATTCCCCCGAGGAGCGACTTCTAAACCTCCTCAAAACGGTAACGAATTATGGCAAAAGCAAAACTGGAATATATCTGGCTCGACGGCTATCAGCCCATGCAGAGCCTTCGCAGCAAGACCAAGATTGAGAACGACTTCAGTGGTAAGCTGGAGGACTGTGAGATCTGGTCGTTCGACGGCTCCTCGACGGAGCAGGCTCCCGGCGGCTCGTCGGACTGCCAGCTCAAGCCGGTCTTTATCTGCCCCGATCCGGAGCGCTCCAAGCTGGGCACCCCCGCCTACCTGGTGATGTGTGAGGTTCTCGATGCCTACGGCATGCCCCACCGCTCCAATGGCCGCGCGACAATCGAGGACGACGACAACGATTTCTGGTTTGGCTTTGAGCAGGAGTACTTCCTCTACGCCGGTTCCACCAACAAGCCCCTGGGCTTCCCGGAGCGCGGCTACCCGGGTCCGCAGGGTCCCTACTACTGCTCGGTGGGTGCACGCAATGCCTTTGGACGTAGCATTGTCGAGGAGCACCTGGAGCAGTGCCTTCAGGCAGGCCTGAATGTCGAGGGCATCAACGCCGAGGTCGCCACGGGTCAGTGGGAGTTTCAGATCTTCGCCAAGGGTGCCAAAGAGGCCGGCGACCAGATCTGGATCGCACGCTACCTCCTGGAGCGCATCGGCGAGGAGTACGATGTCTGGGTGAACTGGCACTGCAAGCCGCTGGGCGATACCGACTGGAACGGCTCGGGCATGCACGCCAACTTCTCCAACACCGCCCTGCGCACCGCGGGTAAGAAGGAAGTCTACGATGCGATCTGCCAGGCGTTTGCTCCTGAGGAGATCATCATGGCCCATATCGATGTCTATGGACCGGACAACCACCTGCGCCTGACCGGCAAGCACGAGACCGCACCGTGGAACAAGTTCTCCTACGGTGTCTCCGACCGGGGCGCGTCGATCCGCATCCCCATCGGAGCCGTGCAGCGTGGCTGGAAGGGCTGGCTGGAAGACCGCCGTCCCAACTCCGCCGCCGATCCCTACAAGGTGGCCGCACGGATCATCAAGACGGTCAAGTCCGCAGAGATCTAAGCGTAAATCAAAAAGCCCCGGCCAGCTGGCCGGGGCTTTTTTGTTTGCATGGCTCGTCGCTACGCTCTGCGACGGCGAAGCACGGCGATAGCGGGAATCCCGAGCAGCGCCAGTGCTAGTGTCCCGGGCTCGGGGGCACTTGTCGCGGCCAGTGTCCAGCCGATGGCATCGAACGCTTGAATATCACGCGCAGTGATGGTCAGTAGCTCGCCCGTACCCGCCGTCGGGTCCATCACGCCCAGCCCCAGGTTGTCCTTCCAGTGGCTTGCCTGCTGACCATCGCCAAAGGTTTGCCCATTGGAGAAGAGCCCCAGGTTGGTAGTGCCCCCATCCAGCGAGAAGTACTTGTCGCGGTTATCTGCAGCCCAGTCAATGGTGTCATTTCCCCCATTGGCAAGACTCAAGGCCGAGCGTCGGAAGAGATCCAGGGTGGAGACAAAGGTAAACGCATTGCTGCTGAACCCCGTGGGATTGCCATCCAAGGTATCGACGCCACTGATAAAACCAAGCGAGTGCCCGATCTCATGGGTCGCAATCCCGATAAAATCGAAGTTTCCCGCGGTGATTCCATTGCTGGGATCGAAGTCCCAGCTAAAGGCAGTGCTGAAGGTAATACTGGCATCGGTTGCAGCATTGTTACCCGACAGAAGCCCAAGTGCCTTAGCATTGGCATTGCTCATACGAACCGTGGTGGTGTTGTTTCCAGTCGTGTCCAGAAAAGGAGTGGCACTGTTGGCCCCGTTGGGGTTATCGGTCGTGCGGTTGATCATCACACCAAAGGAGGTGCCTCCATTACGGTTCGGGAGCTGCGCGATCGCGGCCGCATCCGTCGCCGAGCTTGCATCGTTGATCAGAGCGTTGCGGACATTGGTGTAGGTATAGGTATTTTGGGTGCTACCTGCCTGTGCCAGAATCCCTGACCCCAGCGCGGAGAAGCCAATCGTCAAATTGACGGTGACATTGTCGGTGAAGAGCGCCGACCAGCGGGCACCAGCGGCGGCGAAGCCATCGATGGCTTGCTGGCTCGTGCCCGGGACGGGTGTGAAGTTGAAGGTAAGGGCATGGGAGGTTCCGATCAGACTAATCAGAGTCAGAGCGGAGAGTCCAAGCCGAGTGCGTGAGAGACCATTGAGATTGCGCATACATTTCCCTTAGTAGAGAGTTCCCCTGCCCTGACATCGGGTACAGAGGTTTGGCACATTATAGCAACTTCAGCTATCCCCTAACGCGCCGAGGAAACATTTTTTGCGAGGGGGTACAATCGCCAGTATGCGAACCAGCACCACCACCCTTCTCCGCAGCGAGGCGGGGAAGCGCACCCCTTACGAGGACTGCCTGGCGGTAGAGGAGCCTCTCACCATCCGGGTAAATGGGGAGATACTCTCGGTGACCATGCGCACACCGGGCGAGGATGAAGAGCTCACCCTAGGCTTCCTCTACGGCGAGGGGATTCTCCCACGCCCCACCGACTACCTCCAGCTCCAAGGCGGCGATATCACCCTCGCTCCTGGCATCCCGCTTCCCCCTCCCCTGCGCCGCTTTCCCACCCACGCTGCCTGTGGGGTCTGTGGGCGCACGAGCCTACCTCACGCCACCGAGCCCCCCGCACGCAAGGGCGGCCCCCTCTTTCCAGAGGCACTCTTTCGCACCCTCGATCCCCAGGTCCGGGCCGCCCAGGCGATCTTTGAGACCACCGGCGGACTCCACGCCGCCGCGCTCTTCGCACAAGACGGCACCCTGCTGTGCTTGCGAGAAGATATCGGGCGTCACAATGCGGTCGATAAAGTGATCGGCTGGGCGCTCCAGAACGGGCACGTGCCCCTGACCAGCCACCTGCTCTTTCTCAGTGGGCGGGTCAGCTACGAGCTGGTGCAGAAAGCCGCGCGTGCCGGGATTCCCGCCCTCGTTGCCGTAGGCGCACCCTCGTCGCTGGCGGTCGCGATGTGCCAGGAGGCGGATATCACCCTGGTGGGATTTCTGCGGGGAGAGCGCTACAATATCTACTCAGGAGAGTGGCGCATTGTCTTCTAGAGAAAAAGCGGCGGCCCAGCCGCCTATCGAGACCCATGTCCGCCTAGGGGAGCGCAAGGACTTCGCCGGGGGAAAGAATGCGGTCCTCAAGGCCACCGAGGCGATGAGCCGGGAGCAGGGCTGGGCAAGGGGAGTCAAGACCTGGCTCACGGTCAACCAGAAAGAGGGCTTCGACTGCCCGTCGTGCGCCTGGCCCGACCCGCTGGAGCACCGGAGCCGCTTTGAGTTCTGCGAGAACGGTGCCAAGGCGATCGCCAGCGAGGCCACCAGCAAGCGGATCGGGCGGGAGTTCTTCGCCGCGCACTCCGTGCAAGCACTCGCACAAAACTCCGACCTCTGGCTGGACCGCCAGGGCCGCCTCACCGAGCCGCTCGTGCTACGCCCCGGGAGCAACCACTACGAGCCCATCGCCTGGGACGCTGCCTTTGCGCTGATCGGGGAGCACCTCAAGGCGCTCGTCTCCCCCGACGAAGCGATCTTCTACACATCGGGGCGGGCGAGCAACGAGGCAGCGTTTCTCTACCAGCTCTTTGTGCGCCGCTTTGGCACCAACAACCTCCCGGACTGCTCCAACATGTGCCATGAGTCGTCGGGGGTGGGCCTGAGCGAGAGCATTGGCTTTGGCAAGTCCACGGTCACCCTCGCGGAGCTAGAGAGCGCCGACACGATCTTTGTCTTTGGGCAGAACCCTGGCACCAATCATCCGCGGATGCTCACGAGCCTACAAAAAGCGGTCCGAGGCGGCGCAAGGTTGGTCTCCGTCAACCCCCTCCCCGAGGCGGGCCTGACGGCGTTTGCCCACCCGCAAGAGCCGCTGGGGATGCTCGACCAGCCCACGCCCCTCGCCTGCCTGCACCTGCCCGTCCGTATCAACGGCGATGTGGCGCTGCTCAAGGGGCTCTGCAAGGCCGTGCTGGAGGCGGGGGCACAGGACAGTGCCTTTATCGCGGCGCACACCGTGGGCTACGATGCCTTTCTGGCCGATCTGGAGGCGACAAGCTGGCAGGAGCTCACGGAGAGCTGCGGGGTGAGTGAGGCGGAGCTACGCCGTGCCGGGGAGCTCGCGAGCCAGGCCAAGCGGCTGGTGCTCTGCTGGGCGATGGGGCTGACGCAGCACAAGAACGGGGTCGCCAATGTGCAGTACCTGGTCAACCTAGCCCTGCTCCGGGGAATGCTGGGCAAGGACGGTGGCGGGCTGATGTGTGTCCGTGGCCACAGCAATGTCCAGGGCGACCGCACGATGGGAATCTACGAGAAGATGCCCGATTCCTGGCTCGACCGGCTTGGTGCTGTCTTTGGCTTCACGCCCCCACGCAAGCACGGCTACGACACGGTCGAGGCGATCCAGGCGATGCTCGACGGCAAGGCGCGTGTCTTCTTTGCGCTGGGCGGCAACTTCCTCTCAGCCACCCCCGATACCGAGGTCACGGCGGAGGCGCTGCGCCAGTGTGCGCTGACGGTGCAGGTCTCGACCAAGCTCAACCGGAGCCACCTGGTGACCGGCGAGACCGCCCTGATCCTCCCCTGCCTGGGCCGCACGGAGCGCGATCTCCAGAGCACGGGCGAGCAGTTTGTGACGGTCGAGGACTCGGTCTGCAATGTGCATGCGTCACGGGGGAGCCTGGAGCCCGCCTCGCCCCACCTCAAGAGTGAGCCCGCCATTGTTGCCGGCGTGGCGCAGGCGACTCTTGGCGAGGACTGGTCGGGCTTTATCAGCGACTACGATCGGATTCGCGACAAGATCGCCGCGGTCGTGCCGGGCTTTGAGGAATTCAATGCCCGCGTGCGCGTCCCCGGCGGCTTTATCCTGCCCAACCCTCCCCGTGAGCGCGAGTTCCGCACGCCCAGCGGCAAGGCGCTGTTCACGGTCCATGCCGTCCCCAAGTGGCACCTCTGCGAGAGCGAGTGGCTGATGATGACCATTCGCACCCACGACCAGTTCAACACGACGGTCTACGGCAACGACGACCGCTACCGGGGTATCTACGAGGGCCGCCGCGTGGTGCTACTCCACCCCGACGATCTCGCGCAAGCGGGTTTCCAGCAGGGCCAGCTCGTGGATATCGTGAGTGTCTTTGAGGGCGAGGAGCGCCGCGCGGAGAGCTTCGTGGTGGTTGCCTACGCCATCCCCCGCCGCTGCTGCGCGACCTACTTCCCGGAGGCCAATGTCCTGATCCCACTCCGCAGCCACGCCGAGAAGTCCAAGACCCCCACCAGCAAGTCGGTTATCGTCCAGCTCGTCGCACGCGCCGCATGACCAGTAGCCCCGAGGCCCCTAGCAGCGCCAGCGCCAGCGCTCCCGGCTCGGGGGCACTGGCGGCGGGAGAGAGGTTCCAGCCGATGGCATCAAAGGCCTGGATATCGCGCCCGGTGATCGCCAGCAGCTCGCCCTGTGCCGCGGTGGGGTCCATGATCCCCAATCCCAAACTATCTTTCCAGTGGCTCGCCTGCCGCCCATCGCCGTGGATGCGCCCGGTGGAGAAGAGCCCCTGGTTGGTGACGCCGCCGTCGAGGGAAAAGTAGGCGTTCGAGGCACCCGCGGTAAAGTCTATGGTCGAGTTGCCCCCCGTGGAGAGGCTCAGCGCCGAGCGGCGGTAGAGGTCCAGAGGGTAGACATACTGAAAGAAGTCATCGTCGTGGAAGGTCCCCGTGCTGCGGGTGTCCAGTTCATCGACTCCACTGAAAAACCCCAGGGCATGCCCGATCTCGTGGGTCGCGATCCCCACAAAGTCGTAGGCCCCTGCGGTGACTCCATCGCTAGGATCGAAGTCAAAGGTGAAGGAGCTACTAAACAGGATCGTGCCATCGACCGCGCTATTGGTTCCCGGCAGGAGCCCCAGTGCCTTGGCGTTTGCCTTGGTCATGAGGATAGTGGTGTTGTTGGCATCGCCATCGTTGTCTAGGTACGCGGTCGGGCTGCCCACCCCATTGGGGTTGTTGTTGGTGTAGTTGAGCATCAGGTTGAAGGCGGTCCCGCCGCTCACATTGGGCAGGTTCGCCACGGCCAGCGCATCGGTGATGGAGAGGGCATCGCTGCCCAGAGCGCTCCGCACACTGGCGTAGCTAAACGACACATCGGTGGTGCTGGTGACGCCCAGCGAGCTCATGGCCTGGTAGCCAATCTGCAGGTTCACCGTGACATTGTCGGTAAACAGCGCGGACCAGCGGCTGGCGGCCTGGACAAACCCATTGTAGGCCTGGGGAGCACTTGCCTGGATATTGTTGGGGTCGATAAAGTTAAAGACCAGCTGGGCATGCGCCGTGCTGGCTAGCCCCAGACAGACAAGAAGGGGAACTCCGAGGCGTACAAGACGAAGACGCATGATTTTATCCTTGGAAGAGTTCCGGCCATTATAGCCGATCTCTTCCCAGGGAGGCCAGCGGCGGGGATTGAAAATCCCCCGCCTCACGAAAAGAGCGTCCTGGGGACGCAGGAGCACAATGGCTCCGCGCGTCCTCGGGACGCTCCCCTAAAACGCCAGACGGGGATTTCCAATCCCCGGCGGCATCACGCAATCAGCTCTTTGATGACCTTGGCGGGCTCCACGCCTGTGAGCCGCTGGTCCAGCCCCTGGTACTTGTAGGTAAAGCGCTCGTGGTCGATGCCGAGCAATCTTAGCACTGTGGCGTGGAAGTCGTGGACATCGCAGGGGTCTTTGACGATATTGTAGGAGAAGTCGTCGGTCTCGCCGTAGACAGTCCCGCCCTTCGAGCCGCCGCCCGCCATCCACATCGTGAAGCAGCGCGGGTGGTGGTCACGGCCGTAGTTCTCCTTCGAGAGCCCGCCCTGAGAGTAGATCGTCCGCCCGAACTCCCCGCCCCAGATAATCAGGGTCTCGTCGAAGAGGCCCCGGTTCTTGAGGTCCTGGATCAGCCCTGCGCAAGCCTGGTCGATATCCTTGCACTGGCTCGGAAGCCGGCCAGCGACATTGGCGTGGGTGTCCCAGTTGTTGAGGTAGACCTGGACAAAGCGGACGCCTCGCTCGACCATGCGGCGGGCCATCAGAGCGGTGTAGGCAAAGCTCCCCGGCTTCTTGGCGGCATCGCCGTAGAGCTGGTAGGTGCTCTCGGGCTCGTTCTTCATGTCGGTGAGCTCGGGGACCGATGCCTGCATGCGAAACGCCAGCTCGTACTGCGCGATCCGGGTGTGGGTCTCCTCGTCCCCGACTGTCTGGTAGGTCAGCTGGTTGAGCGCCTTGAGGCCATTGAGGGTCTGGCGGCGCACCGTGGGATCGACTCCAGGCGGGTTGTTGATGTAGAGGATCGGGTCCCCCGCCGCCCGAAACGAGCAGGCCGCGTGCTCGCCCGGCAGGTAGCCCGACTGCCAGAGCCGCGCGGAGATCGCCTGCACCTGGTCGGTGTTGCTGGGCTGCGCCACCAGCACCACAAAGGTCGGCAGGTCCGAGTTCATCGAGCCCAGCCCGTAGCTGGTCCACGCCCCCAGACACGGCCGCCCGGTCACCTGGTTGCCGGTCTGCATGTAGGTAATCGCGGGCTCGTGGTTGATCGCCTCGGTGTGCATCGAGCGGATGAAGCAGATGTCATCGACCTTAGTCGCCAGGTTCGGCAGTAGCTCCGAGAGCCACATCCCGCTCTTGCCGTGCTGCTTAAAGGCGAACTTGCTGGGCGCGATCGGGAAGCGTGCCTGTCCACTGGTCATAGTGGTGAGGCGCTGGCCCTTGCGGATCGACTCGGGGAGGTCCTTGTCGTACATCTTGACCATCTCCGGCTTGTAGTCAAAGAGGTCCATCTGCGGCGGCCCCCCGACCATGTGCAGGTAGATGACATGCTTGGCCTTGGGCGCGAAGTGCAGCTTGGGCAGCGCCCCTGGCACCGTTTTGTACTTCGCCCCCTGGCCCCCACGCGTGGGGGAAATTTGCGGTTTTGCAAAGGCCTCGCCGCCTAGCGCCGCCAGCGCGGCCATTCCGAGCGCATTGGCTCCCTGGCGCAGAAACTGCCGCCGGGTCTCCAGGCGCACCCACTCCGCAATCAGCGGATCGATCGGTTCTTTTTCGTACGTCATTTGTTTAGTACCTCATCTAGGTTGAGCATCTGATTGGCGAGCATGGTCCAGGCGGCGAGCTGGGCCGTGTTGAGGCTCGGGTCGGGCTTGGACTCGCCGAAGGTGATGAGCTCCCGCGCTTCTTTCGGGTGGGAGTCGTAGTGGGCTTTGAGCTCATCTAGGCTTGTCTCCGTGATGACGCGCTCTGTGGCTGTGAGCGGGCGGGCCAGCAGGCGGTGAGAGAGATAGTCCAGCGCATTGCCGCTCTTGAGCGAGTTGGTCGCAAGCTGCCGCGCCGCCTCCACAAACTGGATGTCGTTGAGGGTCACGAGGGCTTGCAGGGGCGTGTTGGTACGCTCGCGCTTGACGGTGCAGGTCTCGCGGTTGGGGGCGTTGAAGAGCTCCATCGATGCCGGCGGGGCGGCGCGCTTCCAGAGGGTGTACATCGAGCGGCGGTAGAGATTCTCGCCGGTATCTCTTCGATAGTCGCGGGTGTTGGAGCCGATCATCGCCACCGCCTCCCAGACCCCATCGGGCTGGTAGGGCTTCACGCTCGCGCCCCCGATCTTCTTGACCAAGAGACCACTGGTCGCTAGCGCGTAGTCGCGCACCATCTCACCGTCCATGCGGAAGCGCGGGCCACGGGAGAGCAGGCGGTTGTCGCGGTCTTTGGCGCGTTTCTCCGGCGTGAGGAGCGCGGCCTGGCGGTAGGTACTGCTCATCACCAGCTGCTTGAAGAAGCGCTTGACATTCCAGTCGCGCTGGAAATCCAGGGCGAGCCAGTCCAGAAGCTCAGGGTGGCTGGGCAGCTCGCCGGTGATCCCAAAGTCGCCTGCGGTCTTAACCAGGCCAGTGCCAAAGAGCTCCTGCCAGTAGCGGTTGACCGTCACGCGCGCGGTCAGCGGATGCCCCGGCGCGAGCAGCCACTTGGCCAGCCCCAGACGGTTCTTGGGGAGCGCAGGGCTCATCGCGGGGAGCGCGGCCGGGGTCATCGGGGTCACCTTATCGCGGCGCTTGTCGTACTCTCCTCGGAAGAGCACATAGGCCTCGGGCATCCCCGGCTTCTCATTGGCGACATGGGCCACGGTTCCGCGTCCCTTGATCGCCGCCTCCTCGCTCTGCAGGCTGGCGAGCTTGCTGGAGAGCTGCTTGTAGACCGGGTCGCCCGATGCCAGCCAGCCCGAGAACAGCTCGTCGCGTTGTGCCGGCTTGAGCTTGTCGCTGCCCAGCGCCAGCAGGTAGTCCGAGCGCAGTGCCAGGAGCGCCGCAACCTCGTTGGCAGCGAGTGCGCGCTTGTAGAGCCGCAGGTCCTGGAGTGCCAGTCCCTCGATCGGGGCGGTGTTGTGGCGCTGGGCCAGCTTAAAGGGGACAGTCGTCTTGATACTTCCCTTTAGGTTCTCGGCCTGGGCATCGGTGGCTTTCTCGATACCATCGACATAGACCTTCATCCCCGAGCGCTTCAGGCTACCGTCGTAGGTCAAGGTCACCAGGTGCCAGACTCCGACCGTGAGCGCCTCCTGCGTGACCACTTTCAGGGCATCGTCGGGCCACTTATGGATGATATGGCTCCCCACTTTATTGCCCTCGACCCACAGGTCCCAGCCCCGGTAGTCATTGCCATCGTCCATGCGCGCCATGATCGCACCACCGGAGTTGCCCTGTGGCAGCTTGATCCACGCCGAGCAAGTGAACGCCTGGTTGTTCTCAAAGTCGCCCACCTCGGGGAGCTCGACGGGGCCACCGGGCTTCTTGACAAACGCCTTCTCGGCAAGCTGCCCGTCGCCCCAGCTCGCGCCTCCACCTAGGATGGGGTACTTTGCGGGCTGTCCATCACGGATCGCGGCGAGTTCTTTGCCCTTGCCCTCATCGAGCTTCGCCTGGAAGACCAGACCCTCGGTCGGAGCGGCCAGCGCGGTGCGTGTCGTGGAGGTCAGCCACTTGTCGAAGTCGGCTTTTGCGGTGGCCTTGCGCGCCTCGGTCGCTTTTTTCGCCTCGGCCAGCTCCCGCTGGAGCGCCATAAAGCGTGGGCGGTCCGCATTGACCGGCACCTGGATAATGGGCGGCGTGTCCTTGATATTGCCGTCCATGGCGTTCTGGGTCGTGTTGTTAAAGAACGCGGAGAGGCTATAGAAATCTTTCTGGCTAATCGGGTCGAACTTATGGTCGTGGCAGACCGCGCAGCCCGCCGTGCTCCCCAGCCAGACCTGCGCCGCGGTCTCGGTGCGGTCCCGGGTGTACATCACCTTGACTTCTTCGTCGATCGAGCCGCCCTCGTTGGTGGTGATGTTGCAGCGCGTGAAGCCCGTGGCGATCCGCTGATCGAGAGTGGGTTCTGGGAGTAAGTCGCCGGCGAGTTGCTCGATGGTGAACTGGTCGAAGCGCATGTTCTGGTTGAAGGCATTGATCACCCAGTCCCGGTAGGCCCACATCTCGCGGTAGTTGTCGAAGTGAATCCCGTGCGTGTCGGCGTAGCGTGCCGCATCGAGCCAGTAGCGCCCGCGGTGCTCGCCCCACTGCGGGGTCGCCATGAGCTTATCCACCAGCTTCTCGTAGGCATTGGGCGCTCTATCGGCCACAAACGCCTCGACATCGGCGGGCTCGGGCGGCAGGCCCGTCAGGTCCAGCGAGAGCCGCCGCGCCAGGGTCCGCCGGTCGGCTTCCGGTGCGGGCGAGAGCCCCTTCTCCTCCAGCTTGGCCAGCACAAAGGCATCGATGGGGTTCCTTACCCAGGCGGCATTCTTCACCTTGGGCGGGGTCTGGGGCCTGGGCGGCAGGTAGCTCCAGTGCTGCTCGTACGGTGCGCCCTCCCCGATCCAGCGGGTCAGGAGCGTGACTTGCTCGGGTGTCAGGCGCTTGTGGCCCGCGGCGGGGGGCATGGTGAGGGCATCGCTCTGGGGAAGCCGCACCCGGCGCAGTATCTCGCTCGCCAGGGGGTCTCCCGGGACGATCGCCCCCCGCGCCCGCGCATCCGCCAGCCGATCCAGGCGCAGGCTGGCTTTGCGCGCGGCTGAGTCTGGGCCGTGGCAGGGGAAGCAGTTCTCCGCCAAGATCGGCCGGATGTCTTTGTTGTAGGATAGCTTGCCCACCACCGGTGCCGCTGGTTTCTGTGTCCCTGGCGCGGCTCCTACTGCAAACGAGGCGGCCAGCAGCCCGGCCCCCATGCCAACTCCCCAAACGGTTCTGCGCATCTTTTCCCTCTTCGGCGAAGCGGGCGGAGCCCGCACGGAATATGCTTGAATTCTAGCACATTCCGCCGGGCTGTTCTACGTCGAGGACGCGCAAAACTTAAGCGATCCTGCTACATCCTCACCGGCAGAGATTAGAGAGACAGGACATGGGAGGGGAGCCCCCAGCTTACTCTCCGGCCAGCTCGTCTGTTATCCTGAGCAGCGGGCTCATCAACGCCTCCAGCGCGTTCATCAACACTCCCTACCGGGTTCATCAATGCTTACTGCCGAGGCATTAAATTGTGGGAAGTAGGAAATAACGCCGCCTCTCCGATAAATAGGGCGGCATCGCGGCCTATTACTGGAGGGGTGAGTAGTCCGTAGGAGCAAGCGGCACCGAGACCACGCCACCGTCTTTGAGGGTCAGCATCCCGCCCGCCTCTCTCTCCGATGCCTCCCGCGCCGCGAGCCAGGCCGGGTCGGTGCGGAAGGTGTCCCACGATGCTTTTCGGGCGGCTTCATTGGGGTAGGCCATGAGATAGACCAGGGTGTTGTCCGCGCCTTTTTGATCCGGGTCGAGCTCCCAGTAGGCGATATTGGTCATCTTGTGCTTCTCAAAGAGCTTGAGCGTGTGCTGCCGAAAGCGGTTCTGGAGCCGCGCCAGATTCCCCGGCGAGGCAAAGTAGGTCCGGAGCTCAAAGGCCCGTGGCTGGCGTGCGGACTTGGCAGGGAGCTTGGGCGAGAAATCCAGCGTGTGCAGAAACTGCGACTCCACCTTAACAGCGAGCCGGCCGTCTTTTTCGGACTCTTTGTAGACCGCCTGCCACTCGGGGTCGGCACCGAAGGCCTTGAAGGCGGCATCCCGAAACTCCCGGCTGGGGAACGAGAGGATGTAATAGAGCTTGCGCTCCGGGTTCTCCAGCGGCATCCAGTAGCCTACATTGGTCATGCCATGTTTCTTAAAGAGCCCCAGCGTGTGGTTGCGGAAGCGGGCATTGAGGGCATCGAGCTTGCCCTCCCCCGCCGTGTAGATGCGAAGCTCGTAGCAGCGCTTGTCGTTCATGAGGCAATTCTAGCACAAACTCGGAGACGGGGATTGGAAATCCCCGTCTCCGAGTTTGGGGAGCGTCCCGAGGACGCGCAGAGGCCGAGCATTTCCCGCGTCCTCGGGACGCTCTTTTCGGGAGGCGGGGATTTCCAATCCCCGCCAATATGCCACGCTTCATGACTTCTTCACGACTAAGATTTACCCTGAGGCCACTATGGAATCAAAAGACTTGCTCACCCCTCGGCGGCGACGCGTCCTCTCTCTGCTCTTTACCCTGCAAGCCTTTGCTCTCGTTGCCACGGGCGGCTGTGGCGGGGGCGGTGGGACGGCGGCGACGCCCACTCCTGCCCCCACGGCCGCTCCAACCGCGACACCGAGCCCCACCCCGACACCGGGAGCCACCGCGACACCCACGCCCACACCGGACCCGGGCGGCACGCCCACCCCCACGCCGACGCCAACCCCGACTCCCACCCCAAGTCCGACACCGACGCCGACGCCAACTCCCACCCCAACACCGACGCCGACCCCAACGCCCACGCCGACTCCTACTCCCACCCCCACGCCAGACCCGTTTGCGGGGACCAAAGAGTACACGACGATCGACGTGACGAACCTCTTTAACTACGCCAACCCCACCTACCCGGTGCACTACGATGCCACTGTGCAGGGGCAGAACAACACGCCCGCCAACAACCAGCTCACCGACCGGGGCGCGACTCTGGGACGCGTCCTCTTCTTCGATCCCCGCCTGAGCCGCAACAACACGGTCGCCTGTGCCACCTGCCACAGCCAAAACCAAGGCTTCACCGACAACAAGACACTCAGCACGGGCTTCGAGGGCGGCCAGACAGGGGCGCACGCCATGCGGATCGCCAATGCACGCTTCTACACCGGGATGCAGATGTTCTGGGACAAGCGCGCCGCCAGCCTGGAGGCCCAGGCCACCCAGCCGATCCAGAACTCGGTCGAGATGGGCTTCGATACCGCCAACGGAGGAATGTCCGCGCTCATCACCAAGATGAACACCCTCCCCTACTACCCCGAGCTCTTCAAGTGGGTCTTTGGCGATAGCACTATCACGGAGGACCGTATCCAGCGCGCCATCGCCCAGTACGAGCGCAGCATGGTCTCGGTGAATAGCCGCTTCGACACGGAGTTCGCCAAGGTCTTCAACCCGGGGCAACCCAATGCCAATATCGGGGCGCGCTTCACGGGCTACACCGACCAAGAGGAGCGCGGCAAGCAGGTCTATCTCCTCGCACCCAACCAGGGTGGGGCGGGCTGTGCGGGCTGCCACACGATCCCGACCTTCTCGCTTACCGCCAACTCGCGCAGCAATGGCCTCGATGCCGGCGAGACCCGCATCTTTAAGTCGCCGTCGCTGAAGAACATCGCGGTCACCGGCCCCTACATGCACGATGGGCGCTTCACCACTCTCGGGCAGGTGGTGGACCACTATATCGGGGGGGTAAAAGACGGTCCCGCGCTCGACAACCGGCTCAAGGGGCCGGGGGGCGTCCCACAGCGCCTGAATATCTCCGGGGAGGACAGGGATGCGCTGATCGCGTTCCTGCGCACGCTGACCGACAACTCCATCCTCAGCGATCCCAAGTTCTCCAATCCGTTCAAGAAGTAGCACGCTCTCTAACCACCCACTCTATCGCGGCCCACCCGGGCCGCGATTTTTTTTCTTGCGCCTTGTGCGAGACGGGGGTAGAATTATTTCGTCATTTCGCGAAATAAAACATCATGACAGACGAACAGCTTACCACCGCCTTTAAAGCCCTCGGGGACCCGACCCGCTTGGCGATCTTTCAGTGCCTGCGCGACTGCTGCCCAACCGCCGCCATAGAGGAAGATGGCGGGATTCGTCCCACGGTCGGCCCCACAGTCGGTGAGGTCTGCTGCAAGATCACCGGTGCGGAGAAGATCACCTCCACGGTCTCGGCCCATCTTAAGGAGCTACGGCTCGCGGGGCTTATCACGATGGAGAAGCGTGGCAAGTTTGTTGTCTGTGCCCTCAATCCCTCAACCGTCGCGGCGCTTGCCGCATTTCTAGGAGAAAAACCCCATGGCTGCTGCTAAGACCCATGTCTCGCTCAATGTGAGCGATGTGATACGATCGGTCGCTTTCTACGAGGCGTTTTTTGGTGTCCCTGCCCATAAAATCCGCCCCGGCTACGCCAACTTTGACCTGGAGACCCCAGCACTCAAGCTGGCTCTCAACCAGAGCGCACTCCCTGCTACAGGCGGTGCCCTCAACCACCTGGGTGTGGTCCTAGACTCGGTGGAGGCGGTGCAGGCCGCCCGAGAGCGCCTGACCGCTGCCGGGCTCGTCTCCCTGGATGAGGGGGACACTGTCTGCTGCCATGCCCGCCAAGAAAAGGTCTGGGCACAGGACCCCGATGGCAATTCCTGGGAGATCTACACGATCCTGGACGACATGATGGACGGCGCTTTTGAGGCACCTCCTCAGGCAGGGGCGGAGCCCGCAGGGTGCTGTACTCCCCAGGCACGTGGGCTGAGCCTGACGATGGCAAAGACGGGGTGTGGCTGCTCATGAAGACCGTGCTCTTTGTCTGTGTCCACAACGCCGGACGCTCCCAGATGGCGGAGGCCTTTGTCAATCACTACGCCAAGGAGCGTGGCCTCGCGGTGGTGGGTGAGTCGGCGGGAACGGTGGCGGGGACCCAGATCAACCCGGTTGCTGTCGAGGTCATGGCGGAGCTCGGTATCTCCATGGCCGCTCAGAGCCCCAAGCAGCTCACCCAAGAGCTCGCAGATCGGGCGGACAAGAAGATCACGATGGGCTGTGGAGTGGACGCGGATGCCTGTCCCGCACGCATCTTCTTCACCGAGGACTGGGGCCTAGACGATCCCAAGGGCCAGCCGATCGAGAAGGTGCGCGAGATTCGGGACCAGATAAAGGCCCGTGTTGAGACCCTCCTGGCAGAGCTTGCATGAAACAGAAGTTTCTCGCGGAGCTGCTCGGCACGTTTGGGATTGTCTTTGCGCCTGTCGCGCTCTCGGCATCGGGGAAGCTCCACGGCGGCGACAGCTCGCTGGCGGCGGCAGCCTGGGTCTCGGGGCTGGCGGTGCTGGCGATGATCACCGCCTTTGGGCATATCAGCGCGGCGCACTTCAACCCCGCGGTCACTCTGGGCTTTGCGGTCTCGGGCAAGTTCCCGTGGAAGCAGGTCCCCGGCTATGTCGTGGCGCAAGTACTTGGAGCGACTCTGGCGGCGGGCCTGACCGCGCTGATCTTTGGTGCCGGTGCCCATGGGACCCATGTTCCCGCAGTCGGGGCTTCGGTGCTCTCTTGTCTCGTGCTGGAGGCGACTCTTGCCTGCTTGCTCATGCTCCTGATTCTGGCGGTCGCCACCGACCCACGGGCCTCCACTCCCGTTGCAGGGGTAGCGATTGGCCTGTGCGTGGTCTTTTTGGTCTGGATCGGGGGGCCACTCACGGGGGGCTCGATGAACCCGGCCCGCTCGCTTGGGCCTGCACTGGTCTCGGGAGGAGCAGCGCTGACACACGGGTGGATCTATCTGCTGGGGCCCTGTCTTGGCACCACTGTCGCGGCACGCCTCTACGCTGTCTTCCGCTAGGGCCGCACCGCCCAGACCTCGGGGGAGCGCACACCGGGCCGGGCCTCCCCCCCAGCGATCACCCAGCGGTCCTCCCAGTGCACCACGGGGACCGTCACCCGCGCCACCCTGAGCTCCCCCACGCGTCGCCACTGATCGGTCGCGGGCTCGTAGCGCAGCAGGGTCTTGGAAAAACCCGGGTGCGTCTGCTGCGGCAAGCCCGCGCGCTGGCCATCGTCGCCGCCCAGCAGGTAGATTCCCATCGCCGATGTCGGGGCGGGGGTCGGTGCCGCCACCGCGGGGGCGGGTAGGTCGGCCAGCCGCCGCCAGCCCGTTTTGGGGGCGTACTGGTAGGCATCGCGCAGGTAGCGCCGCAGCACCGTGCCATCGTCCTTGGCAAAGAGCTCCGCCCCGCCAAAGACCCAGAGGCTCCCCTCGTGCGCCGCCGCGGTGGCTAGAATCCGCCCGGGGCCGGGCAAGGGCGGCAGCTCGCTCCAGCCCGCCGCGCTCCGAGAGAGAGTCAGGCAGAAAGCCCGGTTGCTGGCGCTCGTGCTCCCCGGAGCCTCCTGCCCCCCCACCACAAAGAGCTGGTCGTCCACCCGCGTGCCGCAGGCGTTCGCCAGCGGGATCGGCAGGGGAGGCAGGGTATGGATCGCTAGCTTGCCGTCGCGCCACTCCAGCGCAAACGTGTCGGGATAGTGCCGGGTCGAGTCGCTCCCCCCCACACAGAGCAGGCTGTCCTCAAACGACACACTCACCCCATAGCCGCGCGGACCGGGGAGCCTGCCTAGCGTGCGCCAGGTGCCGCCGGGGCGCTCCAGCCCAAAGACGGAGTCGGTCCAGACCTTGGTGCCTCCCTCCCAGGGCCGCTTCTCCGGGAAGTTCGCGCCGCCCGCGACCAGCAGCGCCCCGTGGCTTGTCCCCGCAAACGAGCCCGCAAAGCCCTCACGGTCGGGGAGGTTGGGGAGTTTTTGCCAGTTCATACGCGCTCTAGCTCCGGGGTGAGCTCCGGGCGGGGCCGGATCAGCAGCACCAGCAGGACATTGACCGCCACCGCGCACGCCGTCAAACTAAGAATCCCCGCGAAGCTCGCCCCCGAGTCGCGGAGCCGCCCCACCCCGATATCGGCAAAGCCCCCCAGGCTGACGCTCACAAAGTTCATCACGCCATAGCCGGTCGCGCGGAGATCGGGGCGGACGAGCTGGGAGAGGATGGGCATGTTGTTGCCATCGAAGAGCCCAAAGCCCAGCCCAAAGAGCGCCAGAAACCCGATTGCCACCCCAATGCTGGGCGAGTAGCCAAGGCCAAAGAGAGCGGGAATAATTAGCCCCATCCCGATCGCGCTCACGGTGGTGCGCCCGCGGACACTCTTTCGCACCCAGCGGTCGGCCCAGAGCCCACCTAAAAACAGCCCCACAAAGCCCGCCAGGTTCACGTAGAGCCCCGCCGAGACCCCCGCCCGCCCCTGGCTCAGCTCGAACTGGGACTTGAGCATCGCGGGCATCCAGTCTTTCATCATCCAGCCCGGCCAGGCGATCAGCGCAAAGTAGAGCGTCAGGAGTAGAAACGACGGGTTACGGAGTAGCTGCTTGAGCGCCCCGAGCGGGGAGTTTCTGGGAGCGCTCTCTCCCGTGCGCGGCGGGTCCTTGAGCAAAAGCCAAAGCGGGAGCGCGTAGACAATCCCCACGGCTCCCGCCGTGTGAAACGCCCAGCGCCAGCCTAGTCCGGGCGCATCGGCGACATAGCCGGCAAAGCCCCCAAGAATGACGCCCAGATAGATCGCGGCCATGTGGATGCCGGTCGCGCGGGACTTGGTGGCCCCCGTGTGGTAGTCCATGAGGAGGGCGAGCGCGGCGGGGATGTAGAAAGCCTCGCTCACTCCCATCAGGGTGCGTGCCCAGAGGAGCTCCGAGTAGCTGGTCGCCTGCCCGGTCCACCAGGTGATCGCGGACCAGACCGCAAGGCTCCCCACAATGATCCCCCGGCGGCTGAAGCGGTCCGCCAGGTAGCCCCCGACCGGGCTCAGGCAGGCATAGACCCACTTGAACTGCGCCAGCATGATCCCCCAGCGGGTGTCGCTGCCAATGTCGCGCAGCTCGCCCATCACCGAGAACTTCATCGCCGAGAGCATCTGGCGGTCGAGGTAGTTGAGGAGCGCGACAGGCGCAAGCAGAAACACCACCCACCAGAGCAGGTGCGGCTTGCGCCCGTCGGGCATGCCCTATGCCTCCAGCTGCGGGAGCGCGCCCACGAGCTCCTGCCAAGCGGCGATCAGGCGGTCTTCGTAGGTATCGCTCTCCGCGGGCTGAGCCTTGCCATTGGCCTCCATCCAGGCGATGGTCCGCGCCGCGCCCGCCGCCCAGGAGATGCTCTGGCCGGGGTAGCCGCCGATTGCCTTGATCTTGTCGGTGGTGAAGATACTGGGCCAGGCGAAGATCTCGCGCAGGCCACCGGTCCAGTCCGGCTTGGCGAGCTTGGCGAGCACCGTGGTGGGAATGTAGACGGGATTAAATGTCCCCCCGACCACCTCCGCGACAATCTCATGGTAGCGGTTCCAGGTGACATTCTCCTCGCCGGTGATATTGAAGCACTCCCCAATGGCGGCCGACTTGCCCATCACGGAGATAAAGCCCTCCGCGACATCATCGACATGGCAGCTCGCCCAGACATTGGTGCCATCGCCGGGGACAATCACGGGGAGGCCCTTGCGCAGGCGGTCCGGGAAGGTGCCAAAGGAGCCCCAGCCGCCCACGGGCCGGATGAGCATCCCGCCCTCGCCGTAGCTGTGCGATGGCCGCAGGACCGTGGCAGGGAAGTCGGGCTCGCTCAGGAAGAGCTGCTCACAGGCCGCCTTGTTCTTGCCGTAGCCCCCGATCGAGTGGTAGGGCTCGCTCTCGGGGGTCGGGATGGTCACCGGCGGCCCCGAGTACACGCAGACGGTCGAGCAGAAGAGAAAGTGCTCGCAGCGGCCCTTGAAGGCGCGGATGCTCGACGCGGCATCGTCGGGGCTGAAGCAGATCATGTCTACCACGACATCGAAGTGCTTGCCCTCAAAGAGCGCCTCAAACGCCGCGCGGTCGCTCCGGTCCCCGTTCAGAATCGTCAGGTTGGGGTGTGCCTCTAGCCGGTTCTCACTCCGCCCTCGGTTGAAGCACGTCACCTGCTCGCCACGCTGGAGCAGCTTACGCGCAATCGCTGTTGAGATGAGGCCCGTGCCTCCTAGAAATAGTACATGCATGCCCTAAGATTCGGGGGAGCATCCCCTTATCCCTCTTAGAGCGTCTTATCGGTTGGCCACTCTTCATTGCGGCGCGCCTGCACTTCATTCGTAATCAGTGCAACAACCATCAAAACTAAAGCGACCCATACTACGTTTAACATCGTCGTCCAGCTCCTTAACTCTCTGATATTTGGTAGGAGCGGATTTTAGAGCCATCTAGTAAAGTTGCCGTATTTCCTGTCGAATAACCCACAGAGGAATCGCGCCAAAGACACCAAACGCGCAGTCGATCAGCCGCCAGCCAAAGGGAATTCCCCGCAGTGGCCCGGCGATCAGCGCCAGCGGCAGCACCATCGCGCAGGCGATCAGCCCAAACTCAATCACCCAGATATTCTTCACTGGGTCGCGCCACGGCCCGATAAACGCGACCGCGATCACCAGATGGGCAAAGGCCAGCCAGTCCGTGCCGTAGGCCAGAAATGGGTAGTGCCTGTCGGTCTCCACCAGCCCCGTGTGCACCGTGCGAAGCCACTCCGCCAGCGCGCTATCCCCCTGCCCAAACCAGCGCACCAAGAGCCCCAGCTCCCAGGTCAGCAGAAACGCCGTCACCCCCGAGAGCACCAGCCCGACAATAAACACCGCCAGCCAGAGACGAATGCGCCGCAGGCGTCTTTCAGAAGTCATGGCCGCTATTTCGGGCGCAGCAGCTTTTCTTCCTGCTCCAGCCACGCGCGTTGTTGCGGTGCCATCTGATCCCGGCGGACGTGCGCCAGAGCCTCACGGGCCTCCTCTTGCTGCCCTAGCTCACGGAGTGCCTCGGTGCGGTAGAGGTAGAGAGCTGTCGCTGAGGTCATTCGTCCCATGATCTCGCCGTGTTGTTCGCGCAGTTTTTGTCCGTCGTCGGTTAGCTCTAGCACACGTCGCCAGTGCCCTTGTCGCTTGGCATCCTCTAAGAACGACAGCAAGCGTGCGTTTTTTTGATCCAGCAACTCACGAACCGTATCGTGGTACCAGGGGTACTGTGGGAGCCGTCGTTGCGAGGTAGTCACAGACTTCGTGAGCCGCAGCTCGGGCTTTCCCTTACGACGAACCGTCAGCTGTAGTTTCTGTGCGGGGTGGCCGGAGCTTGTCGGAAAAAACCACTGTGCATTCGGTGTGACAAGCTTTCCGGTCGAGACATAGCGGCGGCCTTGCTCATCGGTCAGCTCCAGGGTCGGGTCTTCCTCCTGCGAGCCTGTGTAGGGGATTCCCAGGCAAACATAGACCTCACCCTGCGCATTCACAAAGGCATAGCGTAGTGTGGTCTTGGTTCCTAGGAAGCTATTTTCAAAGAGAGAGCCGATCCAATCTTGATTGAGAATCTTCTTGCCGGGGAAGCGCGTGTCAAAAAGCTCTGGACGATTTGGTAGACCGGTTCGAAACGTGGTGCGCAGAAACGGTTTCCAGGTGCCACGCTCCCGTACCTGAAGCTCTAGCGCCGTCACCGCTCCATTTGTGGCTTGTTGAATCAGTAGACGCTGATCTCGATTGGAGTGCTGCGAGATCAACCTCCCATCGGGGAGACGCCCTAGCCGAGCGCTATGGCTGAGCCAAAACACACCACTCTCCATCGCAGCTAGCTGAACCCTATTGACGGGGTTCTCGTCTCCAAGTGACGATTCCCCTTGCTCGACAAACGGGCTTCCGGGCTGGCTGAGATGAAGTGTCCTATCGTTCCAGATTGCCAGGAGCTCGTCGCGCTCCAGCCTTGCTTGGATCGTCGTGCCTACGTGTCGCCTATAAAACTCACTCACGCGACGCTGTGTTCCATCTGGCAAGACTCGGTACGAGGTTGCTTGAAGGAAGGGGGCTTCGTCCAGCCTCTGCGCCGCCTGCCAAAGAGAGACGCCATAGAATACCCGAGGGCCCACGGCAATCCCAACTCCAAGAAATCCAGCGACGATCACACTCAGCAACACACGGCGAAGCTTCAGGGCTCTCTCCATCTTTCTCTGCACCACGGCTTCACGCCATTTTGACTCCGAGGCTTTGGCCTCAGCGAGCTGTGAGACTTTGAGCGCCAAGGCCTCACTGGGCTCTGAAGTCGGGTGGATGCGCTGCATCGCTTCGATGAGTGTGTCTGTTTTTCTCTCTCTGCTCATAGCTCCGTCTCCTCAAAGTACGCGCTTCCCTTGGCTCGTGCGGCGGCGCGGGCACGGTGCAGAAGCTGGCCCACCGCCGCCGGGGAGCGCCTGAGAATGATCCCTATCTCCACTAAGCTCAGCTCCTCGACATACTTAAGCCGTAGCGCCTCCCGCTGGTCCTCGGGGAGGGTGGCGAGGACGGCCTTGAGCTGGCCCAGCGCTTCATCGCCCAAAAGCTCCAACTCAGGTGAGCCCGCTCCTATTTTTGTCTGCGCCTCGCTCAGCTCAGACTCGGGGTGGCGCTGGCGACGGCGCAGGGCATCCACGACTTTCCGGCGGGCGATTCCAAAGAGCCAGGCACGCACCGGGTCGTGGTCGGTAGCTTCAGCGGCGGGAGTCGGGCAGTGCTTCCAGCTTGCAAACGCGGCGGCAAAGACCTCCGCCGCCACATCTTCCGCCTCGGCACCGGGACCGAGCCGCGCCGATGTGTAGCGCACCACCGTTGCCAGATAGCGCGTGGGCAGCTCACCGGGTGTCAGGCGCTCCACAGCCCGCGTACGTCTCCAGGGCAGGGCAAAAGTGGTGCGCGTGGTCATCTACAGTATCATTCGCACAGCGGCGTGAAATTTAACGCGGCCACGTGGCGTTTTGTAGCACGACCCGGTAGCCGTCGGGGTCCTCGAAGGTCTTGCCCATCCGGTCCCAGTACGGGTTGTACGACGGCACCGGGGCGAAGCCGTGTGCCTCCATGCGGGCGACGGCGACTTGCCACTGCGCGGTGTCCGGGAGATAGAACACGACTAAGTTGTCCTGCGATGGCGCGGGCCCGACCGTGTGGCCCTTCTGGCGGGTGAACTCGAAGTGATACGGCGCACCCGGAGCGCCGAGCATCATTCCGTCGAAGCCGTCGTGGTCTTCAAACGAGCCGAGCAGCTCCAGCCCAAGGCCCTCACGGTAGAAGCGCAGGAGCTCGTCCCAATGGTCCGTGGGCCGCGCGATACGTAGCTTGAGTTCGGGTGTCATGCCCCTAAGCGTACCCGAAGCTGGTTCCAGAGCGTGAGTCTTGGGGTCTGGCTGAGGCCGGAGAACTGGGCATCGCCGGTCTCGATCACCCACCAGCGGCTGTCTTCGTCCTGCCCGATATCGACCGTGAGGTAGGGAGTCCCGACGCGCTGGGCGGCTTCTCGGACCAGTGCGTGGACTGCTTGTTCTTCGTCGGGAGTGAGGCGTGCCAGGGGGTCGTCGCCCTCCCAGTAGTAGCCGCCCGCGAGGAGCTCGCCGTGGAGGACAAAGAAGCGAAACTCCCGTCCCAAGGGAAATGCTCCCGGCCCTGTGCGGGCGTGGCGGAGGCGGAGCAAGCGCCGGATCGCGACACGGCCTCGGCTGCGTGCCTCCAGGGAGAAGAGGGCGGTGCAGAGCCGCTCCAGCGCCTCGGGGCTCTCGGCCACACAGGCCTGCCAGCCACGGCTCTTGCGGGACTGAACGGCTCCCTTGACAAAGACAGGGAAGCCTAGGTGCTCTGCGGCGGCATGTGCCTGCTCGGGCGCGGTGACAAAGACCGTGGCGGGTGTCAGCTCCCCCAGACACGGGAGCGAGCGGTCCATCTCCTGGGCATTCAGGTGCTGGTCGAGGGTGTTGAGAAGCGTGATGTTCTTGGCGCTCGCAGCGGCGTAGAGCTGGGCGTAGCGCTCCGGGGAGGGAATGTAGCCAATCCAGACGGCAGGCATGGGCGTCGACTGCTCGGGAGTCCAGTCCAGCGCGGCCTCGGCACCGCCACACGTCTCAAAGTCCTCAGGGATTGAGAACACCCGCGCCCCGACAAGCTGTGCCGCCTCGGTCATGGCCGTGATATCGCGCAGGCTCGCCGACGGGGGCAGGTGCGGGGAGGCCTCGCTAAAGACAATCATGGCCTATTCTATCGACCAAGGGCAGCGATCTGCTCCGCCGCCCGTGCCACACCCCAGCTGTCCTCGGGCGCTCCAGCGGGCGTGCCCATCCGCAAAGGCAGAGTTAGAGCCGTTCGTGTGGCGCGTGGCTCCTAGGCGCTGGCCATGGCTATCCGAGGGCCGGGGATCCCACTGGTAGCTACCGCTAAAAAGCGAGTGGGCCTCGACCAAGAGCACGGTCTGGGCAGGAGCCGCAACAGCCGCAAGGGAGCTGGTGGAGACTCCATCCTCCTCGAGATTGGCAAATAGCGGAGTCGCACCACCTGGGTAACGGTGGACGCGTGGCACTGCGTAGGCGGCTGTCCCTCGAAAATCCAAGGTGGAGAAGACGAAATCGTAGAGCGGCTGCCCCTCGCTATCGGTCCCCACACGAACCCGAAAGGCACGGCGACGGGTATCCGGGCGCCAAGAGCGTAGGCGCACCTGTGGACAGAAATGCACCTCGTGAGACCGCACGTACGGGTGAAGCGCGAAGCGCCAGGTGTAGCCACGGGGCGTATCCGCCTCGCCAAAGAACACCGCAGGAGGCGTCTCATCATAGTCTTGGGAGTACATCAGCTGCGCGAGAGCAAGCTGCTTCATGTTGGTGAGACAGACACTCTGACGAGCCTTCCCACGTACTTGGGCAAAGACGGGGAAGAGAATCGCGGCCAGAATTGCGATAATGGCGATGACGACCAGTAGCTCCGTGAGAGTGAAACCTCGACGCATCCCTAAAGACTCCCTTGTGTGTGAGATTATACAAGAAAACCCTAAAAATTTGCCATGTTTTTCAGCACTAGGGCTGTACCCAGACCTCCATGGTCGTGAGGGCGGGGTCGGTGGTGGGGACGAGGCCTGTGGCCAGGGTGGCACTGGCGTTGGGCAGGAGGGCATAGAGCAGCCAGACTCCCCACGCGGGCTTGAGGGGACCATCGACAAGGGTTTGGGACGCGCCTGAGGTGGTGAGCGCTAGGCTAAGACGAAACTCCGGGCGGGTCTCGCCGCGCTGGAGCAGGCGCACCCCTGCGACCCGAACCGGTCTTGGGAAGCGGAGCTCGCGCACGGGGCCGGAGTAGACGCACTCCAGAGCAGCGGGCGGCGCGGCATCAGGCTTGCCGAGCAACGGTGTGGTGAGCCAGGCGGTCTCCCCCTGGCGGTAGAGAGTTGCCCCGGGCGGTGTCGGGGCATCGGCAGGCAGCCCCTTGAGCTGAAGAGTGAGCGGGCTTCCGGGGAGGCTCTCGGGGAGCGTGACCGTGAGGCCATCGCGCTCGATCTTGAGCTTGGCGACGCGTGCGGCCTGGAGGTAGGCGACCACGGCGGGGGTGGGTGCGCACCAGAGCCCGTCCCCGAGCCTCTCGATAAACCCCAGGCGCTCCCGCCAGCGCTTGTGGTTGGGCGAGGAGGGCGCGGCCTCCATGCCGTGCGTAAAGTCGATCACCCACTGCCCCGGCTGCGGTACCCGCGGGAGCCCCACCAAGGGGTCGTTGGCCTTGCTCCAGACACTCTCATCGAGGTAGTTTCGGTCGAGGTCGGAGAGAGTGGAGAGGCCGGGCTTCTTTCCCGCAACACGGGAGCCTGACACCAGCCCAAACGCGCTGAGGTGCTGCTGGTAGGCCATGTAGCCATTGGGGTAGACAAAGTGCGTGGGGCTCCGGTGGCTCTCGCGGCTCGCGGCAAGAACGACCTGGCTCCAGAAGAGCTCCTCGCGGAGCTGGGCGGGCGTGAGGGCACCGTCGGGTTCCCAGCTATTGCCGCGATGGGCATAGCCGTGGTTGAGCACCGCCCAGCCCGCACGCTCAAGCTGCTGGAGCTGCGCGGTCTCCAGATAGGCCGGGCTTCCCGTCCCCACCCGCAGGGGAAAGACCGCCGCGCCGCCCACAAACGGCAGGAGCTTGCCCCCCGTAACACCAGGGGGCGCATCGGAGAAGTAGTACGATGCCAAGAGCGGGAGCGAGACTGCCAGGGTCGATGCCGGGCCGTCGTCGATCTCCACGGAGTAGGCCCAGCTCTTGCCGTAGAGAAAGGGCGCGACACGGACCTCCGGGGCAGCGCTCCCCTTCCAGCGCCAGCGGAACTCAGCCACGGAAGAAGTGCTCCACGAGCTGCTCGACCGCGCGGGCCACGGCAAGACACCCCGCGTTCTCGACCGTCCAGCGCGGGTCGGGGCAGCCCTTGGTAAAGACCGCAACCGTGAGGGTCTTGCCGTTCTGCTCGATAAAGCCGACATCGTTGCGAACCCCGCTCACGGCCCCCGGCTTGTGCGCGACCGTGAAGGGCGGCGGCGCGAGACGCAGGTCACGGGCGTAGGCATTGACACCGAGCAGCCGGGGAAGCATCGCGGTATCGCTGACCTGGGCCATGCGTTTTTTGGTCTCCGGCCCGAGCTGGGCTAGGATCGCCAGAAAGTCGGCGGGGGTTCCCGTGGCGGTGTGCGGTGGGTCGCTCTCCTCAAGCTTGAACTTGATCGGGCGGTGGACCTTGGTCTGGGTGCAGCCCCACGCGGCCAGCCGCGCGTTCACCGCCTCCGGCCCTCCCACGGCTCTCAGACAGAGATTGCTCGCCGTGTTG